>JAJDDV010000202.1 GCA_029260135.1 Phycisphaerae bacterium | reverse complement strand
GAACTCGTGTGAGCCCTGCGCGGTCGCCCTAGTTCGCGACGGAAAATGCGGCAAATGCAAGGTGAGTTTCAAGAACGGTCAGGTCGCCACGAATGACGGCTGATGATTGTACTCCGCCCGGGTAATAGCCAGACAGCGTGTTCACGTTGGCACACGCGCGTGTGACCGCCCATCCGGCGGACGACTACCCATGCTTTGAGGGCGCCCACGAGACGACCCCGGTCCCGTGGGTGCTTTTTTGCGCCGGCGACCCGTACCGCATTCCCACGTCTGAGAACCGCGGACCCACCACACCGCGGCAGTTTTCCGGACTGATGCAGCTTGCCATGGCGCGAGAGACCCCTATCATACACCAACGACATTATTCAGTGATTACTCTTATTGGAGGGGTATTTCTCATGCAGCGCGTTGCGGCGACCACGATCGGTGTTCTGACCCTGTTCACACTGCCCGCCGAGGCAGCCTTCCCGCCGGCCTCCAGTTCGTTCGACGTAGACCTGGAGGGATGGATGGTCATGGAAGGCGCGAATTTCACCAACGAGGTCACCTGGGGTGCGACCGGCGGGAACCCGGGCGGCTATGCGCACTTTGTCGATGCGCACGATCAGACCTCGTACCACGCCGCGCAGGCGGCCTTTGCCGGAGACTGGTCGGCGGCTGACGGTATCGGCGCCATCTCCTACGATCAGAAGATCTTCGACGTCGGACCGACCCCGGTCATGAACGCGTACGAAGTGTTCATCGGGGGAACCGGGGGTCTGGTCATGTGGCATGGGGATACGCCGACCGGCACCACCGATTGGGTGAACGTCGTCGCGCCGCTGGTCGAGAGTGAGTGGAGTGTCGTATCCGGAAGCTGGGCCGGAGCCCTGGCCGACATCAGCGGGCTCGCCATTCGGGCGGAGTTGGTCAGCTTTTCTCGTGACGTCACCGGTCTGGACAACGTCTCGGTCTATGTCCCGGAACCGGCCACCGCAGCCTTGCTGGCCGTCGGCACGCTCGCCATCTTTCGCCGCCGCCAACCCTAGTGCTTCGTTACACCTCAGATGATGGGTGCCACCCATCATTTCACATGTCAAAGAGCACTAGCGCACGGCGACGTTTCCGCGTCCGCGTCGATCCCACACGACGAGGAAATCACTGCGTACCGTTCAACACCTCTTTCACGCCGCTCGAATTCGCTCATAATGCCCGCTCCGTCAGCGATCTCACGCGAGCGAGCGAGTAGAACCATGGACGTAATCAAGTGGCTTCTCGAGGATGACACACCGGGTGTAGCCTATCTTGTACGGAAACACCTGCTCGGCGAAGATATCTCGACGCGGAGAATGAAATCGCTACGACGGCGCTGCAATGAAGCTCCGCCGGTCGCGCGAATGCTCGATCACGTCGATGATGCGATCGAGGAGGGAGACTACAGGAAGTACCGCGGAGCCTACTGGACGCTGATCTTCCTGGCCGATCTTCAGGTCGATGGGCGCGACAAACGAGTCCGCAAGCTCGCCGATCATGTTCTTGACGCGCAGCTCGACAACGGCGGTTTCTCGGCAACGGCCCAGAAGCACTTTGAAATCGTCTGTCTGACGGCGAACCTCCTGCGAGCTCTGGTCCATTGCGGCTTTGGCGAGGACGACCGCGTTATCCGTGGCTATCGGCGCCTGGCGGAACGCATCCTCGGGCACCACGGCGTGCCCTGCGTCGTCATCGATCAGATGGTGCTCACGTCATGCATGATGACGATTCCGCAAACGTTGCGATGCTTGGCGGTCGCGCCGAAGGGTACGCCGCGAAAGAAGATCAAGGAGACGCGTGATCTATTGGTGAAGCAACTCCTTGGTGTTCACGTCTTTCGCTACGTACGACCGGATGCCAAGGCGTTCTACGCCGCGGCAAAGAAGCGACCCAAGGGAACGACCGTACGCCAGTTCAGAGCCCGCTGGCTTGCCCAACACAACGTCAATAACAAGGACCTGCTCGCCAAGCCGGGATGGCTACGATTTGGATTCCCACAGAACTACAATCCGGATCTTCTGGAGGCCATGCTCGCGCTGGCGGAACTCGGGGCAAAGCACACTCGCGCGATGGACGACGCGCTCGACCATATCGAGAGCCGCCGCGGCGACGACGGCCGATGGATCCTGAACGACTCGTTGAACGGAAAGACCTGGGCGTCGGTCGAATGCAAGGGAAGACCCTCGAAGTGGATTACGCTTCGCGCGCTGATCGTCCTGGGCCACTTCCGTCGAATCGACATCTGAGGTCCCCGCCGCAGACAACGAGCGATAACTCTTGGGCTTTCGCCCTTCAACACGCCCCCAAATCTGAGAGTCTCGCCGGCGTCGATTGTCATTCGCGTGTTTATTTCGCCGCAAGGTGCGCTCGCCGATTATCGATAAAACAACACTGAACAAAACGGCGATTCGAGCACGCCGGTACGTGGAGCCCCAGCAGTGCGCCAAGTTCTTGGCACACTCGGCGCCAAGCAACACATTGACAGACATTGGACAAGTTCCGAACCCCTCTGGAGACGATTCAAATGCAACACCCAGCCGTGCGAGCAAAGTTACTGACGGTGCTCGGTATACCGATTCTCGGTGCCGGGCTTCTTCTTTTTGGGAGTGGCTGCGGTGGCGCGGTCGACACGACGGGAAGCGGCGGTGGCGGCGGTGGCGGCGACGGCGGGCAGGCAGACGGGGAGGTTCTTCTCGACGAGCCGTTGAGTTTCAACGGATCGTTGAACGGTAAGCTCGTTGACCATCAGACGACGCGGGCGTCGACGATCGATCCGGCCACCGCGCAGGACATTCCGCCGGAATTCGATACGGATCGGACCGTCGTGCGTTTCAAGGACCTGGAAGGACACGATCTTCTCGGCCCGAGCGGCGGTACGATGGATCCGGTTCCCGTGGAAGGGGACGGCACATTCTCGGCGGATCATCTTCCGGTCGGTGTGGACTTTACGGTTTGCGGAGACATCGGCAACGACGGCGTTTGCGACATTGAGAGCTTCGTCGGTATCCCGAGTGACGCGGATAGTACGGACGGACACCTCGACGCGGTACAGGCGGATCCGCTCACGACGACGGTGCTGGCGCGGTTGCGTCACGCGGCGGAAGCACGTGGAGTGAATATCGGCGAAATGCCGATCAGTCCGACGTCGGTCATCGCGCGCGTTGTGGACGCGTACGTCCACTTGTTTGAAGAGGCGGGCATCGATCACAGACTGATCCTCGCGGAGATCGAGAATCTGACGGACGATCAACTCGCGGTCCTGTTCGAGCAGGTCATTCCCACGTCGGCGCGTCGAAGCGTGGAGATCGCCGAGGGTTCCTTTTCGCTCGCCCGCGCGAGCGATTTGAACGCCAAAGTGGTACGTGTCGCTGAGATTTTCTTACGCGCCGGCTTTCCGGTCTCTGATTTCCCCGGTCCGCCGAACCTGGACGAACTCGGGCAGCTCGACGGCATTTCGACGATGACGATGGAGGAGCTGTTTCCACCGATGCCCCCGCCCGGGGATTTCGGCCCACCCCCGCCCGGCATGATGGACGGTCCGGGCGGCGGACCGATGGACGGGTTCCCGGATGATTTCGGCCCGCCCCCGCCCGACATGATGGATAAGCCCCCGGGCGGATTCCCGCCGATGCCGGAACCACCTCCGACGCAGTTCATGCCTGGTGACGACTTTGGACCCGGCGACGACTTCGGACCCGGCGACGACTTCTTCATGCCTGAGGATGGTTTTGGACCGGGCGACGATTTTGGACCCGGCGACGGGTTCGGTCCGCCCGACGATTTCATGCCTGGCAGAGAGCTCGTGTATGTGAGCGACGCCTCGGAACCGGATCGCAACTTCAGCGGCGAGGACATGGGCGGTGAGGGCATGGGGCACATGCCGGTCATGAACGACCACATGCTGATGGAGATGGCCAAGCTCAACGCCCAAGGGATGCAGATCACGCTCGGGGATCTGTACGAACTGCTGACCGACGTCGACAAAGGGCTCGGTGCGCGACTGACGTTTAATGTCCACGACCCGACGTTCTTCGGTCCCCCACTGACGGTGTTCGAGACCGCGGACGGAAACGGCAAGACCGTGCGGCTGGACGAGTTCTTCATGAAGATGTCCATGGAGGGATTCGGCGAGATGACCCACGAAGACTTCCAGCAGATGGAGCTGGAGCTTCGCAACTCGCTGAAGGACCTTCTCGACGGAACGATTCCGCCGACGTATGAGCGACTGTTCGGCGCGTTCTCGAGCGAACGGGTCGCGGGCATTGAAGACCTGGCTCGCCAGGTGCGCGAGGCCATGGCCCACTTGCCGTTCAGCCGGTCGGGCCCCAGCCAGTTCTTCGTGTTGGCGGACGGCGATTCGTTCCGAGGCGACAGCAACGCGTCGGCGGTCACGGTCGACGCGGTCGTTTCGATCGACGGTGTGGCCAGTAGCGTCACGCATAACGCCGCGGGCGACGGGGCCTACTACCTGGGCTTTACGGAATCCACAGACAACTTCGGGTGGGTCGAGCTGATTGTTCGCGAGACGGGAAAACCGGTTCACGGCCCGCGCGGACCGGCACGGTTGGACATGAACGACACCACCCTTTTCGCCCCGGTCAACGGAAAGCCGTTTGTCGACTTCGTTTCGGAGACGGGTGCGTTTTACCCGGGTACACACGTCACGGTGATTCGTGACGAGTACGTTCCGCAAGCGCCGCCGGACGAGTTCATGATCGCCCAAATGGGCGAGGATCAAAACCATGGTCCCAACGACGGGATCTTCGTGCTGGCCACGTCCACGATTCCAGGCTCGGAACCGGTGCGCGTCGACTATGATCCGGCCACCGGAATGGCTTCGTACAATCCCGGCGGTCGCAACCTGCTGATGTTCATTCCGGACTCGGAACAGACGGGGATGTTCGCGCTGTTCAACGAGGACACCGGCCGACCGGCGGGTGAGCGTGACCCGGCAGACTTCTTCCAGCCGCCGCCGGAACGACCGGAGGGATTCGAGCAGATCTTCAACGAGGTCGGCGACTTCCATAACCCCGAAGAATTCGGTGAGTTCATGGAGGTGTTCGGCGAGATCCTGGGCGGCGAACTGCCGCCGGATCCGCACTTCCCGCCGCCGCCGCCCGATGGCGGCTTCCCCCCGCCGGACGGTGGTTTCCCGCCACCTCCGGATGGTGACTTCCCGCCGCCTCCGGACGGCACGCAGCCCCCGCCGGATGACGGCACACTTCCCCCTCCCGATGATGGGACGCCACCGCCGGATGACGGTACGCAGCCGCCTCCCGAGGACACGCCTCCCGCGCCGGATGACACGCCTCCGCCGCAGGATGAGCCTGCGCCACAGGAGGTTCCCGGGGATCCTCCCGTCGACCCAGACCCGGTGGACCCGCCGGTCGATCCTGATCCGCTTCTTGACGCGCCGCTTGATCCGGACCCGTTCGTCGATCCGCCGCCGATGATGGGGCCGGAGCCGCCTCCCGGACCGGAACCGCCGCCGCCGCCACCTCCGGGTGACGGACCCCACATCGATCCGAACTGGATCCTGATTGCGGCGGATCAGATTATGGGTCTTCCGATTCAGCAGGAGACGTTCAGCCACGTGTTCGGCATTGACGTTCCGAATCCGCGTTACGATGCGTCGGGCGATCCGTACTTCGATGACGTGAATGCAGACGGCGTCCAGGATCCGGACGAGCCGACGGCGCCGTTCAGGCCAACGCTGTTCGATCCGCTGGACTGGCGGTCGACTGATATCCGGATGTACTACCGGCGGTCGGACACCGGCGCATCGGTCGGATTCGAAGAAATCAACTTTGAATCAGCCACGCCGGTGACGTTTGACGGTGTCGCCCTGGTTCCACGGATCTGGAAGACACGGCTCAACGCGTTCCGGTTTGGCCGTCCGAATACGGCGGTCAATCTTCTGACGGCCTTCGCCCCTCCGGACTTCTTCAACGGGACGCAGGGGTTCGATCGGTCGACGAAGGTCGACGTGTACAGCGCCGTCGGCGTGATCAACCTGGTGATGGATCAGGTGTTTAACGTCGAGGCTGACATTGACCTGGACGGCGTGGGTCCGCTTCCTCGGGAACGCGTGCTCATCGACGCTCACCTGTTTGTGGCTCCGGTGGGCGATCCATTCGTCATGATCCTCGATGGCTTCCGGAACCGGTCGGTTCGGGAATAGTGGTCGAGTGATCCGAGCGGATCGCGCCCGCGAATGTGCGGGCTGAAGCGTCGATGGTTTTCAGATTGGGCGGGTGTCGCAACGGCGACGCCCGCCCATTGTATTGGGTGCGGGTGTTGGCGATGGGGATAGGTCCGAGGTCAAGGCGCGTGGCATGGGCAAACTTGTTTGCCCGTGTTCGAGATGTGGCGTGCATCTTGATGCACCTGTGCAGCAGCCTGAAAGAGACTATGAAAGCCGGGTCGCCTTGACACCGATTCGGGATCGTTCGTCCCATGTGTCGACGGGCTGATCGCTCGTGGCTACCTCCCGATCGCTCCAAGCTCCCCCCAAACCGATCACCGCCCACGTTCTATCAACAGAAACCTATCAACCATGCCCGCCCTCCCGACAGTGCCACATGGTGACACCTTGATGAAAAAACTATATCTCCAAACGAACCCATGGACGCCCGATAACCCGGCCCGTGGTTGCCGCTGCGCGGACCATCACGCCATCTGCGGACGCGTCGGGGAGGCCTACGGCCCGCGGCGCTTCACTTCGCCACGGCACCCGGCGCTGAATGCTGAACAAACACGGGTAAGCTCCGCTTACCCCCCCGGCCGGCAGCGTTGCCTGGGACCCGTCGCCTGCACGTGCATCAAGATGCACCCTACATCGGCGGAACATACACGGGTTGGCTCCGCTTACGCATGCCACCCGACCGTGGTAGGATCGCCGGCATGAACGGGGACGAGCTGAGTATTATCGCGTGGCTGCGCGGCCAACAAAGAGAGCACAAGGCCGTGCGTCTGGGCATCGGGGACGACATGGCCATCGTCAGCGCCGGCTCTGCGGCGCTGCTCGTCTCGTCAGACATGCTGCTGGACGGCGTGCACTTCGACACGTCTTGCCAGGCGCTGGATCGGATTGGCCGAAAGGCAATCTGTTGCTGCTTGAGCGACTGCGCTGCCATGGCCGTTCGCCCGGTTTGTGCAACGGTGTCGGTTGCGTTGCCCAAGGTGATGGAACCGCAGAGCATCAAAGAACTTCTCGGCGGGATGTTGACGGTGGCGGAGGAATATGGCCTGGCCATTGCCGGCGGCGATACGACGCGCTGGGATCATCCACTGGCGCTTGACGTGGCGATCACCGCGGCGCCTTATGAGGGTATTGCGCCGGTTCGGCGGAGTGGGGCACTGTCGAGCGATGAACTTTGGGTTACGGGAACGCTCGGCGGTAGCTCGCACGGTCGACACCTCGATTTCGCGCCGCGGGTCGAAGAGGCCAGGCTGCTCGCGGAAAAACTCGGCGATCGGCTTCACGCGATGATTGATCTGAGTGACGGGCTGTCTCTGGACCTGTGGCGATTGTGCGAGGCATCAGGCGTTGGCGCGGTGCTGGACGAGCGACTTCTCGAAGCGGCGGCGAGCCGCGATGCGAAAGATCTGGCAGGCGCGGACGGGCGAACGGTAATCGACCATGTGCTCAGTGACGGCGAGGACTTTGAGCTTCTGCTGGCTGTGGAGGGTGACGCCGATGTCGGGAATCTAGAGCATGTTCAATCTTCGAGCAGCCGTCTTACGGATTCCGCGCACGTGCAGCCATCGGTGAATTCTCGCGGGCTGAAGCCCGCGGCTCAGCAAATAAAGACAAAAAACGCACTGTCCCTTCTTCGCGTGGGCAGTGTAACAGACGAGGGTCTGCACTTGTGCGACGCCGACGGCGAACTTCAGCCGATCCAGCCGCGGGGGTTTGTCCATTGACCGGGCCTATCGCGGAACACTGCTGGACGACGCGCTCCGCCGAGCAGACGCTTGCGCTGGGCGCTGCGCTGGGCCGCAGCGTTGAGGGCGGCACGGTGATCGGGTTGGTCGGGCAGCTCGGCGCGGGGAAGACGCAGCTCGTCAAGGGGATCGCGACGGGGAACGGGCTGGATGACGCCGGTCGCGTGACGAGCCCGACGTTTACGCTGGTTCATCAGTATCCCGGGCGTGTCGACCTGGTTCACGTGGACGCGTATCGCCTGGCCGGCACACAGGACATGCTCGATCTGGGGTTCGACGAGTGGATGGACGACCGGGCCGTCATCGTCATTGAATGGGCGGATCGTGTGCGGTCGGCGATTCCGGACGAGTCGATCTGGATCGAGTTTCGCGCAACGGGCGAAACGCAGCGCGAGCTGGTTTGCACGGCGCGGGGCGAAGCGGCAACGTCTTGCCTGGATGCGGTTCGAGGGGCGTGATCGTCACGGAGCCGATTGAGCCGGGTGCGCAGGCTTCCCCGGTTGACAACCGGTGCCACACAGGATGGCGCCATGAAGAAAGCGACACGGGTACCGAAAACCCGGCACCCGTGTCGCTGTATGAAACACTTCGTTTTGCCTATCGGCCGACTAGTTGTGAATGGTCATGGCCGACAGCAGCGCGACGTCGAAGTCGGTTGCGGTGACACCGTTGTGGCACGTCTTGCAGGCGAACTCGGCCGTGATCCGCGGATAGGCGTAGGCCCCATCTTCGGTGAACTGGGCATCGGCGGACAGATCGATCCGGAAGATGTGCGACTTGATGTCGCCGGTGGCCGGACCGGTGCCGACCGCGTCGTGCGAAAGCGCCGACTTCGCGAGCAGCGGCATGTGACAGTCCGTACACGCCAGCCCGGCCATGCCGACGGACGTGAGTGTATACTCCGCCGCGCTGTGGCAGTCGGTGCAAGCCTTGTTCATGCCGGCCGGATCGCCGCTGACGTCCATGTATCGCGTCGTGGTGTGCGGGTCGTGACAGGAGATACAGGACAGATTGGCGTGGGGCCCGGTTGGACCTGCGGCCTCGTTGTCGGGATCGATACCTTGCATCTCGTCCGCTTGCTCGTGGTGGCGAATGAGTCCGCCGCTGGCCAGGATCAGCCCGCTCCCCCCGACGTAAGTCGGGTAGTCCTTCTCGGCATGGCGCGTGTGGCAATCGCTGCAGGCGACGGCCTTTCCGTAGGCCATGTCATCGGCCAGGAAATCCTCCGTGGTGCGCGGCGTGGCGCGCTCGGTGATGTTGTCGCCGCTGGGTGCGACCACGTGGGCGGATCCCGCGCCGTGACAGGCTTCACATTGGATGCCCGGGAGCGCAAAGGTTCCGTCCATACCGGGCAGATCGTCTTGCCGGTTGAGATTTCGCGTATCACCCTCTTCGCTGGTATATCGCTTCCAACCGGTCGTGTGGCAGTTTCCGCAGTTGAACACCTTATCCACTTCGTTGTTGTGGTAGGAGACCATCCCCTGCGTTTCGAGATTGTACTGAACGTCGCTTCCGGTCACGATGAACCCGTCGGCGTCGATGAAGCGGGCCTTCCAGCCGAACCCACCGATGACGTAGGTGACGTCGCCAAAGCTCCCGGGCGTTCCGAGCGTGTTGTCGGTGCCGACGCCGGGATCGGGATCGTCGCCGTCGGCATCGTCGTCGGTGACCATCTCGAGCGCGCCGTCAATCGAACTGAACGGATAGGTCGGCATCTGGCCATCGACCACCTTGTTGATCTTGTAGGGGTGCCCGCTGTTGCGGAACCTGTCGTAGATTTGCTGGTGACAACCCGCGCAAGTTTCGGATCCGACGTACGTCTTGCCGACGCCCCCCCCACCATCGTCGCTGCCATCGTCGTCGTCGCCGTCGTCGCCATCGTCGCCGTCGTCGCCATCGTCACCGTCATCGCTGCCGTCGTCCGTGCCGTCATCCATGTCGCCATCGGTACCGTCGTGGGAATCATCATCGATTCCGTCTTGGGTGGTGGTGCCCAGGAGGTCGTTGATGGTCTGCTGAAGTTCCGGACAGCCCGCGACAAAAACGAGCAATGCGGGAAGGAAGATCACGAGGGACCACGCCGACCGGAATCGTCGCAGTGGAAGTTCTGTACTCATTGCATCGTTCTCCGTTACGAGAAAAATCGAGAATGCTCGCCAACCGGCGTGCCATCGGTCCCGTTGCTCCATGTCGGTAAACTGAACTCGAACCAGGGGACTCTACCTACCGGAATTGATCGGCTTGGGGGTCCGAGAACTTCATTTAGCGACTTCCCCGAACGACGTTTTTTGTCGCTGAAGCCGCGCTCGTCCATGCCATGAAGCCAAGGTTTTCTCCGCTCGGAACGCACATTGAGCGGCCCGGTGCTTATTCCCGGGAGTGAGAAGTTCGGCGGTGATGGAATCGGCCCGCGATCGGGCGCGAGGGCGCTACTCGATGTAGAGGGAAGCTCCGGGATGCAGGCGCGGCAGGTTCGCTTTACGGGCACGAATGTCCTCGGCGTCGAGCGCGAAGCCGGGGGCGATGCAAAGAGTGACATCGGGCTGTCCCTCTTGTGTTCGTGGAACATCGACACCGGCAGCTTCGAGCCAACGGCAGGCTCGGGCGATCTGATCGCGCCTGGAGGAATCGAGGGAATCGACACCGGTAAGGTTCTTCACGGGAGAGAACTCTTCGGCGCGGTCCACTTCCAAGACCATTGGATTGTCGGCGAGGGGAAGTACATCGAAGATGAACGTCTCGAGCTTGACGGCGTTGGGCTTGTCCGGTGCTACCGCTTCGCCCCGCCGATCCACAAAGGCGACCTTCTTGTTCGCGCGGCGAAACGGCAGTTGAAACGACTGGCCCACGACGCGATCGACGAAGTCGACGCTGAGCAGATGGATGGCCAGGTTTCCCGCGTCGAACTTGCGTGTGCCGTCCGGGTTTCGGGCGTGGGCGAACTCGTCGGGGAAGTCGGAATACTCGATGACGGTGACCTTTCCGTCGCAGACGCACACGTTCCCGACGCGTTCGAGATCGTCGGCTTTTCGCGTTACTTTGATCGACATCTCCGAGCCTGTCTGCGCGTGGAGCCCTAGAAAAAGCGGGTCAAAGGGTTTGACGAGCGGGTTGTCGATCTGGAAGTAGGAGATGATCTCGACGCCGCGCGACCGCATGTCCTCTAGTGCGCCGTTCCTCACGAGTGCGGTCAACGAGCCGCCGTGGCCGTCGGGGGCGAGGGCGAGGCTTCCTTTTTCTTCCAGAAGGAGGCGTCCTTCGAAATCCAGCGCGGGCAACATGCCTTGGCTGAAGAAGATGACATCGGTCTCGGGAAGGGCGAAGAAGTCGTGTTGTTTCAGGAAGTCCAGCGTTTGGCCGTGATTGGCCGGGCTGGTCATGATGTACCAAGGGATGGGCGCATCATACCGGCGTCTGGCTTCCTTGATCGTCTCCGCGAAGATTTCAAACAGTGAATGGTCTCCCACGGGGGTCACGGCCAGCGCGCCTTTCGGGCCGTCGAATCCGAGGCGCGTTCCCTGTCCGCCGGCGACGGTGAAGGCAGCGACCTTGCCGGCACGGAGAAGGTCACGTCCGGTTTGCCTCGCATCGTCGTAGACGGTCGCCTCACTGGGCGAAGGGGATTTCGGGTGGACGACGGGCGGACGTATGTCGGCCGGTGTGCCTTGCTGCGGGGTTGCGAGGACGTGCGTGGGGATCAGGCGATCGAGCACGGGCCAGGGTACGGACTCGAGTTGGCGCAGCAACGTCTTTTGCTGGTCGTCGGAGAGCTCGGGCCACCAGCGGAGAACGTGGTCTTGATTGCTTCGCCGTAGCGTGGCGAGTTGGTCCTGGTACCGTCGTGTTGGGTCGGTGTCGTTTTCCATAGTCTTTCGGACCGGTAAGATGGGCGTAAACTCTTGCTCTGTCAACAGTTACGATTTACCGGATTGAGCGAATCCGATCGCCCGATCATGTGTATATCTTGATAGGCGGGGTTCGTTCGCGCGACCGGCCCGGGTGGTGTTCGCGGGTGCGCCAGGACCGCTGTTGGTGAAGGTGGAGCAGGCACTGTTTTTGGGACGATTGAGGCACCGAGTGGAGTGGATCGGAATCCGTGAGCATCGGTGAGACGCTGGCACAACGCGGGGTGATCACGACCGCGCAATTGGAGCAGGCCAAGACGGCGCGGAAGGGGTCTGAACGGATCGAGCACTGCCTGGTTCGGATGGGGTTCCTCCACGAGCGCGATTATCTCCAGGTCTACAGCGAACAGCTCTCCATCCCGATCGTCGACCTTACGGAAGTCAAGATCGACCAGCGTCTTCTCGGGGATATGCCATCGAAGGTCGTTCACCGTGATCGCGTGATACCGATCGACCGTCACGACGGGACGATCCGGGTGGCCACCAATAACCCGTTCAATCTGTATGCGTTCGACGAGCTACGAATGCTCATGGGCGCGAAGATCGAGACCGTGCTGGCAACGAGCGAGGAAATCTCGCGCGTTATCAAAGAACACTTCGGGGTGGGCGGTCATACTGTCGAGTCGATGATCGGCACGTCATCCGTCGAGGTGATCAATGAGATCGATGCGGATAACGCCGACCTGATCGAGCAGGCGCAGGAAGCCACGGTCGTCAAACTCGTCAACGAGATTTTGCTCGAGGCGGTTCGCGACCGAGCGAGTGACATCCACATCGAGCCCTACGAAAACGACCTCAAGATTCGCTATCGTATCGATGGCGTTTTGCACACGACGAACGTTCCGCCGGAGATCCGTCGCTTTCAGGCGGCGATCGTCAGTCGCATCAAGATTCTCTCCAACCTCAACATCGCCGAGAAGCGCCTTCCGCAGGACGGCGGGTTCAAGATCAAAGCGGAGAATCGTGACATCGACCTCCGTGTGAGCATCATCCCGACGGCATTCGGCGGTGCGGTGGTCATGCGTATTCTCGACAAGCAGTCGGCGCTGATGTCGCTGGGCGAGCTTGGTTTGATGAACGAACCGCTGGAGGGGATGGAACATGTAATCTCCCAGCCGTACGGCATCATCCTGGTCACCGGGCCGACGGGATCGGGAAAGACGACGACGCTGTATGCGGCGCTGAATGCGATCCGCAACGACACGATCAAGATCCTCACGGTCGAGGATCCGATCGAGTATTACCTCGACGGGATTCAGCAGGTTCAGATCAAGCCTCATATCGGGCTGACGTTTGCGTCCGGGCTTCGATCGTTTTTGCGTCATGACCCCGACGTGATTCTGGTCGGTGAGATTCGTGACCTCGAGACGGCTGAGGTGGCGATCAACGCATCGCTGACCGGACACCTGGTCTTCAGTACACTTCACACGAACGACGCGGTCACGGCGACCACCCGACTGCTCGACATGGGTGTCGAGCCGTTCCTGGTTTCCAGCGCAGTGAGTGGTGTATTGGCGCAGCGGCTTGTGCGGAAGATCTGCACGGGCTGCCGCGAGGCGTATGACCCGGACCCGAGTGAGATTCCGCCGGATTTCAAGCACGAGCGCGGTCAGGAGCTGTTCCGCGGCGCGGGGTGTCGCGACTGTCGTCACACCGGGTATCGCGGTCGGATCGGGATCTTCGAGCTGCTGTCGATCGACAACGACCTTCGAGACATGATCGTCCATCGCAAATCGGCCGGCGACATTCAAGACGTCGCCCAGCAGAAGGGTCTAAAGCTGATGCGCGAGGACGGATGGGCCAAGGTGCTCCAAGGGATGACGACGGTGGAAGAGGTGGTCCGCGTGACGAAGGTGGATGTGGGCGCGCTGGCGGGGTAGAGAAGGCGCTGTTCAATTCCAGGGGGTTTCCAGCGACGGGATGCGCGAGACATGCGCCGGTCTACCTACACTTGAACGCTGCTGGGAATGTCTTCCGAAGAGGGTCTCTCTACAATCGGTGCGTCGCCGGTCGAGGGATCGGGCCATTTGAGGCGCATGCGATGTTGAATGAAATGGCGTGGTGGGTGTACATCTATCTGCAGATGGTCTTTCCTGAACGAGCCGCGTGGCTGCACTCGCTCCTCTCACGGCGACCGGTCTCCTTGGCCTGCCAGACCTTCGACGCTATTCCGTGCCTCTTTTGAGGAGACACCGGTCCTTGATGAGAACGGTGTAGGCGTGAACTGAGAACGGCCAACCGAACCGGTTTGGTGCGACCCACCACGATGCACGGTCGCGCGGGCTGAAGCCCGCGGCTCAGATGACTTAGAGGGGTCTACGGCGCAGGCGAGCTTTTGTCGCCGATGGACCGCGCTGCGGCGAAGTAAGCGTTGTACGCGGATCGCACTTCAGTCAGCGTGTCGCCGGCGAACTTGTCGAGCAAAGCGCGGGCGATTTCGAAGGCGACGACGTTCTCGGCAATCACGCTTGCGGCTGGAACGGCGCAGATGTCACTTCTTTCATACCCCGCTCGCTCGGCGGCCTTGGTTACCAGGTTCACGCTGTCGGCACCGCGGAGCATGGTGCTGATCGGCTTCATGGCGGCGCGGAGGACGATCGGCGCACCGTTGGTCATGCCGCCCTCGATCCCACCGGCGTTGTTGGTCGGGCGGACGAAGCCGAGGTTTGAATCGCTCTTCCGCGAAGCGTCGTAATGAATCTCGTCGTGGACCTGACTGCCGGGTCGTTGCGCTGCGCCGAAGCCCATGCCAATTTCGACGCCTTTGAAGGCCTGGATCGAGCCGAGAGCCTGCATCAGGCGTCCGTCGAGTTTGTCCTGCCAGCGCATGCAACTTCCCAGTCCGGGTGGGTGCCCGTGGACCTGCACTTCGACCACGCCGCCGAGTGTGTCTTTGTCGGCCTTGGCTTTGCGGATGGCCTCGATCATCTGCTTGGCGACGGAGGCGTCGGGGCAGTAGGCTTCGTTGGCGTCGCGAACGGCGCGTAGTTCGTCGATCGATGCATCGGGCGAACCTGAGGCAACCACATCTTGAACGCGCACGACGTAACCGACGACGTCGATGTCGAACTCGCGAAGCACACAACGGGCGACGGCTCCGGCAGCGGTCCGCGCGGCCGTCTCCCTGGCGGATGCGCGCTCGAGCGTGTTGCGGCAATCGGTGGTCAGGTATTTGAGGCTTCCCGCAAGATCGGCGTGGCCGGGGCGGGGGCTGTGCAGAGGGGGCGCGGAGTCGATGCGATGGTCTTTGTTGACGAGCTGGATCGCGATGGGCGATCCCATGGTGACACCCTGGCGGAGGCCTGAGAGGATGACGGCCTGGTCGGATTCGATCTGCATTCGCCCGCCGCGACCGTAGCCGCCCTGGCGGCGTTTCAGCTCGGCGTTGACCAGGTCGAGATCGATGGCGAGCCCGGCGGGCATTCCCTCGACAAGAGCGATGAGGGCCTGTCCGTGCGATTCACCGGCTGTCCTGCACTGTAGGGCTGGCATGGTGTGAGTATGCTACGCGGCAAGACGCGGGGATGAAAGGCCTCGCTTGGCGAGGCTCGTGCTTGGCAGCCGGCGCCGGCATGCCCGCGCCTTCGGCTTGGGCATGGCACACAACGGCACTGCTCACGAGCGGTGACACGCAGGGTGCCACCGGTTCACTCGGCCACTGGTCCGCGCGTTGCCGTCCACGACCCGGCGAGCCCCTCTACGGCTGGCGTGCGTGTTTTGGCAGGAGTACACTCAGCGTCATGGCAACGGAATCTCACGAGTTCGAGGTATCTACGCGGGGCGACAATCACGTTGTCAATATCAGCGACGAGGTCGCCGAGGCTGTGGACTCCGGGCGTATTCGCGACGGCATCGTGGCCGTGTTTGTCATCGGGTCGACGGCGGGGATCACCACGACGGAGTTCGAGCCGGGGCTGGTCAAGCGGGATCTGGAGGCTGCGTTCGAGGGGATCGCACCTAAGGACGGCCGGTATCTTCACGAGGAGACGTGGCACGATGACAACGGGCATTCGCACGTTCGTGCGTCTCTTCTGGGACCGAGTCTGGCGTTGCCACTTAGCGACGGGGCGATGCCGCTTGGGACTTGGCAGCAGATCATACTGATCGACTTCGATACGCGACCTCGCAGCCGGCGGATCGTAGTCCAGGTGGTCGGTGATTAGCGGCGGTGTCGGTGCGCTTTGTCCGGGGCTAGTGCAGCGTCACGTCTCGTACGGGTGAGAACCGGCTCACCCGTGCTGTACTGGGAATCACGGGCAAACAAGTTTGCCCATGCCACCCAAACCACAAAACAACGTGTGACCAAACACTAGGCCAGTGCGTTGCGGAAGGCGGAGATCACATCGGCCTCTCGGCCCGGCGCGTACTTTCCGGCGTTCCAGCGGTAGCCCAGACCGTCGTCGTGTCGGCGCGGGATCAGATGGAAGTGAACGTGGGGAACGACCTGCCCTGCTACGGGTCCGTTGTTCTGCAGAAGATTGAAGCCGTCGGCACCGGTCACCTGGATCAAGGCGCGTCCGAGGGTGGGCAGCGCAGAACCTATCTGACCGCAGACCTCATCGGGCAGTTCGCTGAGGGTGAGATAGTGATCTTTCGGAATAACGAGAAGGTGTCCTTCCGAGAGCGGTGTGATGTCAAGGAAGGCCATCCAGGTTTGGTTTTGGCGGACGATTGATGCGGGGAGTTGCCCCGAGGCGATTTTGCAGAAGACGCAGTCTGCGTCAGCTGGCATCGTCGGTTTCCGAATCCTCGGTGTCGGATTGTTCGTCGACCTGGGGCTCTTCCTGCTGAGGGGCTTGGTCCGGCGTGGCGGCATCGCGCCCCTTCTTGGCCCACGCCTTGGACGCCTTGATGGCCATGGCGTAGCGTCCGTCTGCTCGTGTACGGCGGGCGGACTTGCCCGGCTTCGTCAGTGAGACGGGGGCTTCCTCGTCGCCGACGAATTGCAGAATCGCCAGCTGGGCATGGTCGCCGATGCGGCGCTGGGCGAGACGAACGAGCCGGGTATAGCCACCGGGACGATCCTCGAACCGGGGTGCGATTCCCTCGATGAGGCGATGGGTGACGGATTCGGCGGTAAAGGCGAGCCGGCCTTTGGGCTCACCGGTACGATAGCGGCGACCACTGACCATGCGCATTGTCCTTGCGCGGGCGGCGTCGGACATGTCGTCGTAGGCTTCCTGGTGATCCTTCGGGACGATCCCACGATCACCGAGCGTCTTATAGATGGCGCGGCGCATGCGCAGCGCGCCGGCCTGGTCTCCTGCGGACATGAATCGTCGCGTGCGGACCGCCTGCGTAACCAGCTTCTCGACGAAGGGACGAAGGGTCTTGGCTTTTGGAATCGTGGTCGTAATCCGCCCGTGCTCGATCAGGTTCTGCGCCATGTTGCGCAGAAGCGCCTTGCGATGTTCGGAAGTACGATTCAGTTTTCGGCGATGAATGCGGTGTCTCATGCGAACCTCTTCGTCAGATTAACGGCGGCGGCGCCTCAGGGCACCGACGTGCCGGCTACTCTCCCATCGTGAATGCTTCCATCTGTCCGGTATCCGCAGATAAGGACGCACCGGGCGTGGTGTCGACTTCCGCGTCACCCTCCAAACTCGCCGGCAGCGCGCCTTCGCCCAGTTCTACACCGTCCCCGAGCCCCGCGCCCATACCGATCGAGAGGCCGAGATCGGCCAGTTTCCTATGTACCTCGTGAAGCGACGTCTTTCCGAAGCTGCGGAAGCGGAGCAGATCGGCATCGGTCAGCGCCGTGAGTTCGCGGAGTGTACTTATCTTGGCGGCCTCCAGGCAGTTGTTGGCGCGGACGGAAAGATTCAGCACGGAGATCGGTTTGTCCAGCAACTCCTCTGCGGCGGTGCGCACCGGCGCGACCTGTTCGAGCGGCGCCTGGCTGGGCATGGCCATACGGTCGCCGAGTTCGTCATACATGACGAACGGATTGAGGTGTTTTCGGAGAATCAACCCGGCTTCGACGAGCGCGTCCTCCGGGGAAACGGTTCCGTTGGTCCACACCTCGATGATGAGACGGTCGTAGTTTGTCCTCTGCCCCACGCGCATGTCTTCGGTGCGGTATCGCACGCGCAGCACGGGGGAGAAGATCGAGTCGACCGGTAGGATGCCGAGTTCCGCATCGGGCGTTCGATTCTCAGCGGAAGGCACGAAGCCTCTCCCCTTTCCGACGGTCATCTCGACACGGAAGGGGACATCGGTGGTCAGGGTCGCGATCTTATGTTCCGGATTCTCGATGGTGACGCTGGGATCCGCCTCGATATCGCCGGCGCGAACCTCTCCCGCCTTGTCGGCTGACACGGTCATGGTGCGTGGTTCGTCACCGAGTACCGAGAGCAGAACACCTTTGATGTTGAGGATGATGTCAGTGACATCTTCCATCACACCATCAATGGTGGTGAATTCGTGCGAGACGCCTTCGATCTTGACCGAAGTGACGGCCGCACCCTCCAGACTTGAAAGTAGCACACGTCGCAACGAGTTCCCAATGGTCGTACCGAAGCCCTGCTCGAACGGTTCAACGATGAACCGCCCGTAGAACTTGGTGCTTACGGACTCGTCGCGAACGACGCGGCTTGGCAATTCCAACCCTCGCCACTTGATGCGCATCTGGATAACCTCCCGCCGGATTCCTGCCTTCGTTGATGCGTCCGAGCGCCGCCTGCGCGGTGTCTCTGACCGGACACTAACGACTACACATCTCGATGATCAACTGCTCTTCCACCGGAATCTGCACATCCTCGCGCGTCGGCAGTGCTTCGACCGACCCTTCGAGCTGCTGCGGATCCAACTTCAGCCAAGGCTGCAACGGCGGTCCGCCGTCTCCGAGACTCTGGCGGATGAGTTTCTGACTTCGCTCGGAGGCCTTCACGGTAATCTGGTCACCCTTGCCCACGAGGTGGCTGGGACGGCTGAGGCGCCGCCCATTCACATGAATGTGTCCGTGGGCAATGGCCGACCTCGCCGCGCGATGCGAAGGTGCAAAGCCGAGCTTCCAGACGACGTTGTCCAAGCGTCGTTCCAACAGGCTGAGCAACGCCTCTCCGGTGTTGCCCTTCATGCGTTCCGCCTTTCGGAAATAGAGCATGAACTGTCGTTCAAAGACGCCGTAGTAGCGTTTGACCTTTTGTTTCTCGCGAAGGCGAACGCCGTAGTCGGTGGCTTTTCGCCGCCGCCAGGTATGCATGCCGGGCGGCTGGTTTCGCCATTGGCGCTCCATGGCGCACTTGGCGGTTTCACAGCGCGAACCCTTCAGCATGAGCTTGACGCCTTCCCGGCGACAAAGGCGACACACCGGCCCCAGATACTGTCCCATGATCCGTTCCCGTTACAGACTTCGGCGTACGGCGTCGAGCGGCAAAGTGCCACGCTGAACGCCGATCCCATAGACCTTCGTGACTACCATCCCTCAGACGCGTCGTTTCTTTTTCGGCCGACAGCCGTTATGTGGAAGCGGCGTGACGTCCTCGATCGAGTGAATTCGAAGCCCCGAGGACTGCAACGCAGTAATGGCGGCGTCGCGTCCGGATCCGGGCCCTTTCACCAGGACCTCCACTTCCACCAATCCGAACTTCTTTGCGGCCTGTGCCGCCTGCTCCACGGCGCGCTGTGCGGCAAAGGGCGTACTCTTTCGCGTACCTTTGAATCCCATCGTTCCGGCCGAAGCCTGACAGAGCACGTCGCCGTTCATGTCGGTGATCGTCACGAGCGTGTTGTTGAACGAAGCCTTGATGTGCGCGATACCTCGCGCAACGTTACGACGAACTCGACGTTTCCCACCTCGCTTGGCCACAGGCGTACTCCCGCTGGACTAACGTAGCTCTTTGACACCCTTCTTACCGGCGACCGTCTTCTTGGGACCTTTGCGGGTTCGCGCGTTGGTCCTGGTTCGTTGTCCACGAACCGGAAGATGCACACGGTGCCGGATACCGCGGTAGCAACGGATATCGCGGAGACGAGCAATGTTCGACTGCACATGTCGCCGGAGCTCACCTTCCACCTGATAATTCCGCTCGATCACGCCACCGATCCGCGCGATTTCCTCTTCGGAGAGGTCCTTGGCCTTGACCGCCACTTCGATCTGCGCTTCCTTGAGCACATCCCGCGACAGCTTGGGGCCGATTCCATAGATATAGCGCAACGAATACTCGATGCGTTTTTGCGCCGGTATGTCGACGCCCGCGATACGTGGCATCTAAGGGTCTCCTCTATCCTTGGCGCTGCTTATGGCGCGGATTCGTGCAGATCACGCGGACCACGCCTTTGCGTTTGACGATCTTGCAGTTTTCACAGATTCGCCGAACACTCGCTCGTACCTTCATGACAGCACGACTCCCACGGGCGACCTCAACGTCGCCCGATTTCCTCACTAACGACCATCGGTCAGCACGTCCACGCCGCCTTGCGTCAGGGCAATGGTGTGCTCGAAATGCGCCGCATACTTCCGGTCCTGCGTGACAACGACCCATCGATCATCGTCACCGTACTCGACCGTGCGAGCGCCAAGATTGACCATCGGCTCGACCGCCAGCACCATGCCAGGGGTCAACTCGAAATCCAGCAACCGCTGGTTCGAACACCAGTAGTTGGGCACCTTCGGCTCTTCGTGCATCGCCTTGCCGATGCCGTGCCCTACAAAATCACGAACGATCGAGAACCCTTCGCCCTCGACCAGCGTCTGCATTTTCGAGGCGACTTCGCTCCAACATCGACCGGGTCGCATCTGCTCGACGGCGGTGTCCAGGGCCTGCTTCGTGACCGCCAGCAGACGATCGACGTCAGGCGCGACCTTCCCGATCGGAATCGTAGTCGCAGAATCACCGCAGTACCCGTCCAGCTGCACGCCGCAGTCAACGCTGAGGATGTCGCCTTGCTCGAGTTTCCGATCGTTGGGAATCCCGTGGACCAACTCCTCGTTGACGCTGGCGCAGAGCGCCGCCGGAAACGCAAACCGCGCCTGGGGATTCTCGACCCCCTTGAAGAGCGGCGTTCCACCGCTCTGGGCAATCATTTCCTCGGCCCGCGTGTTCATCTCGGCGGTCGTGACGCCAGGTCGAGCCAGCTCCCTCATTTCGGCGAGCACGCGGCTGACGACACGGCCGGCGGCCCGCATCAACTCGATCTCCCGGGTACTCTTGAGAATGATGCGGCGCGATCGTGTCACGCACGGCCTCCTACGTCCATCTTGCCGTTTCTTCCGCAGCATCCCACCAACACCCGGTCAACGCTTCTTTCCGCACCGACGCGCCGGCCATCCAGAACGAGCCCCGGCGCCGGCTGTCTAGCGGCCTCCCTTGATCGGTCCTTCGCCACCCAGGAAGCCCTTGTAGTTTCGCATGATCAGATTCGCCTCGATGCGCTGGACGAGATCGAGCGTCACACTGACCACGATCAGCAACCCGGTTCCGCCGAGGAAGGCCGATACCTGAAACGATATCTGCATGGAGCTTGCAACGAGCGTCGGAATGATCGCAATGATCGCCAGGAAGCCGGCACCAACATAGGTGATGCGTCCCATGACTTTCTCGAGATAGTCCGCGGTTCGCTTGCCCGGTCGAAGACCGGGGATGAAGCTGCCATAGTCTCGGAGGTTGTTCGCCATCTCTTTTGGGCGAAACTGAACCGTCGTCCAAAAGTAGGCGAAGAAGTAGATCGCGATGATGTAGGTCAGGATGTATAGATACTCACCGGAACGAAACTGCTCGCTCAAGGTCGTCCAGACGACATTTCGCCAGCGGCCGTCCAAGAACCCGAAAATCAGACCGGGGAAGATCAACATCGAACTGGCGAAAATGATCGGCATGACGCCGCCATGGTTCACGCGAAGCGGCAGGTAGTGGCGCTGCCCCCCGTAGACACGGCGGCCTCTGGTCTGCTTGGCCTGCTGAATCGGGATCCGTCGCTGGGCCTGCATGATCAAGATCGCACCGGCGACCACGGCGACAAACATCAGGACCAGGAAAAGGACCTTGGGGATGTCGAACTCGCCGGCGCCGGCGGTACCGGTCAGCTTGAGGTTTCCGCCGACCATGATGACGGCCGAGGGCAAGCTCGACACGATGCCAGCCATGATGATCAACGAGATTCCGCTGCCCAGACCGTACTCGTCGATCTGCTCACCGAGCCACATGAGGAAGACCGTTCCCGTGGTCAGCATGGTGAGCGACATGACCATGTAGGTGAAGGTCATGCCGAACCAGGCGCCCTCGTAATGCGAGAAGAGGAAGCCCTGGCTGGCGATGTACTTCATCCAGACCATTCCGTTGATGAAGCAGAGGCCTACCGTTGCGTATCGCGTATATTCCTGAATTTTCCGGCGCCCGGTGTCACCTTCCTGCTGGAGCTTTTCCAGTGAGGGTACGACCGTGACGAGGAGTTGGAAAATAATCGATGCCGAGATGTACGGCATGATCCCCAGCCCGAAGATGGTACTCTGGCGGAGGTTTCCACCGGTGAAGAGCTGGAAGTAGTTCAGCAAATCGGACGCGCCGCCGCCGCTGCCCATCCCCTTGAACATCGCATCCTGGTCCACGCCGGGTACCGGAACGTAGAAACCGATCCGATAGATGGCGAGCAAACCGATGGTGAAGAGGAGCTTGTTACGAAGCTCGGGCACCTTGAAGATGTTGAGAAACGTTCCGAACATCAGTTTCCGTCCGTTATCGGCGATGATCTCGCCGCAGATTCATCCGCCTATTCGTCGCCCGCCGAGCGTGCGATCACCCGCGTTTCACCACCGGCCGCCCCGATTTTTTCGAGGGCGGTCTTACTGAACTTCGCCGCGTCGACGACGAGCTTCTTGCTGATCGTTCCGTTGCCCAGGATCTTGACAGGATGTCGAAGATTGCGAATGAGCCCGACCTCGAGCAGCGACTGCGGTGTCACATGCGCGCCGGCTTCGAATCGCTCTTCCAACGAAGCAACGTTGACGATGCTGTATCGCGTCGTGAACTGCGCGTTGGTGAATCCCCGCTTTGGCAGTCGACGGAAGGTGGGCATTTGCCCGCCCTCTTTCATGCCGAGCTGCCCCCAACCGGACCGCTGTCCTGCACCCTTGTGACCCCGGCCACAGGTCTTGCCGTTACCGGAACCTCGACCTCGACCCACGCGACGACGTTTCCGATCCGAACCGGCCAGCTTGGTAATCTCGGAGATATTCATATCAGCGTTTCACCTCCGGGAGTTTTACGCCGCGCAGGTTCTCGATTTCCTCTCGGCTTATCATTCCCAAGAGACCGTCGAGCGTTGCGTGGACCAGATTGTGGGGGCTGTTGGATCCGAAGCTCTTGGTGAGAACATCGTGGACTCCAGCGAGTTCCAGGACGGCTCGAACACTGGAGCCCGCAATCACACCGGTACCTGGTCCCGCCGGGACCATGACGACGTGGCTGGCTCCAAATCGACCGATGACGCGGTGTGGCAACGTCCCCTTCACGAGCTTGATGCGTTTCATGTTGCGCATCGCGATCTTCCGCCCCTTCTCCACCGCGGATGGGACTTCTTTTGATTTCCCATAACCGACGCCGACCTGACCTTTTCGGTCACCCACGACGACGAGCGCGCCGAAGCTGAACCGGCGCCCGCCGCGTACTACCGCCGCGCAGCGGTTGATTCGCACGACAATGTCGTCGATCGCCTTCTCGTCCGAGCCGACCCCGGGTGCTGCCTTTGTGGCCGTCGTCATCATCCGTCTCTTCTCCGTCAAGCGAGCGAGTCACACCAGGACCCAAGCCCGCGTCGCTAGAACGAGAGCCCCCCCTCGCGCGCCGCGTCCGCCAGTCCCTTGATTCGCCCATGGAACTTGAATCCGCTACGGTCGAAGCAGACGCGCTCGATGTTGGCTGCCTTGGCCCGTTCGGCCAGTGTGGCACCGACGATCTTGGCGGCGTCGATGTTTCCGCCGTTCTTGATGCGATCGCGCAGGTCCTTGTTCCGTGAGCTGGCCTCGCAGAGAGTCACACCCCGCTCATCGTCGATGATCTGGGCGTACACATGCTGCAAACTCCGAAAGACCGCCAACCTGGGTCGCTGGGGGGAACCGACGACACGTTTACGGATTCCCCGCTTTCGCCGGACCCGCCGCTGCATTTTTGCTTTGTCTGCTCTCATCGCCTTTACCGGCATCGCCGCTTTTTTTTACGACGCGTGATGTCTCACGCTATCCCGTACCCGTCAGAGCCTTGCCCTGCTTCTTGCGAACCTGCTCACCTTCGTACCGAATACCCTTGTTCTTGTAAGGTTCGGTCTTGCGCAGGGCTCGTACCTCGGCGGCAAACTGCCCCACTTTCTGTTTGTCGAATCCTTGGACGACCATCGACGCGGGATCCATATCGCCTCGAGCCGCATCGCGCTCGACGACAACGTCGACACCGTCGGGAACCGGAATCTCGAACTGAGACCCGAGTCCGCGTCGCCGCCCGGAGAAACCTACGTTCAAGTGCAGCGTGCGGCCTTGGAGCTTGCAGTTATAACCCGTTCCGTAGATCAGAAGCCGCTTCTGGAACCCTTCCGAAACGCCCTTGACCATGTTTGCGATCAGCGATCGCGTGAGACCGTGGTTGGCCCGACTCTGCCGCTCGTCGTTCTTGCGCGCCACCTGGATCAACTTGGCGCCGTCGTCGAACGAGACCTTCGCGCTGTCCGGATAGACCCAACTGGACGTCCCTTTCGGTCCGGAGACGGTGACCTCCCGTCCCGCGACTTTCACGGTAACACCGGATGGCACCGGAATCGGATTCTTCCCGACTCTTGACATCGAATCTGCGCTCCAAGGCGAAGAAGCGCTCCCGCGCCTCGCTCGCCCATTCACTCACTCAATAGACCGTGCAGAGAAACTCTCCGCCGACGCCCTGCTCCCGACAAGCGCGGTCACTGAGAACGCCCTTGTTCGTTGACACGATCGCGATGCCCAAACCGTCGAGCACCCGCGGCAGATCTTCCACGCCGCCGTACCAGCGCCGACCCCCGGTCGACAACCGCTTGATCGCGTGAATCACGTCCTCGCCGCGTGGGCCGTACTTCAGGTCTACCCGGAGGAGTCCCTGGCGGCCGTCCTCGATGACGTCGTACCCGTTGATGTACCCTTCGGACTTCAACACGTCGGCGATACCCGCCTTGATTTTGGACGCCGGAATGCTGACGTTGGGTTTTCGAACGCGCGCGGCGTTTCGAATGCGTGTCAGCATGTCGGCGATCGGGTCAGACCACATGTCGGTACGGCTCCGTTCTTACGCGTTGAGTCCGGACGGTATCCGCCCGGACGCTACCAACTGGCCTTGCGAACACCTGGGATCATTCCCTGGTGCGCCAGTGACCGGAAACAAATCCGGCAAATCCGAAACTTCCGGTAGACCGCTCGACAGCGTCCGCACAATTCGCAACGGCGAATATGACGACTCTGGTACTTCGGTTCCCGTTTCGCCTTTGCAATCCAAGCTTTCGTTGCCATTACTGAGCCTGCTCGGTTCTGCGGAACGGCAATCCCAGGCGGGTCAACAATTCCCGGGCACCCATGTCGTTCCCAGCGTTCGTTACGAACGTAATTCCCATTCCCTGGCTGTGGGTCACTTTCGACAGATCGATCTCGGCGAAGATCGACTGATCCGCGACACCCATCGAATAGTTGCCGCGACCGTCGAAGCTGCGCGGGTTCAGACCGCGAAAGTCACGCGTTCTCGGGATGGCCGCGTTGACCAGCCGATCGAGGAACTCGTACATCCTCTTTCCGCGTAACGTCACACGACAGCCGACGTCGTACCCTTTGCGAATCTTAAAGTTCGAGACCGAGGTCCGCGCTCGGCGCGTCTGCGGCTTTTGCCCGGTGACGACGGCCATGTCCGCCGCGGCGATGCCCAG
>JAJDDV010000201.1 GCA_029260135.1 Phycisphaerae bacterium | reverse complement strand
AGCTCAGTGGTAGAGCACCGGCCTTTTAAGCCGTAGGTCTTGGGTTCGAATCCCAACACCCTCAGTGACTCGGGAGTGTCACTTTCCGATGCAACCGAGTGCAACGAAGTGCATTCCGCTCCTTGTTTTGTAGGTTTTTCTCGACATGCCACAGCCGTGTCACTTCCCGCTTTGGTGCAATGCGATGCAGCTGTGGTTTCTTGCGATGCAGCCCGTTTCGGTAAACAGATAGGTAAACCAGTCGGTAAACTTCTCGAGTCGATATCACAAGTCCCGGTCGCTCGCTGCTGCTCGTGCTCCGCCTCGCCGCCAGAAAGGTCCGGCAGCCCGTTCAAGGCGTCGGACAGCTCCCCCACCACCGTGTGCGAGTAGCGGTCCATCGTTAGCGTTATGGAACTGTGCCGGGCGAGCTGTTGGGCTACCCTCGGATGAGCACCGGACCGGGCCAGATTCGTAATAAAGGTGTGCCGCAGACTGTGAAAATCCGCCACGCTCCCCGTATCGTCGCGGTATGACATAAACGAGGAGCGTTTCCGTTCCCTGCGAATATCCTCGTTCGGTGCTTCCTCAATCCACTCGCTCCGCCCGGCATCCAGGTCCGCTCGAAGCATCTTGGCGGTCTTTTCAGGTACTACGGCGAAGACTGGGTCGTGGAAGTTCTGCGGATCGTGCTCACGGCGCCAGCGGGCCAGCATTGCGGCCGTGGAAGCCCTCAGCGGGAGTGTGTCATCCCGTCGGTGCTTGCTGAATACGGCTCGGACCGTCACGGTCGGCGGGTCTTCTCCCAAGGCGATGTCGTTCCACTTGAGGGACCGGAGTTCATTCGCCCTAAGTCCTGTCTCGACGGCAAGCTGATAGAGTCGCGCCCGATCCGGACCGGAAACGCTCAATCGGGTCGGCCCCTCCCGTGTGGCGTCGAGCAGCCGTGTCAGTTCGTCGTCGGCAAGAGCACGTCGGTCGTGTCGCCGATCCGTGCGTGCGTTTAACAGGGACAGAGACTCGACAGGATTGTCGGCAGCGCGTCGCGTTTGAACCATCCACCGGCAGAACTGCTTCACTCGCCGCAAGTGATGGTTGCAGGTTTCAATCGATAGCCCGCCTTTTTTGCGGGGGCTTTCCCGCCTTTCGGCCAGATAACCGGATACCCGATTGGCGTCGATGTCAGGCCAGACCGTTGCCCTCGTCGCATTGAGAACGCTGCGCACCCGCTCAACGCTCAACGTCACGTACTCTGGAGTGCACGCTTTGTCTCGCAGCGATGCTTCCCAGTCGTCCACGTGCTCCGTGAGCGGCCTCTTGCGATGCTCGGCGAAACGATCCGTGAGCCCGGACGCTTCGCGATCCGCCTTGCGTTCCAGCTCGGCTGCGAGCTGCTGAGTGGCCTGTTTGTCGGTGTACCCGGGTTTCCGCCGGCGGATGCCCTGACCGTCGCGGTACTCGACGTACCACTTGCGGCTCTTCGTCCGCACCTTCCGACCGTCCACAGTCTTGGTTGTGGTCTGTTTGAAGATCCTCGCCATGATCTCACCCTTTCCGTTTCTTCTGCCGAACCGGCCGCAGCTCCAGATCCAGAACACGACACCACCGCTCCAGTGTGCTGAGTTGCGGGTCGCGATCGCCCGTCAAGAATGCATGCGCAGATGCATACGGGGTTCCCGCCGCGGTTGACAGGCGCTTGATGCTCATCCCGCTATCGCGGAACGCGGTTCGCACTATGTCGGCCATGGTCGTGCGTTTGCCCATCGAAACACCTCGCTGCAAGATATCACCCAACTGATATCGCGTCAAACACTTTCCTTACTTCTGGTAGATCTCTCAGGCCAAAAACCAACCGATGCGGCCGCGCGAATGCATGATGTTCCCGGCGCAGATCGGTCCGGTGAACGGACGCAGTCTACCCTTCATCCGCTTCTCTCCAACCCCCTGGCCCACTCACGCAGCCAATCCGCCCGGTCCGGAACGTAGGGTTCACACCGAGTGGCCATCTGGTTCAGCCGGTCGATCCAAGCGGATCGGGTCCATCCGTCGGGGATCGCCTTCGAGTCGGCAGTCGCAGAGCCCGGTTGGTCGCGGTTCGCAGAATGGCCCAATCTCGGGGGCTGAACTCGGCCGGTACCCGAATCGCGTCCATGGCCGTTGACGGGAGTCCGCTTCGCACATCGATCGGCCTGGACAGCTGGGATGAGTGGCAGCAACTCCTCCCGATGGCGCGCAATCCCATCGACCAAACTCGGCGTCATCGCGGATTTCGGGCGGTATCGGATGCGGTCTCCGCTCGCACGCAATTCGACTCCCCGCCGGGTCAGCTCTATCAGAATGGTCTCCAGCGGCGACTGGCTCATACTTCCCCCCAATCATCCGTTTGGCCCGCTATTTCGACGTCCCCCGCTAATACCCCACTGACCCCGCTAGTGGTTCTGCACATTTTATTCTCATCCACACCCCCCTCCCCCTGCCTCCCGGCATCGCCCACAGAATGTTCAGAATCCCCAGTGGGATTAGCGGGGTCGGCAGAAATCTTAGCGGGGTCTACAGGGGGCGTCTTAGTGGGGTGATGGCCAACAACAGCGGGGTCGTTACGTATTTCAAAGGTGTATTGATGACGTGTTCGGTATTCTCCGTCTTTGAAATCGGAACGTGTAATGGTCATGCCGTCTATCTCAATGACCTGGGAATCCCTGAAGAACGAGCCCAGTCGTCGCCCGATGCCTTGCCAAGCCGCCTTGCGTGTGGACTCATCCTCGAAGTCGGCTCCCACGCCGGAGCCAGGAATTTCGACATCTGAGGCTTCCACCATTAGGTCCAGCAGATCGTTCACAAGTAGTGGATCGCCTGCCCGCTTTGCGTTAGCTACCACGAATGCAACATCGCGCATCCACGTCAGATTCTGACTCGTCATTCGCTGTTTCGTCGCCGCGTGGCCGTCGATAAGGGGTGCGGCACAGAGAAGATTCTGAACGATCCAGTCCATGGTTTGTGCCCACCCTCGAAAATCATGGCGCGTTTCCTTCGATCTTGGTCTTCCCGCCGAATGCCACTCATGTACGACAGCGAACACCGCCGCCAGATAATACTCTGAGTTGGCTCGAACGTGCTCAAGAAGACCGCCTGCCGGGTAGCTGCGAAATTGACGGCCGTCGGGCTGCTTTTGCATGACGACGGCGGCAGATCGGTTGCCGAGGTCCTTCGTCAATTCAGCCCGGTTCGAGGTTAACATCACGATTGTCCGTGTCGGATCGATCTCAACGGATCCCGAATAGGGTACGCGGGCCAGATACTGATCTTCGGTGAGGAATGACTCGAGAGTCTGAGAATCCAGCTTGTTGCGAATATTGTCGAAGCAGATGAAATTCGCGCCGCTGACGAGTGCGGTGTCAAAGGATTCATCGATGCTTCCGACACCGCCTTTGCGAACCGCAACCGTCTTGACCCTGCTCCGGTAGACCGCCGCAGTGAGTTTGTTTCTGTAGCCCTTTCCTGTCTGGCTGGCGTCGGCTTCCCCCACGTCCAATGGGGCACGTCCAGGGAGCAATCCACTGAAGACGAGTGCCGGAGTGATGAGTGCGGCAAGAGCGCGGGACCGATCGGGTAGCGTGGCGAACTTGAAATCGCGGAGCAGTTCGGCGAGCCTTTCGCGTGCCTGGTCCAGTGAAATCTTCGGGACGGTCCGGCCACCAGCAAGGATTCCGGATTCCCGATCGTAGCCGGAAACCTGTTTGAGTGTTCCGTTACGCTCGATCAGAACGGGGCATCGTGTAATGACGAGGACTGGCGGTAGCTCGGCACGAAACTGCTCTGCACCCATCAAAAGGCGTGCGTCCTTTTCCGCGCAAATGCAAGGCGTCGGTACAGAGTCTCCATTGCGAGCCTTGACGAGTCTGAAAAGTCGAGCGACGGTCTCAAGTGTTGCAGGAAGCGCCGCGGGTTTAACGACTTCGAGCGACGGAACTCCGGTATTGTGCTTTTTGAGTGCGACAACTACACCGCCGCGGTTGAACAGCCTGCCTGTCGCGCCGAGGAGCTCTCCGAGTCGAACGGCGGCATCGACGACCTTGATTTCCTTTCCCGGCAGAATAACCGCAGGAAGGTCACCGGATTCAGCCCGATCGGATCCGGACGGGTCGCCAGGGAATCTAGCGAGAGACCCGTCTGCCGATTCGGGATTACAGAAACTAGTCCTTCCGTTATGCGCTTTCGCAATTGTCATCGCCCCGTAGGTCATGCCGTCTCCAGAATGCGGCTCATCCCACTTCGGGCGGAACAACCTGGAGCGGCGGAAGAGTCGGTCGATGCGAGCTGGGTCATTGCCTGTGTAGAAGGAGAGTACGGAACATAGAGCCAGGTCCGCCTCGCTCTGTGATTCGTAGCCTGCTGTGTCGCCTGACCAGAGAGCCTCGAATTTTCGTCCGTTCCTGGCTTTCCTCGCACGAGCGATGAGGGCGTCATCGTTCGCACTATCGAACACTTCGCCGTACACGATGGCCAACCGCTCGGTTCGATCTTCAATCGATGTTGGCGTGTTTGGGACGTGGTGTCCGGTCACCACAAAGTACCGGCTCTTCTCGTACATTTCTACGTTGCCCGTACGGTGGCGCGTCCCGGGCAGCTTGCCACGCACGTAGATCTTGACGCCGGTTCCGGACGGCGACACTTCAGTGTAACTATCGAGCTGGCTGATGATCTTGCGCGCCCGGTCGTCGATCACCCCTGAATTCGGGTCGCGACATTTGTCCAGGTCAACCCCGACGTACGGATCCTCAGCAGTAAAGACGAACCCGATGCCAGACGTGGTGTTCTGGCTGTGGTGTTCGACGGCTTTCTCAATTGAGGTCCACGACTTCGGATCCGTGGACTTCGCGCGCTTTCGTGGCCGTTTGGCGTCATACGGGACCTTCGTCCACTTGCCTTCGCGGAGATCGGGTCGCCACACGACCCACTGCGGAATGCGCCTAAGTTCATCGGGGATCAACTCAACTCTGACCGGAAGAAACTCGGGAGGCTGAGTTTCGTCGAGAGCCAGCGACGGAATTCGCCTTTCGTGTTCTAAGGGGGCGCCCGCCCCAGGTGGTACAGTGTCGTCTCTCGGGGTCATTGCCGCCCCCCGTTTCCGGTGCGGGTCCGTTCCCACGTGGAGCGATCAGGGCAGCCAGACTTGAGCCAATCGCGGAGTTCATCGACCGACCACCTGACCGAACGCCCGGCGAGGCGCACCGGCCTCGGGAGCTGCCCCGCAGAGTCCATCGAACGCACGGTTCGGACGGACAAGCCCAGCATCGAACCGAGCCGTTTCGCGTCGACAGCGAGGGGAACGGTTTGTGGGCATGCCTTTGGTGTTTGTTCTTCGATCATCCATGCACTCCGCTCTTCAGTTCATCCTCATCTTCAATCTCAGCGCGTACCTTCAGCGCAGTTGGCCTGCCGCCGTGAGTTTGCGGTCGGCCGGTCGGCCGCACCGTCAACTTTGGAAGGACCCGCTCAATATGAGAGGGCACTCACCGTACAGACATTTCATTATGACACACGAACCGAGTCCGTGCGCGAATTTACCTTCGTCAGTTCGAATCGCGCTGGCGATACGTTGCCTGTTGCTCCTGCCGCGCGAACCTGGAACCGCTTCGTGCTCGCATACTAAACCATGAAACACATTTGAGACTTCGTCCACTGTTCCTTCCCCAACGCCATTCCAAATGAGGGCAACAGGAAGTCGTGTGTCGATAAACCATGAACTGGCAAGGTGTTACCCGTGAACAAAAGAAGCTACCGTCTCGCCCAACCTTCCGGGTCTGTGACTTTCTGGCGGTTACGTGGAGCGAAGCAGCCGGTTTAGGTTGTCTCATGGCAGTCTTCTCTTTTCACTCGAATTGGTGCGATCGCGAAGCCATCGACCGATGACAAGCGGATCGAAACGGATCGCCCCATCAGGCATTGCTACGTGTGGAATATGACCGCTGCGGGCGAGCCTGGCCGAACGACCCCGCGGGTAATTCAGCCAGCGATCAACTTGTCGGGGCGTCATTAGTGCGTCCATGCCTAGAGTCTACCACCCGCGGAGTACGAAGTAGGCGTGTCGCGGCATGTTGTGGCCGAATCTGGTCGGATATGGCTGGAGATGGTCGAAGATGGATAATGCTGAACGCTACGGAAAGGGCCGCGAGAGTCGCTCGCGCGAGCTTTGGTCCATCAGATCGAGTCTGACTGCCCACTTATTGCCTTCACGGCGAATGCCGTATCGCTCCAGCAACTCCTGCGCCTGGCGGGGGCGCGCTCGCTCGTTTTGGAGCAACCGCCGAGCCATTTCGACCTTTGCCAGCGGGACCGACCACTCGGGTGCTCTCTCCTCAGTCGCCGCATCACCCACGATCTCGGGATCTCGCGCCGCTCCTGGAGCCGCACGTCCGTCACCGTAATGCCGGCGAAGGTCTGCGGCTACAACGTCGAGGAACTGTCGAAGGCCTTGTTCGTGCTCGACGGTCAGACTCCTCACGCCCTGTTTCAGGACTGCGAACTTCATGCCAACCAGGAAGTTGTGCTTCTCGTCCGGTGACAACGAGCCCAATGGTCGGTACTCCTCAGGGATGATCGGGAAGTCGCAGTGTTCGGAATCATCGTGGATGGCGGCGAGCGTTGCATACTTCTTATTCAGTGGCGTTCCGGAATGCGCTGTGACAGCGATCGGACTGTGTAAGATAAAGCTTGTCTCTTCCGCTGACTGCCCTGTTCCATCGGAAGATTCGGCCTCGAAAAGACGTAGAAGTTTCTCGATCTCCTCATCCGTCATTTCTGGATTGCAGCGTCGTAGTTGTTCTCTCCGCGACACCGTCAGCGGTCGTCCGGTGTCCAACATCTGCTCAGCCCACTGGTGTGTCATGTCGCGGTAGTGTTTTTCGTTCTGGGGATCGCGGGCGTCCTCGTGGACACAGTCGACGATGTGATCAAGCCAAGAGCGGTCGTCGTCGGACATGTGTGGACTCCGTGGGTAGTGGGGCAGTGCGACCGGCGTCACCTTCTCTCCCAGGTTGTCATCATACTGCGCCGCCGGGATTGGGCAAAGACCGCTCCACATGTGCTCGAAGATCGGGGTGCATGACCGTTTTGGCGGTGGGAGTGCCGATATTGTTTCAGGATCGTGGCCAGGGAAGGCCGGCGATCGGATTGGATGGGCTTGGCGCTTCAAGGAGGAAGCGAATCATGTCAGCATTGACCACACGCCAGGATGCGCGGGACCGGCTTTGGAAGGCGTTCGAGGGTGCTTTGGACCGGTTGATTCCGCCGGATGAATCGGTTCCGCTGAAAGGATCGCGGTTCACGGATTTCGAGGATCAGGTGGAGAACTTGGGTCGGCAGTTGCTGCCGGTGGCGTTGGAGGAACGCGCCGCCTTGGAGGGCAACGCCGAGGTTTCGAATCCGGGCTGTTGTCCGTTTTGCGGATCGGCGCGAGTCTATCTGAAGAAGAAGGTCACCCAACCGGAGTTGCTTTCACCACAGGGCGAGGTGGTGATACGCAAGCAGCACGCGCGGTGCCGCTCCTGTGGCGGTTCTTTTTCCCCCTCAGGTTCGTGACTGGGGGTTGCCCGCTGAGGTTCCGCTTACGCCGCATGCGGCACGTCGCGTGGCCCGGGACGGCGCGTTGCAGACGTTCGACAAGGCCGCGGCGGCGTTGGGTGAAGACTGGGGTTGGACATTAGGCGGCAAACAAATCCAGCGCTGGGCCGAGGCGATGGGACGAACGATGACCCACGAGCGTGACGCGGAAGTCCTGGCTTTCGATCAAGGTCATCGCCCGCCCTCGCCATCGAATGCTCCGACGTTGCTGGTGGTCGGGCTGGACGGTGGGCGTGTGCAAATGAGGGAAAAAACAGGGGAAAACGATAGTCGCTGGCGTGAGGACAAGATCGGGACGTTCACGACGTATCTACCCGGGGACGGTACAAAGAGCGAGCCGCCCAAACCGTTGGTGACGACGTATGTGGCGACGATGCAAAGCACCGAGGGATTCGGCAAGATGGTGCGCGTGGAGGCGGAGCGTCGCGGACTGTCACGCTCCAAGATGACGCTGGCCATCGGCGATGGCGGCAGTTGGATCGATCCGCTGATTGACCGGGAGCGTCTCTACGACCGTCGCATCATTGACTATTACCACGCTGTTGAGCATCTGTATGAGGCGGCTCGTGCGTCGATGGGAAAGGATTCACCCGCAGCCACCCCACTCGCGGAGGAACTGAAAGAAGACCTTTGGAACGGTCGCGTGGATGCCATCATTGAGAAGCTCGGTACGCACAGCGATCGCTTGGGTCCGCCGCAAACCGGCGATGGTCCGGAGCATCCGCGTCGGGTGGTGGCCAACAACGTCGGGTACTTCACGCGGCATAAGCACCACATGAACTATCCGGAGTACCGTGAGAAGGGTTGGCCGATTGGCTCGGGCATGACCGAGGCGGGCGTCAAACAATTCAACAAACGGGTAAAGGGTACCGAACAGTTCTGGAGCGAAGGCGGCGTGGAGGCCATCCTCGCCCTCCGAGCCCTCTGGCTCTCGCAAGACGACCGCTGGAATCGCTACTGGAGCACCCGCGCACCCTACTCAAAGGCCGCCTAATCTGTCATGCACCCCGAAGATCGTCCTCACTCCTGACTTGGGGCCGCCAGACTTTGGACTGTAAGACAGCCAGTCGCTTGGTCCGGTAACACACTAGGGGGAATCTCCGTCGTCGATGACAGTGCCGTCAGCATGCGTCGCGCGCCGAGAACTCACAACTATTGACGGACCTCGGATTCGCCTGTTGGCTACGGAGTCGCCCTAAGTGGCGAGCCCAGGGTCACTGAGCCCTGCCTACGTCACCGCCGCAATGCGGACATTTCCGCCTCCTATTGGGGCGCCGCTGGACTTCCTCGAGAAACGCACTTCCGAGAATCCCAGCCGGAAGGGCAAACACTCCGATTCCCAGGATGGCCATGATCGACGCGATGACCTTGCCTGATAGCGTCACCGGGACGGCGTCACCATAGCCCACCGTCGTCAACGTCTCGACACCCCACCACATGGTCGCTGGGATGCTGGTAAACACGTCCGGTTGCGACTCAGTCTCTGCATGGTACATCAGGCAGGAGGCGACCAGGAGCAGGAAGAACATGACACCCAGCGTTACGAGCAGCTCGTACCGTCTGGTACCGACGACCTTTGTCAGGAGCTGCATCGAGGCAGAGTAGCGCCCGAGCTTCGCGATGCGAAAGACTCGCAACACCCGGAAAATGCGCACAACGCGCAGATCTATGCCGAGCCCAGAAATGTAGAAGGGCAAGACAGCGCAGAGATCGACGAGAGCAAGCGGCGTCATGATGAAGCGCAGCCTCCCCCGTAACGAACCGGAGAATGCTGGAGAAGTGACGCACGACCAGACTCGCAAGAAGTACTCGGCTGTGAAGATCAAGACAGAGATTGTCTCAAATGCACTGAAGAAGCGAGGAGCGGTTCGGTAGATGCCCTCGACCGTCTCCAACATGACGCAAAGGATGTTCAAGAGTATGAGCGAGATGATCACGACGTCGAAGAGTCGGCTTGCCCGATCTCCAGGATGGGCGACCTCTAGGATCTCGCGCGCACGCTGCTGCACACCAATCGCCTCGCTACCTGTCTCCGGCCGATCCCAGATCGTCTTGGATCTCTACCAGCACACTCCTAATGTCGTTCGCCTCAATGTCATCAAGATTGTCATCCTCCAGAGCCATCTTCGTCGTGGCGTACAGGCGAGCATACTTCGTCCGGGTCGTCTCGTGGTCCTCCAACCAGTAGAGCAGTGCGTATGCCTCTTTGTAGTCGACTTCGTCGTCAGCGAGAATCCCGGTGATCAGCCCATGGAATTCCAGGAGGTCGCCGTCGGGTGCAAGCGGCGACTCTTCCGGCACGCCATCCTGAAGCTTCAAGTAGATGTTGGCGCAGGCGATGGCATCCTCTCTTGCATCGTGATGTCGAAACGTCGGAAGTTCAAAGTGCATCGCGAGCGTTTTGAGCTTGTGGTTCTTCAGAGCAGGCAACGTCCGTTTTGCCAGTGCACTCGTGTCCACGTACTCGAAGTTCAGGCGCAAATCGAAATGATCAGAAAGCGCTGCGAGAACTTGCTTATCGAACAGGCTGTGGGCCACCAGCGGGAAACTGAAGATCTCCCTCACCTCGGGAAAGAGCGAGCCGAAGTCCGGCCTATCGTCGGTGTCCTCCGCCTTGATACCGTGAATCTTGGACTGGAATGCGGCATGACCGCCTACCGGCTTGACGAGGTATCCGTTCGATGCAACGACTTCGCCGTTGACAACCTTGGCATACCCTAGTGCGCATGCGCTGACTCGCTTGGGGTTTCCAGTTTCAAAATCTATCGCCATGAACTCGTGCATTGGGTCCTCCTTCAACCACATTGACTTTCACAGCGAACAGCATTATCTCGGCTCTTGCCACAATGCCATTCAAGGCTCGCCAACCGCTACCGGCTCGGGCCTCACATCCTTCCTGTCCCGCAGTTTTCGCTTCCTAGCCTTTTGGATGCGTTTAACAGCGGACTGAACTTCCGGGCTGTCCAGGACGTCTCGCTTGACGACCTCGTGTGCGATGATCTCTTCAACATCGTCGACATCGATGCGAATCCCGGGAGACGCCCGCTTGAGTTCGCGGCAGATGACCTTCAGCACGGGCTCGGAGATGATCGCTGCGGCGAGCGAGTGCCGGTTCAACGCTCGGACTTGAGCGGCGTACTCGCTTATGGCCCGCTTCTTGGCACCTTCGAGGCTCAGCATATACAGCGAATTAACGAGGCCTGGATCTCCGCCCAGCAGGTCTAGGGTGAACACCTGCTCGTGGCGAACGGGTTGCTCGAACACCATCCTATGAACATGCCACTCAACGCCATTCGTGAGGATGACCCATTCGATGCCCTCCTTGGCGGCGTAATCCGTGGCTTGACGGAGGTGGTTCTCCTTCAAGGTCCGATCCGCCGCCTTCACTTCCACGAGGAACCGCAGTTTGTCGTCGACTCTTACAGCCAGGTCGCAGTACGTGCCGCGGATCTGGTACTCACCTGTGATGTCGCTGTACTTGTTGAAACCGAAGACCTCGGCCAGGATATCCCGGACGATGATGACGGTATCCTCCTCGCTTCGATCGGCCTTTCGGGCATCATCCAGAATGGGCCTGAACTTCTTCAGGCCCGACTTGAGGCGTGATTCGACTCGCTTCGGTACGGCCATGTTCTCATCTCCTATGTTTCGGAGGTGTAGTTCGTGAATGACAGTGAAGGAGCAGACCCCCAACTGCCGCTTCTGATCATGCAGTGCCCTACTCGATTCCGACCGTCAAGTCAAGTGTAACGGCTCAGTGGACTGGCGGATGGATGAGAAGAGGCGTAAGGCGCCCCCTGCATGATGCTGCGCGTCGATGTTGCACGCCCGCACTGGTGATCTTGTGGCGCGGAATGGGAGGACGTTCAAGGCCACGCATTCCAGCGCGCCCCGTTTGGCGGTGCTCAGTCGACAACAGTTGGAGTTCGGCGTCAGTTGCCGAACGTGACGGACACCTGCTGCGTCAATCCGGAGGATGAGATCGTTGTCTCGACCGTCGCGGAACCCTCGACGGGTGAGAAGCTCTCGGCCGCTTTCGTATCAACCACTGCGTTTGAAGTGGACACCGTGGCGGGATCGTCGGCGGGCGCGCTTACGACGAGATTGGTGTCGGCCAAGGTCATGGTGCCTGCGGCTTGGTCGAAGGTCGCGCGGGAGCTTCCCCTTGTCACGGTTCCGTCGGCTGTCTTGATGTCGATGCTGACGGCGAACTCGGTCGAAGCATCCGCGCGCGTGAAGCTGCCGGCGATCGTTCCGGTCAGCAGCTCTTCGTCAACGCTCAGACCCACGAATGCAAAGTCAAATGCGCTTGCGGCGGTGTAGGCTGTGCCTTCGGCAGTTCCGACCATGGTTGTGGATCCAAACGCTGAAGGACGACATCCAGCGCCGTAGTCCATGGTCAGCGGGATCGAACTCGAGCCAGTGCCGATACCCAGCGACGGGCACTGTGGTAGCATCATTCCGCCGCTGAGGACAGCCTGGAGATCTCCCACCGGAAGTACGGCGGCGAGTGTCTGCGAGAGGGTGCGTATGCCTTTGCCCGCGAGCATCGCCGAATCTGAAGAACCGTCCACGACAGGCGGCGGCGGTGGACTGGTCGTGTTCCCGCTTGTGGTCTCTCCGGCGGGTGGCGGCGGGCTTGTGACAGTGTCGGTTGACGGCGCTGTGCTGTTCGGCGATGCGGAATTGTCGGTGGCGGTCGGCGCGACGGAGTCACAACTCGTTAGAGTCACGACACCCATGGTCACGGCTAGTGTGGAAGCGAGGCGCACGACGAATGAGCAATGTACGCAACGAGGCTTCACAGAGGATGGGATACGCTTTGCATCGAGTTGCATGGACGGTACCTCACACTAGGTTTGATGGCCCACTCTCAAATGGGGGCACCTCTGCCCTGACATTCCAGCACGCTTGTATATCGGAGCGCGGAAAGCCGCACTTCAACTGGGTATTTGGGCTTTCCGGCATCTCGCCCATAGCACGAAGTCCGGGATCTAGCTCCCGACGATTGTGGGGCGGCCCTGTTGAACGGGTGCCAAAGCTGGGGCCGTTCATGGCGAGGGCGTTTGCGATGGCGAGGGCTTGGCCGTTGGGATCTTGCTGGAGGAAGCGGGCGGTCCAGGGGTCGTATTCTCGGGCTCGGGCGTTGTAGAGGACGAGTCCGGTGCTGAGTGGGTTGGCCGACAGCGGATCGACCCATAGGCCTTGGAAGAGGTGGAAGGATTCGAGAGGGCTTGGGCCGGTGGTGTCGAGGGGGGCGCCGTCGTCGTCTTCGGCGTGGGTCAGGCGGCCGTAGGGGGTGTAGCGGCATTGGCGGATCAGCTCGCCGTCGCAGGCGCGGGCGAGGCCTACGACGTTGTGGTTGGCGTCCTGGAGAACGTACCGCACCGTTCCGGGTCCGGCGCCAGTGTCGGGCGTGATCTGGGCGACGAGTTCGTCAATGTAGTCGAGGCCATAGACGAAGCGGCGCCAGAGC
>JAJDDV010000021.1 GCA_029260135.1 Phycisphaerae bacterium | reverse complement strand
GGCATGGCACACGTCCGCTCCATGACTGTCGCGGGTTGGATCGGGCGAGGCGCCACCCACAAGGGGTGGCGCTACAGTGGTTGGCATGGCACCCGGCGTCTCTGACTAGTTTGCTTTGCCCACTCCATCACTGTCGTGGTTCTGATCGCTGTCGGTGGCCGCAACGAGTCGGTCGGTGCTGGAGGGGCAGGGTCGTTGACGGGGGGACGTGGGGGGCTAAGATGGCGGAGCTTTGGCGGTGAGCCGCGGTGGACCTCCGCACCGCCTGGAAGGGGGGCGATCTCGACCTATCGAAGCGATTCGCCCGTCCGAACACTCTCAGAATCAGAAAGGTTAAGCAGCGATGGAATTCGATCATCTGACGCCTCCCACAACAGGCAGCCTGATTACGATGTCGGACAAGGGGCTCAGTGTTCCGGACGAGCCGGTCGTTCCGTTTGTCGAGGGGGACGGCATCGGGCGCGACATCTGGCGGGCGTCGGTGCGTGTCTTTGATGCGGCGGTGGCGAAGGCGTATGGTTCGAAGCGTAAGATTGTCTGGTTCGAGGTTTTTGCCGGGCAGAAGTCGTATGACAAATACGGGACGTGGCTTCCGGAGGATACGGTCGAGGCGTTTCGGTCGTATCTGGTCGGGATCAAGGGACCTCTGACGACGCCGATCGGCGGCGGGATTCGATCGCTGAACGTCGCGTTGCGTCAGAAGCTGGATTTGTATACGTGTCTTCGTCCGGTTCGATACTTCACGGGGGTCCCTTCACCGGTGAAGCGGCCTGAGCTGGTCGATATGGCGATCTTCCGTGAGAACACGGAGGACATCTACGCCGGGATCGAGTGGGCGAGCGGGACGCCGGAAGCGAAGCGCGTGATCGCGTTCCTTCAGGACGCGATGGACGTTCAGAATATTCGGTTCCCGGCCACGAGCGGGATCGGGATCAAGCCGGTCAGCAGTGAGGGGAGCAAGCGGTTGATTCGCGCGGCGATCAACTACGCGATGCAGAACGGGCGCAAGAGCGTGACGTTCGTACACAAAGGCAACATCATGAAGTACACGGAGGGGGCGTTCCGTGACTGGGGCTACGAGGTTGCCGACGAGGAATACGCCGACAAGACGTACACGTGGTCGCGCTGGGAGATCACGAAGAAGGAGAAGGGGGAAGAGGCGGCCAACGCGGAGCAGGAATCGGCGATGGCGGCTGGGAAGATTCTGGTGAAGGACGCGATCGCGGATATTGCGTTGCAGCAGGTGTTGACGCGTCCTCGCGAGTTCGACGTGATTGCGACGTTGAATCTGAACGGTGACTATCTCTCTGACGCGTTGGCGGCTCAGGTCGGCGGGATCGGGATCGCGCCGGGCGGGAATATCAACTATGACACCGGGCATGCGATCTTCGAGGCGACGCACGGTACGGCGCCGAAGTACGCGGATCAGGACAAGGTGAACCCCGGCAGCGTGATTCTCTCGGGTGAGCTGATGCTGCGTTACATGGGCTGGACGGAGGCGGCGGACCTGATTATCAAGGGGATGGACGGCGCGATCGGGGCGAAAGAGGTCACTTATGACTTCGAGCGTTTGATGCGTGCGGAGGGCGTCGACGCGAAGCTTCTCAAGTGCAGCGAGTTCGGCGACGCGATCGTGAAGCACATGGACTGAGCGTTGCTTCACGGCGCCGATGGATGAAAAGAAACGCCGCCCCAGGGATGCGACCCCGGGGCGGCGTTGTTGTTACTCAGTGATTCCTTGGTGCTTCTATTCTGATGACGCGCCGGGATCGAGCACTCCTTCAAAGTCGAGCGGGAGCACGAGCGGTGGCGGCGGCGGGAGCGGCGGGAAGCCGTCCGGGGGTCCACCCTCGACCGTGTCGCTCAGCATTTTCACCGTGTTGGAACCACTCACTCGGAATTCGTCGGGCGTTCCGTCACCGTCGGTATCCACTTCCTGTACGAGCATGGTCCAAGTCATCTGGCTGAGCACCTCGCGTATCTGCTCCGCTTCGACGGCGGCGCCGGGGTCGTCGGGATTCTCGATCTGAATCTGCGAGGTATCCACCTGCCGGATGTTGACGACCCATTGCGTCTGAAAGACGCCGTCATCCATTTCGACCATGGGTGTGGCTTCACCTTGAACGGTCTCGATGACGCTCGTTCCGCTGAGGTCGACGAGCGTACCGTCCTCGAGGACGTCGGAGAAGGTCGCGTTGACCTGTCCGGTTTGGGTTTGGCCCGTGTTGTCTTCGTCGTAGACGGTGAACATGTCGTCGAACTGCGGCGTGTCACCCGTGAAGTCGAATCCGTCGAAGCCATCGGGAACGGGCGGGTGCTCGTCCATTTTTGACTCGAGGGTCGGATTCACCTTTCCGCCTTCGCCGATCAGCGGGTGATCGGTGCCGAACTTGGCGAGGGTATCCATGGCCTGCTCGGGCGGCATGAAGTCCTCGGGCAGGAACTCCGCGATCTCCTCGAAGGCGAGGAAGTCGGCTGGTGGACGGAATCCGTCCGGCGGCGGGAAGGGCATGTCACCCGGTGGGAATGGTCCATCACCCGGTGGGAAGGGTCCGTCGCCCGGCGGGAACTGGCCGTCCGGAGGCGGGGGCGGCATGTAGCCTTCGAGGAAGACGTTGAGTCCGTCGAGCTTCTGCTGGAACGCGAAGAACTCTTCTGGAAGATCCGGGGGCGGTCCTGGTGGAACACCGTCGGGGAAGAAACCCGGGGGTGGTACGCCGTCGGGGAAACCTCCCGGTGGCGGCGGCGGCGGAGGACCGAACGCGGCGCCGAAGTTTCCGAAGCGTGCCATCACGTCGGGCGGCGGTGGGAAGGGCGGAAATCCCGGCGGCGGTGGCGGTACGGCGCCGAATTCGAATTCACCGAAGTGGCCGTGCTCGAACTTCGGCGGTACGCCCGGGATGATGTCGTGAATGGTGTGGGATTCGAGGAACCGATCGAAGGGAATCTGTTCGAACGGCGGGGGTACGTTTTCGAAGTTCGGATCCGCCAGGACGTCGGTCGTCATGAAGTCGTCGAACTTGTTGGAGAAGAAGAAGGTTTCGGGTAGATCCTCCATTCCGGGCGGAGGCGGGGGTGGCGGGAACCACTCGCCCTGCCAGCCCATCGGAGGCGGCGGGGGATGCCAGTCGTCTTCTCCGCCGTAGAGCTGGTCGGGCGGTGGCGGCACCCAGCCCGCGGAGCCGTCCCATTCGTCCGGCGGCGGCGGCTGCCATGTGCCTTCAAACTCGGGCGGAGGCGGTGGGAACTCGTGATAGACGTCGAAGAAATCGGACGGCGCATCGAAGCCCTTGTCGGGACGTTGTCCTTCGGGGGGCGGGAAGAAGAAGCCCTCACCTACGAATTCGGGCGGTGGGGGTGGAAGGAACACGGCACCGGCATCGACACCTTCCGGAGGAATGAAGAAGAACCCGTCTTCGTCCAGCCCCTCCGGCGGCGCGAAGAACCCGCCGTCACCTTCGAAACCGCCGGGTGGCGGAGGGATGTAGAAGGAGCCGTCGCCGTGGAAGTCGGGTGGCGGCATGAAGAACTCTCCACCACCATCGAAGAACTCGGGAGGCGGAGGAAGATCACCGCCGGAGCCATCGGGCGGCGGGGCGAAGTGCGGCGGCGGTGGCATATAGGTTCCGTCCGGCGGCGGGGGGTAGTCTCCGTCCGGCGGTGGCGGATAGGAGCCGTCGGGAGGTGGGGGGTAGTCTCCGTCAGGTGGCGGATAGGAGCCGTCGGGAGGTGGGGGGTAGTCTCCGTCGGGAGGCGGGGGGTGGTTCCCATCGGGTGGCGGCATTGATCCGTCCGGCGGTGGGGGGTAGTTACCGTCGGGGGGCGGGGGGTGGTCTCCGTCGGGCGGTGGCGTTCCACCGTCAGGCGGTGGCGTTCCACCATCGGGCGGTGGCGTTCCACCGTCGGGCGGCGGCGTTCCGCCATCGGGCGGCGGCGTTCCATCGTCAGGCGGTGGTGGCGGGTCGTCCGGCGGCGGTGGTGGCGGATCGTCGGGCGGCGGCGGTGGCGGATCATCCGGTGGCGGTGGCGGGGGTGGATCTCCTCCGCCATCCTGGGCCGTCGTGATCGCGTCGTCATCGGCTTCGTCGGATGTTTGTGCGGTTCGGACGAAGGCACCGGGATCGAAAGACTTCAGCGTGGCGGTGCCTTGGTCCGAGGCGCCGATGCTGAGGTCGGACGTTCCGCCGGGGCTTTGATAGGCCTTGGCGGTTGCGGTTTCGGTTCCGTCGGTGTCCGTGGTGTCCGAGCCGTCCGTGAGTGCGTTTGTCGACCCACATCCGGCGACGGTGGCTACAACCGAGAGCGTCAGCCATCGGTGCCACCTTTTTCCAAGTCTTGTCAGCGTTTCCATAGAGATGTGCTCCTCGGAATCCAGAAGCGAATCGAATCTTGACAGCGGGAACACCGAACGATTCGGTTCTCGTGTTCCCACGTCCCGGTCGGCTTCCTTCCCCGTGTGATAGGGGGCATATCGGCAGGCGGAGGCGGGCGGAAAAGGGATAAGGGCGGAGGTTCATCGAATCTGCTCCGGGCGCTTTGAGCGTCCGAGAATCTCTATCACAGATGTTGCTCAGGTTGTCGGAGAAGGGGGCAGCGCGGTATTCTCGGGATTGCGAAATGAGTGTCGGTGATGTCGAGGCGATGCGGTCGTCGCATCAAGTTCGGCATCGGTCCTAGGGGCTGCTTTCTACGGGAGGGTTGTGACGTTTCGTGTTTGGGATTCCGTCGGGCATTCAGTTTTCGGTTTCGGCCTTCGTGCTGATCATGGTTGTGCACGTGATCGAGGTCAGTGCCTACTATCATCTTTCCGGATGGTACTATCGTCGTGGGCCTGCGATTCTTCGTGAGCGGTGGCAGACGCGCGGATCGGTGGATCAGGTTCTTGGTGCTGTTCGAGCACAGCTCGGCGCGGACGGACTCGTCGGGCGAGAAGTGTCGGGCGGGTTCTGCTTTCGGCAAATTGCGAAGAGCGTCAACGCGTGGCCTCGCGTGTTCTTGGGGATTGAAGATACGATCTCGGGGGCGGCGGTGGTGTTCGCGGTTCGCCCGTTTTACTCGATGGGTTTGCTGGTGTTTCCCGTGGTCTGGCTTGCCGTGAACGCATTTGGTGTTGGGAACTTGGCGGTTCACGTGACGGTTGTCGGTGTGGTGGTGGTGTTTGCGACGTATCGCTGGATCCTGCCGTGGGATGTGCGACGGATTGGTCGGTTGCGGACCGTGCGCCGTGCGCTGGGTTCCATAGGGTTACGGGTGTGTGAAGCCTGCGGTTACGATCTGTTCGGGCACGATGTCGACTCCTCGTGTCCCGAATGCGGGTGGAGCGAGGCTCGGAGCGGCGCTGGATGATCGAGCTTCTAACGGCGGCCTAGTCGCCGCAGTGCTGCGTCGAGCAGTGCAGCCAGGAGGATGACTAGACCGAGTACGACCTTCTGCCAGAAGTGCTCGACGTGCAGCAAGTTCAGGCTGTTGTTGAGGACGCCGATGATGAGCGCGCCGATCAGCGTTCCGGCGATGGTGCCGCGTCCGCCGAAGAGGGATGTTCCTCCGACGACGACGGCGGCGATGACGTTGAGTTCCCACATTTCGCCGACTTTGGGGTCGCCGGCCATCAGCTTGGCATCTTGAAGCAGGCCGACGATTCCGCACAGTCCTCCGGTGATCATGTAGACCAGGAGTTTGGTGCGTCGGACGGGAATGCCCGCGAGTCTTGCGGCTTCTTCGTTGCTTCCGACTGCGATGACGCGACGTCCCATGACGGTTCGAGACAAGAGTATATGAAACCCTGCAAATCCGAGTAGCAGGAGCAGCACCGGTACTGGGAGGACTCTCCCGATCGCGCTTTCCAGTACGAAGCCGCGGCCGAGATAGATCAGGTCTTTCGGGAGTTCATAGACGGGTTGGCCGTTGCAGACGATGAAGGCAAAGCCCCTTGCGATCAGCATGGCGGCGAGCGTAACGATGAAGGGTGGAATGGAGAACCTCGTGACGATGATGCCTGAAGTGGTTCCGAAGAGCGCGCCCACGCCGCAGCCGGCCATCAGTCCTGCCGAGATGCAGACCGCAGGCGGTGTGTCGAGAGTCGCGCGCATGACGAGCGCTGCAGCAACACCCGTCAGGGCGACCAGCGAACCCACGGACAGGTCGATTCCGCCGGTTACAATGACGAGGGTCATCCCGAAGGCGATCAGTGCTTCGAAGGAAATCTGGCGTGCGACGTTGACGAGGTTGGCGGGTTTGGCGAATGAGCCGTCGGTCAAGACGGTGACCATGACGATGAGTAGGGCCAGGACAACCGGCATGCGAAACTGCACGATTCGATGAAGCAGTGTCTTTGGTGTTGACGGGATTTCGTATACGGTCATCGCGTGTCGATTTCTCCGGCGGCGAGGCGCATGATCTGCTCCTGCGTGGTCGCTCGCGCTGGGTTATCCAGAATATCCATCAATCGTCCTTCGTGCATGACGCCGATTCGGTCGGCCATTCCAATGACTTCGGGGAGTTCCGACGAGATCAGCAATAAGGCTACGCCTTCAGCGGCCAGGCGGTTGATGAGCGTGTAGATTTCGTATTTGGCGCCGACGTCGACGCCGCGTGTCGGTTCGTCGAGGATCATCGCGCGGTGGGAGCGGGCCATCCATCTTGCCAGCAGGACTTTCTGTTGGTTTCCGCCGCTGAGCGTGGCGACTTGCGTGTCGGGCGAGAGTGCTTTGATTTGCAGGTCGTTCATGAGGCGGCGGGTCAGGTTGCGTTCGCGGCGGTGGGAGAGAAACCCCCATGTTGCGGAGGCGCCCGGGTCGGCGAGGGTGATGTTTTCTCGAATGGATCGTTCGAGGAGAAGGCCTTCGCGTCTGCGGTCCTCGGGCAGCATGGCGACTCCTTCAGCGATGGCTTGTCGCGGTGTCGTGAATCGCCGGTGCCGCCCTGCCAATGATACGGTGCCTTCGTCGGCGCGGACCGCACCGAAAGCGGTCTGGGCGACGGACGTTCGCCCGGACCCGACGAGTCCGGTGAGGGCGAGCACTTCACCGGCGCGGACGTCGAGGGTGACGTCGTTGAAGCGGTTGCGAGCGGTCAAGTTTTCGAATCGCAGAAGGACGTCGCCTATGGTGCAACATCGTGGGGGGAACTCGTTTTTGAGTTCGCGGCCTACCATTTCGGTAATCAGGCGGTCTCGCTCTACCGTTTGGATCGTGCGTGTGGAGACGTTTCGGCCATCGCGGAGGACGGTGACGTCGTCGGCGATTCGGAAGATTTCATCGAGTCGATGGGAAATGTAGATGACGCCGACGCCTCTGTTTTTGAGGTCTTTGACGAGTTCAAAGAGCGTGTCGAGTTCATGGGGCGTGAGGACGGCGGAGGGTTCGTCGAGGATCAGGATCTTGGCGTCGAGTGAGAGGGCTTTGGCGATTTCGACCATCTGCTGCTGGGCCACCGACAGTGTGCTGACGGGTTGTCGAACGGAGAGTCTAATGCCGAGGGTGGCCAGTAGCGCGGCGGTTTGGTCGTGCAGCTTGGGGAAGTCGATCCAGGGGCGGCGGGGTGCGCTTGGCCAACGACCGAGGAAGATGTTCTCGCTGACGGATAGATCTGGGGCGAGGTTGAATTCCTGGTAGACCACGGCGATGCCGAGCTGCTGTGCATGTCGAGCGTTTCTGATCGAGACGTTTTCTCCATCGATTTCGACGGAGCCTGCATCGGGGGGGGCGGCACCGGAGAGGAGCTTGACGAGCGTGCTCTTGCCGGCGCCGTTTTCTCCGACCAGCGCGTGGACGGTGCCGGCGGCGAGGTCAAGGTTCACGCCGTCGAGCGCAAGGACACCGGGGTAGGACTTACACATGCCCGAGCATTGCAGTCGAAGCGGTGCGGCGGTCATCGGTCAACCCGACTCTTGTGTGAAGGTTCCGACTTCGACCGGCACGACGGCGGGTACCGGTTTGCCGCTGAAGTGATCGTGAATGGCGTTGATGGTCAGTTGGCCGATGCGGCGGGGGTGTTGAATGACATCGCCGTAGATCGCGCCGGATTTGATCTTCACGCGCGCCTCGGGTGTGGCGTCGTAACCGACGATTTTGACCTGATCGAGTTTTCCAGCGGCTTCGATGGCGGCGAGCGCGCCCAGCGCGGTGTCGTCATTGATGGCGAAGACGCCGACGAGGTCGGGATCGGACTGGAGCAGGTCTTCCATCACCTTGACGGCGCGGTCTCGTTTTCCTTCTGTGGAGAGTTCCGCGACGATGTTGATGTCGGGGTACGAGGTCATGGCTTGCTTGAACCCGTCGACGCGGTCCATCACGCTGGCGACGCTCGGGTGGGATAGGACGGCGACCTTTCCTTTTCCGTCGATGGCGTTAACCAGCAGGTTCGCGGCTTGGCGTCCGCCTTCTTTGTTGTCTGATGCGATGTGCGCTACGACGGTTCCGAGTGGGGATAGGCTGGCGATGTCGGCTGTGAAGACGGGGATGTCGGCGTGGTTCGCTTCGAGGATGCTGGCGCCGACGCTTCGGGAATCGCAGGGGCAGAGGACGATCGCGTCGACGCCTTGGACGATGAACTCATCGATTTGGTTGGCCTGGCGGGCGGCGTCCTGCTCCGCGGCGGTGACGACGAGCTCATATCCGTGGCGATCGGCCTGCTCTTCGAGTCCCGCGCGGAGGTCTTGATAGAACTGGTGCTGCGCGGTGAGGAGCGTGACGCCGATGCGTTTCGTCTTAGCCTGGGGCGTGTTCGGGGCGTTGTTCGCGCCGGAGTCTTCGCGCTTGCAGCCGGAGAGGATGACCGAGACCAGCACGAATGCGAGCGCCAAGCCCTGGCCAGGTGTCGTTCGATTCCTGGGGGCTGACCGACGTTTGGGCGGTTGGGCTTTCATGTTTGTTCGTTCGTTTCGTTCAAGGTTGACCGATGGGGCCGCGTTGTTGTCACTCTGTCGACGCCGCTGACTCCGTGATCCGCGCGTTCCGTAGGCGTTATGCGCTGGATCATATCAAGTACGGCGTCGCGGCGACAGATTGGCCGTCGTTGATCGTTCTGCCTCGTTTTCGATGGGGCATGTCGCGGGCCGAGAGTGTGCGGAACGGGCATGAATCCCGTAGACTCGGGCGAGAGAAGGCTGAGGGATCCAGGGCGTCGGGTGGCGGCCGGGCTCACGGCGGAGGGACAACGGCCAGGGTGGAAGCCATGAAGAGTGCATGTGATAACCGCGGACGGCGAATTCGGGTGTTTTTTGGGCTGAGCGTTTTTCTCATCGGTGGCTGGGTGGGGTCGCCTTCGCTGGGTGGGGATCGCGGCCAACGACGTGAGGCGGAGGCGATCGCCGAGCGGCCGACGCTCTATGTGACGGGTACGGCGCATCTCGACACGCAGTGGTTATGGACGATCCAGAAGACGATCGACGAGTACATCCCGAGCACGCTTCGAGGTAACTTCGAGCGATTCGAGGAATCGGCGGATTACATCTTCAGCTTTGAAGGGGCGTTTCGCTATCAACTGGCGAAGGAGTATTACCCGGACGAGTACGCTCGGATGAAGGCGTACATCAAAGAGGGGCGATGGAAAGTCTGCGGGAGCATGGTCGATGCGTGTGATGTCAACGTGCCGTCACCGGAGTCGTTGATCCGGCAGGTGTTGTATGGGAACGGTTTCTTCGATCGCGAATTCGGGCAACGGAGCGTGGACATCTACTTGCCGGACTGTTTCGGGTTCGGTTATGCGCTGCCATCGGTAGCGGCTCACTGCGGACTCAAGGGGTTTTCGACGCAGAAGCTCACGTGGGGTTCGTCGATCGGGATTCCATTCGACGTCGGTGTGTGGGAGGGTGTGGACGGAACGTCGGTGGTGGCGGCGCTGAACCCGGGCGCGTACGTGAGCCGGATCCGCGACGACTTGAGCCGGGATTCGGTTTGGCTCGAGCGGATCAAGAAGCTCGGTGTGGAGACGGGCGTTTCGGTGGGGTACAAGTACTTCGGCGTGGGTGACATCGGTGGGGCACCGGACGCGGAGTCCGTCCGGTGGCTGGACAAGGCGATTCATGGGGACGGGCCGCTTCGTGTCATCCTCGCGGGGGCGGATCAGCTCTATCGTGATCTGACGGCAGAGCAGGTTCGACGATTGCCGCGATACAAGGGTGAGATGTTGATGACGCGGCATGGTACTGGCTGCTATACGTCACAGACGGCGATGAAGCGGTGGAATCGAAAGAACGAGCTTTTGGCCGACGCGGCGGAGCGGGCGTCGGTGGTGGCGGACTGGCTTGGCGGTGCGACGTATCCGCGGGATCAGCTCGAGGGGGCGTGGGTGAGGTTTTTGTGGCATCAGTTTCATGACGATCTGACGGGTACGAGCATTCCGCAGGCGTATACGTTTTCTTGGAATGATGAACTCATCTCGCTGAATCGGTTTTCGTCGGTGCTGACGGATTCGGTTGGGGCGGTTGCGCGTGCGCTGGACACGAGAGGTTCCGGCCGATCGTTGGTGGTCTTCAATCCACTGGCGTTTGCGCGGGAGGACGTCGTGTCGGCCCGGCTGGCGTATGAGGGTGAGGTGCCTTCGTCGGTTCGGGTGCTGGATGGTTCCGGGCGTGAGGTTCCGTCGCAAGTTACGGCGGTTGGTGAGCGGGATGTGGCGTTTGTCTTCCTCGCGCGTATTCCCTCCGTGGGCTTTGCGGTTTTTGATATTCAGCCGGCCGAGGCGGCGTACGCGGGGCCGTCGAGCCTGGCGGTGAGTGAGTCGGCACTGGAGAACGCGCGGTATCGTCTTCGATTGGATGAGCGGGGTGACGTTGCGAGTGTTTTCGACAAGTCGCTGGGGCGAGAGTTGTTGGCGCGTCCTGTGCGGCTGGAGCTTCTTCGTGATACTCCGGACTATTGGTCGGAGTGGGAAGTGCGGTATGAGGATGTCATGGCGGAACCGTTCGGGTACGTCGGGGGGGCTGCGAGCGTTTCCGTGGTCGAGCGCGGACCGGTTCGCGCGACGATCGAGGTGACGCGAGAGGCGGAGGGTTCGACGTTCAAGCAACGCATCAGCCTAAGCGGTGGGGAGGCGGGTGACCGGATCGAATGGTCGAATCGTGTGAATTGGCGAACGCCGAAGACGCTGTTGAAGGCGAGGTTCGATCTGGCGGCGTCGAACCCGACGGCGGTTTATGACCTGGGGTTCGGGGCGATCGAGCGGGGGAACAATACGGAGACGAAGTACGAGGTTCCGGCGCAGCAGTGGGCGGATCTGACGGACAAGGATGGGTCTTATGGTGCGACGATCTTCACCGACTGCAAGTATGGATGGGACAAGCCGGACGATTCCACGCTTCGCTTGACATTGATCCACACGCCCAACGACATCGAGAAGGACATGGGGTGGCATCAGTTCAGCTACGGATTGAGCGGTCATCGTGGAGATTGGCGCAGCGGAGATGCGGTCGGTCAGGCGGGTCGAGTGAATCAGCCGATGTTGGCGTTCGAGACGTCGTCGCACCGGGGTTCGCTGGGCAAGCAGTTTTCGCTCTTGACGGTGGATGACGCTCGGGTTGTGGTTCGCGCGGTCAAGAAGGCTGAAGCGTCGGACGAGGTTGTTGTTCGCATTCAGGAAGCGCACGGGAAGCCGGCGAGGGATGTGCGCTTCACGATGGCGGCGCCGATTGTTAGCGCTCGAGAGCTGAATGGCCAGGAGTTGCCGGTTGGGGGAGAGGTTGCGGTCTCGGATGGACGCTTGGCTCTGGACTTCTCGCCTTATCAGCCGCGGACGCTTGGCGTGAAGCTCGAGGCGCCGCCGGAACGTCTGTCTTTGCCGATGTCCAAGCCGGTTGCGTTACCGTTCGATCTGGACGGCGTCAGCTTTGACTCGAACCGATCGGATGGTGACTTTGATGGTCAGGGACATACGCTGCCCGCGGAGCTCTTGTCCGAGGTGATCGTCAGTGGCGATGTTTCGTTCAAGCTGGGGTCGACGCGGGATGGTGACGCCAACGTGGTGTCTTGTCGTGGACAGACGACGGCGCTGCCGAAAGGTGATTTTGATCGGGTGTATGTTCTGGCTGCCTCGTCGGGCGATTTGATGGACGGGACGTTTCAGATTGGCGATCGCGCGGCGGATGTGTCGGTACAGGGGTTCTCTGGCTGGATTGGGCAATGGGACAGTCTCGTTCAGGGTGGAAGGATTTATCGAGGAGTGAATACGGCGCCGGGGTTTGTACATCACGACGAGATCGCGTGGGTCGGGACGCATCGGCATGATGGCGCGGAGAATCGAAACGAAGCGTACGTCTTCTGTTATCTGTTCAAGTACGGTTTCGAGCTGCGACCTGGTGAGACTACGTTGACGCTTCCGGATGACGAGCGCATCAAGGTGATGGCGGTCACGGTGGCCAGGGACGAGAATGATCACACGCGGGCGGCGTCGCGGCACTTCGATCACTCCGAGGCGACCTATATCAGGCCGAGAGGGGGGCTGTTTGTCGCACCGGTGACGGTGACGCTCGGCACGGACGATCGCGAGGCGGACATTTTCTATACGCTGGACGGCTCATCGCCGACGCGCGCGTCGCTGAAGTACGTCAAGCCGTTTCGGGTGGCTCGGTCGATGAAAGTGGCGGCGAGAGCTTTGCGGGGTGGCGTTCTGGATGAAGCGATTGCTCATGCCCATTTCACGATGACCGAGGCGCGCCGGCCTGATGAGGTCGAGCGCAGTGTGGATGGACTTTCCTATCGCTATTATGAGGGTGAGTGGAGGAAGCTGCCCGAGTTCGAGTCGCTCAAGGCCGTGAAGACGGGGAGTACGAGTGACTTCACCTTGGCTGAGCGTCGGAAGGACGAGCACTTCGGATTTGTTTTCACGGGGTTTGTGGAAGTGCCTCGTGACGGCGTTTACACATTCTACACGGCCAGCGACGACGGAAGTCGTCTCTACATCGGCGATGATCTGGTGGTCGACAATGATGGGTTGCACGGGAAGAGCGAGGCGTTCGGCGAGGCGGGATTGAAGGCCGGTCGGCATTCCGTTCGTGTGACGTTCTTCGAGCGTACGGGGGGCGACGCGCTCGAGGTGTGGTATGAAGGGCCAGGGATTCGAAAGCAGCGGGTGCCCGCGTCGGCGCTGTCGACCGATGTCTCTCTCGGTGGTCCGTAAGACGTACTTGGTGGTTCCAGTGTCGCGGGCGATCGCCAGGTCGTTCTTCTTCTCGCATCGGGGGTGACGGCTTCTTCACGGAATGTACTTGCTCGGCACGCGGTCGGAAGTTGTAAGTGCCCTTGTGGGGCGTTCTGATTCGCTGCCGTTGCTGGAATCGGTTCACATCGCATTATAAAGACGCTTAGAGATTCAAATAGGCAGGCAGCCCTGCGTGTAGTAGTATTTATGTGACCTTTCAGCTTGAGTGGCTGGAGGGCTTGCGTCACTTGCGACGGGAGGAATGTCATGTGCGAATCGACCCTGATGCTGCTCGCGGCGAGTCTGCCGGCGCTGACGACCCTGTACTGGGTGTGCCTGATTGTCGGCGGCGGATTGTTGATCGTATCGTCGCTGGCGGGCGGCGATGCCGACGCGGGGCTGGACGCGGGCGCGAGCTTCGACGTGGAGGCCGGTGTTGATGCCGATGTTGATGCGTCGTTTGATGCCGACACTGACGCGGGTCATGTTCATGCAGGCTCGCTCGCCAGCTGGCTTTCGCTGCAGTTTCTCGTCTTCTTTGCGGCGATGTTCGGGCTGGTGGGTGTGGCGATGACGCATCTTAGTGGTACGACGGAGACGGCCACACTCATTTGCGCGGTGGCGGGTGGACTGGTCGTCGGTCAAGGCGTTCATCAGATTCTACGAAAACTGCGCCGTACGTCGGGTGACAGTACACTGTCACGACAGGATTACGTTAACAAGCTCGCCCGAGTGACCGTGGGTGTGACGTCAACTCAGAAGGGCGAAGTGGCGCTGCGTGTCGGTCGGGGAGATCGCTATATTCCCGCCTTATCAAAACATACGGACCAGGTATTCGGCTCCGGTGATCAGGTAGCCGTTGTGGGTTATCGCGGCGGTGTGGCCGAGGTCGTGTCCGGTGAGGAGTTCGAGTTCCTCACCCAGAAGAGCTGAGACTCACACGTTCGGAAGGAGGACATCGATGAATACGTACATGCTTGCTCAAAATGAGAGTTCGGCGGGAATTGTGATCGGGTTTTCGGTTCTCGCGTTCGCGGTGATTGCCTGTTTGCTGATCGCCAAATGGCTGGTCGTCGGGAATCCGAGTGAGATGCTGATCATCAGCGGTAAGCGACAGAAGGACGGTCAGGGCTATCGAACGCTGATCGGTGGGCGGACCTTCGTCATCCCGATCCTCGAGAAGGTGTCGCGTTTGAGCTTGCGGAATATGCAGGTTGCGTTGGAAGTCAACGCGCAGGCCGGCGGCGGGACCATGGTCCCGGTGAACGTTACGGGCGTTGCCAACGTCAAGGTTTCGTCCGACCCGGGGGAGCGAGCGAATGCGATCGAGCGGTTTCTGGATCAACCCTCCGGCGAGCTGCAGCGTGTAGCCAGAGAAACACTTGAGGGTGGTTTGCGAGCCGTCATCGGGAAGATGACGCCGGAGGAGATCGTTGAGGACCGTGACAAGTTCGTGTCTACCGTCATGCACGAGGTTACCGACGATTTCCGCAAGCTTGGGCTGCTGATCGACAGCGTGAATATTCAGAACGTGCAGGATGAACGGCAGTATCTCGAGTCGATCGCGCGGAAGGCGTCGGCTGAGGTCACGGCCGCGGCACGCAAGGCGGAAGCAGAACGGGCGTCTGAGGCGGCGATCAAGGAGGCGGAGGCGTCTGCTGCGGCGCGACGGGCGAAGGCGGAGCGCGATGCCGAAGCGAAGACCGCCGAGGCGGAATCCTTCCAGCGAGCGGAGCAGGCCCGGTTGACGGCGGAACAGGCCATCGCCGTGGCGGATAACGAACTTCGTATTCGAAAGGCGGAACTCGCCAGAGAGGCTGAGCTGAAAGAGGCGGACCAGCAGGAGGCGGCGGCCAAGGCGGAGGAAGCCAGGCTGAATGCGACGGATGTTCAGGCGGCCAACGCACGGCGAGACGTGGCCAAGGCAACTGCGGAAGGCGATGCGGCCTCGGTGCTCGAGGAGGGCAAGGCCCGCGCCGCGGCGATCGAGTGCATCGGAAGCGCGATTCAGGAGCACCCGGATGCGCTGAAGGTCATGCTGGTCGAGTTGATGCCGGGCGTCGTGGAAGAGGTCGCGAAGAGTGTCAACAACATTGAGCTTGGCGACGTGACCGTGATCGACGGTGGCAACGGCCAAGCCATCGCGGGCGCCGCGATGGGTCGTGCTCGGGTGCTGTCGGAGTCGCTGGCGACGATCGAGAGCATTCTCGGCGTGGATCTTCGGGCGCTCAGCAAGGGGATTGCCGGGAATCTCACGAAGCCCGAGCACGCCAAGACGGTGGAAGGATGATCCGAGGGTGCTGTCCAGGCTCGATCGTCGAATGGCCGTCCGCCTCGCGAGCGGGGCGGGCGAAGACCGGGGGCGTTGACACGCCCGCGGTCTTGTTCTGTAATAGGGGTGACCGGGGCGATTAGCTCAGTTGGCTAGAGCGCCTGCTCGACACGCAGGAGGTCACAGGTTCAAGTCCTGTATCGCCCAGTTTCG
>JAJDDV010000003.1 GCA_029260135.1 Phycisphaerae bacterium | reverse complement strand
CCGTCGTTCTCCGCTTTCAGCCGGACCCGGGCGCTGCGGCTGTCTGCCGCCCAGCTTCTGGTGTAGGTCATGACGTACTGCGCCAATGAGAGGACGTGGAGCATCGCCGACCTGACGCGACCATGCCAGCCTCGTGGCAATAGGATTGTGAACGATTCTGCGTGCATGGCCATATTGCCTCCGGCATTCACCGGTCTCGATTATTACCGCCCACGTGGAAAGGTTTTACGGCTGATTCTGAACGGCGCAAGAATCGGTGGACCAGTACAGTAGCTGCCAGGGTTGGAGAACGCTCATGAAAGGGATTCTACCACCGTCAAGCCGAAAAGTGTAATGACTTGAAGGGCAAGCACTTACGGTCGTTCGAGTTCTTGGACACTACGGGGTCTTAGATCGTGGTCGTCGGCTCCACCAGGTAAGCAGCAACGTCACCGGTCTGAGAAAGGGCTTTCGGATGAGGTTGTGGTAGATTACACGCGCGATGCGGTACAGAAGGTACGCTCCCGGGGCGAACCAACGACGATCAAGGCACCAGCGAACGGGCCAGAATAAGGCGACAGTGATTGCGCGGTGAACCAGTGGACGTGGGACTCCCGCTCCACGCAGGGCAAGCACGATCCTCAGCCAGATCTCAAGGTAGTCGGCCTGTTTGAGGTGCTTCTTGCCGGAGTAGTGGCCTTTGTATGCATGCTCATGGTGGTCGCCGATGATCCCCTCAGTCCGCGCACGCTCGTATAGAACACTTCCGGGGTAAAACTGCAGGGGAAACAGGCGCAGTTTCGCCGGCCCGCGGTGGTGATCCGCAGCAAAGCGCAGCGTTTCAATCTTACTCGGCTCAGATTCAAGGGGGTTTGCTACGAGGTAATGATACTCCGCACGGAGGCCGTGATTGGCGATGATGTCGATGGCCCGCGCCACCGTTTCCCGCTTGGTCGGTCGACCGTACAAGTTCGTTAGCGTCTGTTGCGATCCTGCCTGGATTCCCATGCTTATCAGATCAATGGGCAGGCGTGCCAGTGACGCTATCTTCTCTTCCGTGACGGTATTAGGAAACACATCCAGCTCAAGCGGCAGCCTGATGCGCTCCAGGTAGATCTGCACAAAGCGGTCAATCTCCGCCTGGTTGCGGATGAGAAAGAGGTCGTCGATAAAGTTGACAGCCCTGATTTGCGGGTACTTGCTGCGGACTGATTCAATTTCCGAGATGATGCTCTCGGCTGATCGCTTACGGACCCAACTGGCCAGGTGCCCGGCCTCACGGTAGATTCTCATCTGGGCGGCGTTGTTACAGAATGTGCAGGAGTATGGGCAGCCGCGGGTAGCGGATAATCGATAGCGGCGGAGCGCCCCCCTCAGCAGCTCCGGGCGGGCCCGGACAAGTCCGGTCTTTCCGGAGACCCAGTGGTCGCTCAGGTCATAATCAGGGAACGGGTAACCATCGAGATCATCGGTCAATGCGCGCGGGGGGTTGGCGATCACTCGGCCATTCCGTCGACACGCCATGTTAGGTGTTTGCATTGGATCACGATCTGCTCCGCATGCCGCCACAAAATCGACCATGGCCTTTTCGCCCTCTCCCACGCAGACGTAGTCCGCGACGTCGGCGCATTCACCAACCGCCACAGTGGGGTGCGTTCCCCCCCACACGATGGGTGCTTCAATAGCGGCCTTGCGAAGAGCGTCGGTCAGGGCGCAGGCTCTGTAGAAGGTGTTCGTCATCAGGCTCATGCCAACCACATCTGCAGCCCGACACTGATCCACAAACTCGTGCAGCATCGCTCGTGCGAAGCTCGCGGTGGCGGCATCACGCTTGGAACTCATGAACAGCATGACTACGTCGTGCCCGGCTCTTTTGAGGAACGATGAGATGTACCGAAGTCCGGTGGCAACCGGGTGACCGTATGTGGAGACCAGGACGATCTTCATGGCATCGCCCCCAACATGTCGTGACCCGAGAACTCAGGCGACGTTGCCCAGTTATCGAGGCTCGAGCGGATATCCTACTCAAACTGCCTGTTCAATTCCATCGGAGACGGCGTCTGTCGCTGTGGATCACGCCTGTTTGCGGCCCATGTGGAGTCAAACCTCCCCGTGACGCCCCGGGAACAACGTGTCCGACCCGTTTCCGCACAGCTTGGGCCCTCGTTTCGCCGACTCGCCGACGTTTCGTCCAGACGTCGCGTCGGCCACGCTGAACCGAGCGCAACCTCCCGTAGAACCGTTCGACTCAGGACCTTGCCCTCTACTGCGAGGCGCCTACGTTCGTCGTCGGTGGAGCGAATCCTCTTGCCCTTGCACCTGCTCTTCAGGACACGATTCTCCTCCTGGATGTAACCGATCACGTCCTGCTGCTGGCGGTTGATCCAGCCAGCAAGCGTCACCAGAAGAAGCTGCCAAGGTTGGAGAATGTTCATGCACACGATTCTACCACGGTCAAGCCGTGAAGCGTAACGGTTTGCAGGGCAAGGGCTCACGGTCGTTCGAGTTTTTGGACACTACGCGCTGGCCATCTTGCCTCCAGCCGTCGCCAGAGGCCGCCCTAACCGCTTACGTGGAAAGGCTTTATGGGCGATCTTGGACGGCGCAAAAATCGGTGGACCAGTACACCGTAAATGCTTTACTGACAAGGAGTACGGAATAAACGCTAGGGACAGGTCTTCAGGGCCCACAACACCTTCAATTCACGGTGCCGGATCGGGAATCACAATGTCCTCAACATGGCAGAGCCGCCCATGACTCTCCCAATCGTGCCAGCAGAACACAACAGTGTACGGGCCTGCAGTCAGATCGACGACCGTTGTCTCCACATCATAGCAGCAAACGCAAAAGCATGGCGTCGTGAGGACTTCCTCTTCGGTAAGCCTAAGTGCGACACCGTCGACGGCCAAGGAGAGTGTGATGTCGTCGACGCAGCAGTTGTACGTTGCATTCCTATGAAGTACGTGAAGTGCCCCGGCCTCGACGGTCACTTCGACTTGCTCGTCACCGCAGAAGGGATACTCATCGGCCGGAGCACCGTCCGTCCCCGCTTTGCATCCGCTGTTGGAATATCCCCCTATGTGTGGTACGGCGCTGGGGTCGAAGATGGTCTGAAAGAGCTGCACATCGCTCAGGTCTACGTCATCGTCGCTGTCGACATCTGAGAGGCCGCAACCAGTCCGTGTGCCGCCACCGGGTCCGGTCATACAAGCCAGGAGCACGACGCAATCAGCGAGATTGACCTTACCGTCTTGGTTCAAGTCTCCGCTTAGGCACACTTCCTCGTAGGCTATGCTCGCACCGACCCTGGCGGCGCTGCATGCGTTCGAGTAAGTGACACCGTCACAGCCGCAGACGGGATCCCAGATCCGGGGGCATTCGCCTCCCATCGGCGTGCAGACTCCGAACGCGTCGGCCAGCCCGCACGTCCCATCGACAAAGTTGCAGAACGACTTGGGGTCCTCGCAGGGGATACCCTGGAGGCCCCCGCACATGTTTCCGCAGATCAGTCCGGGTGCTTCGCAAGGAGTGTTTCCGCCTCCGTCGCCGCACGCCCATCTCCCATCCGCGCAGCAGTAGAGCCCTTCGATGCAGGGTGGGGTGACTGCAGGATGGCAGCAAACCTGCTCGCACTCACCCCGATGAGCGATCGAGACGCGCGCTTCGTCCGCCCGACATTCGTTGACATAGGTCACGCCGTCACACCCGCAGACGGGGTCATAGCAGCGCGAGCACGCACTCGGGACAGGAATGCACATTCCTTGGTGATCGCAGCAGCATGTGCCCGCGGGCAGTTTGCAGAAATCGCCCTCGTTTCTGCACGGAGTACCGACGATGCCGCCGCAAGTCTGCGGGCATCCCATCTGATCGATGACCTCGACGCAGGTCGAACCCGATCCTAGCGACACTCCACCGTAAGCCTGACAGCAAGCCGGACCGACGTCGAAGCAGTAGTCGTCGCTGAAGGGCAGGCAACAGGCCTGGGCCGCCATCTCACACGTGGTTCCATCACCCTCGAAGGCATCGAATCCGCTTTTCTCGCACGTGGTCCGAGTCACTTCCTCGCACACAAGCAGCGGCGTGGGAATACCACCCAGATCGAGGCAACAGGCTCCGGTCGGAAGACACTCGGCCGTAAACCAGTCGTCGATTCCGTCACCAGTCGTATCGGTCCCGATGATGTCGCAGCCCATCCCCGGCTGACAGCTCCCGGCGCTAGCGGGTTGTCCCCACACGATCTCGACGTGGCAGGCGAGGAAATCGATACACTCACAGGTGGCCACGGAAAAACCGCTGCCGTCGTCGTCGAGCATGACCGCCGTCGGCGTGCAAGCGATCTCCGGGATCACGGAGCAGGCGACGTTCTCACAATCCGAGCCGTCCAGGGTCGGCCTGCACCCCGACCCGGGCTCGTCGGATGGGCCGAGCGTCGGCGCCACGACGGAGTCGGGAACGCCGGGGCGGAACAAGCCGATCGTTGCGTTCACCATTTGCGGCGGTGCGTTCGCCTCGAGCCGGAAGTTGTAGAGGGTCCCCCATCGCAGTGCGTTGGCATTGGGGAAAACCTCATAAGGTATCGTCGCCCAGCGGATTACGCCGCCCGAGACGGTGACCGGCCAGTCGGTCCCGTCGTACGGTTCGCCGCTGTGGTAATCTACGTCGTGGAAGCCCGTTGCGCCGACCGCCGCCGCTGAAGGTGTCGGCAGGCTGAAAGAACCGCAGGAGCGATGCGAGTTCACGTTTTGGAGTGCATATTCATACCGCCAGAAGCCGTTCTCCAGTGCGGTCGCTTTTGCGGCAAGCACGAACGAACCCTCTCCGGGAACCTGCACATCCGTTACGAAGACGGAGGGGTCGTGATCCCGCCAGGCGCGAACGGCGGCGCGCCGCGATTGCGCCGCATCCGCAACATCTGCTTGGTAAAGCGCACCCGAGTCACGCGGTCCGCTGATGACAATCCGTCGATGGGAGATGTTGTCACTGCCGTTCCCTGCGGCCGCTTCGTCCGCTGCCACGTAATGACTTTCAACGAAATAGGCCGCTCCGGGATTCAGGTCCGGGTCGAGATCACCGTTGTGAGCCTGCAACCGGCGGTCGATGAGCCCGCACGGTGGGTCCGAGCCGGTCGGCGGGTAGGGGAAGTCGCCCGTGTGCGCGTTGACGTCGGAGCGAGGCCCCATGTTACTCTGCACTCCGTTGAGGACGGCTGAATGGGGAGCAGCGCAGCCGACTCCCAGCTCGCTCCCGTCGGTCGGATCTTCGCAGGGCCCACACGCGCTCTGCGACACAGCATAGAAGCCGTGGGTTAGCCAGCTCATGCCGATCTGCTCAAACCGCTCGTCCTTGAGCCGATACATGTTCTGCCCGATGACCGGGTGCTCGTTGGTATGTGCAACCCAACTGACCCGCTCGTCGCCGACGTTGCACGCCACGGTTCCGATCGAGAATGCCGACGTATCGCCTTGGGCACCGTAGCTATGCACATTCTGAATATCGTGGACGACCAGATCCGGCCCCGTCGCGGTTTCACACTCTCCTGCGTGCCTGATCGAAACGCGGGCGGTGTCGGACACGCATTCGTTGATGTACGTGACACCGTCGCAGCCGCAGACGGGAGCGAGAATCTCGGGGCATCCGGTGTCCGGGACCGGCCTACACATTCCGACGTCGTCGAAATGGCCACATGTGCCCTCGGGAAACTTGCAGAACGTGCCCTGCTCATAGCAGGGTAGCCCCACGGGCACGCCACACACCGACGAGCACACGACGCCCGGCAACTCGCACGCACCGGTGCATGACCAGCTTCCATCCGCGCAGCACCTGGGCCCGTCGGGGCATAATGGCGCCGTGTCTGGATCGCAGCAAACCCAATCGCACACGCCAACGTGGGCGATGGAAACACCGGCCGCGTCGGCATCACAGCCGTTGCCGTACGTCACGCCGTTGCAGCCGCATACCGGATCCGGAAGGTCGGGACATCCATTCGGCTTCGGCGTGCACACACCCTTGACGACCGGACTGCACTCCCCGACGGGGTGCTTGCAGAACCAGCCGTCCGCACACCTCGGATGTGGCCCCAGCCCGTCGCAGGGTGGCCCGCACTCGCCTAGGTGGGCGATGGCGACACCGGCTGCTTCGGCCGCGCAGGCGCTCGGATAGGTGAGCCCGTCCACCCCGCAGACCGGTTCTCCGGTATCCACGCAGTCACACGGGCCCTGGTGGAGTATCGAAACGCGCGCCGCATCCGCTTTGCACTCGTTGCCATAGGTCCGACCGTTGCAGCCGCATACCGGTTCCCAAACGTCGAAACATCCGGTAGGAACCGGTGTGCACAGACCGGTATCATCCACGGCGTCACTACATATGCTCTCCGGGAACTTGCAGAACTCGTCTGATTCACACGTGTTGCCGGTGAACCCGCCACAGATTCTTCCGCACGGCTCGATGGCGTTGCCGGCGATACAGCCGTTGCCCTGCATGCAGAAGCTGACGCTGGCGGAATTGGCGCAGCCGGTGACGAATACCCTATCGCCGACGGTGAAGCCGCCCAAGTTTTCCAGGAGAAACACTTCACCGGAGTCTGCTCTGAAAAGAATGCACTCCACACCCTGGAAGAGGTCGCCGCAGCCGGAGAAGCACTCTTGGTCCGACGGACAAGCGAACTCGCACGGACTGCCGCACAACACGCTTGGGTCGGACGGGCATGTGGTTCCATCGCCCTGGTACGCGCCTCCGTGGTTGCCACACTCGACGTCGGTGCTGACGAAACACGGAGCAGCCCCGGAAGGGTCATAGGGGCAGCAGGCTCCGGTGGGCGGCGGACAAGCTCTGGCCTGATCCGGCGGTTTGCAAGCGCTCTTGCATTCTGCCAGCGTGGCGAAGTTGTTTGCGTTGCCGTCGCATCCTCCGTAGTTGAATAACTCACACTGGCCGGTGCACGCATTGTAGAAAAACCTCGGGAGGACCTGGCGACAGGGGCCCACCTCGGCCGGGAGTAGGCAGACGTGCTCATCAAGTCGACAGGCAGCCTCACATCCCTCCAATGTCAGGAAGTTGTTTGCGTTTCCCTCGCAGCAGCCGTAGTCGAACGGCTCGCATTTCCCCGAACAGGCGTTGTAGAAGAACCGAGGACAGATGCCGTCACACGGGCCGCCGTCGGGCGGGAGCACGCAGGCGTCCCGGTCAGACGGACAGGTGCTGCCATCGCCGGCGTAGGCGCCGCCCCTCATGCTGCATTCCGCTTCGGTGCCTGCGAAACAGAAGGCGTTGCCCGGCGGCTCATCCATGCAGCAGGCGCCGACCGGAGAGGCATCCACGACAATCACCGTGTCGAAGCACCACATGTTGTTCATCGACACGAGGATATTGATGTCGGGGAATGCGCTGCTTGTCACGACCGTGCCGCTGTCGAAATGTTGGATCGGCTGGTCGCCGATTCGCAGGTCGAGCTGCAACTGATGCGTGAGCGCAAACTCGCCGCCGATCCGGTAGGTCCCGGAGCCGGTAATCCGCGGGCCGGGCTTGACGGGATCGTTCGACGCTACCATCCAATCAACGTTCGTCACAGCATAACGCTCGAAGAGCAGGTCTGAGCCGGTCAAACTCAGGCTGAAAGTCCCCAGGACGAGGAGTTCTTCTGTGATGGGGCACCTACAGGGCGGCCAGCAGCCGGTCTGATAGGTGCTGAAGGGAGTGAGCTTGTAGGGAACCGTCTCGCACGGCCCGATGCTGTTGCCCAAAAGGCACGTCCCGCCGTGGTGACAGGCGTTCGGGCAGGAGGGATCGTGACAGCCGGTGACAAAGACCCGATCGCCGACGGCGAAATCTCCCAGTACCTCCAGGAAGAACACTTCCCCCGAATCGGAGTGGAAGAGAGCGCAGTCTTTGCCCTGGATGAGCTCGCCGCAGCCGGAGAAACACGCCTGGTCGGGCAGGCAGGACCGCTCGCAGTCGGGGGCACCGCACGGCGCCAGCTCGCGAACTTGCGCCTTCGCCACTCCCACGGCGAACATCGTGCAACTTACCGCCCAAGACATGAACGAAATGGTCTTGTTGGAAGACATGGCATGATTCCCCCGAATCGTCAGCCAAACACTCTTGCCAAGCACCAAAACGCACAGCGATCCTCATGATACCGGACTCCGAGAGTCGGGTCAAGAAAAAACCGGCAGGCCCTGGTGGGTCGATTCAGTTTCCATCATGAACCAATTGGGCGCCGTTACGCGTCATCCCAGGCAGGCTCTTGTCCATCCCGCGAATGCCATCCGGACGTTTTGCGAAGAGGCGGAGGGACGAGCGTTCGTCTCGGAATGCAGGCGGCGACCGTGGCAGCGCCGCCGATGAAGCCACCAGTTTGCGGACTGCCCTGCTCTCGGGGTGCAGGCCTTCCCTTGGCGCGGAGTTGGGCGGGAGCCGAAGCTGCACGAGCCACGCTGCTCGGCGATACTGATGATGCGGGGCGCCTACGTGTGGCGTCAGGTCGCCTTTCGCGCAATCGGCAGGTCGTGGCTGGACGCTCTCCGGTGTCCATTTGGTGTCTTCAACACCAGCGCGCCACCACAGCGCCAGTGTAGCGCCACCGTAGCGCCAACGGCGTGCTTTCCGAAACCGCCCATATTCGCGCGAAAAACGTGGTTGTTGATAGCGCCAGGGCGGTTTTTGAGCAGGAGCTACTGCTCGACACGCACGAGGTGTAATGGACCAGCGAATCTTGCGCGGGCAATTCGCCGCTTCAGAGCGTGTGGGATGAGCGTGATTTGCGGTGCGCTGAGGTCGTGATGACGCTGCCGACGGCGCCTTTCACCCGTGTGGACCTTCAAATAGAGGCAATCAGCGCGTTCAGCACACACAGGCGACACTGGAATGCGAAATCCTTGGAGCCAACCGTTGCTACGCCGCGCGTTTCAGCGAGACGACGGGCAGATGTCGCTTGCCATCAAGGAGCGCGAGTTGCATCGCGAATCGATCGCCTGGTTGTCCGGCGGCGAGCGTGCTGGGTGCTGCGCACGCCGCCTTTCGCGGCCATCGTTTCCGTGGTTCGATGCGTGGTAGCGTGTTGGCAGGTCTCAGCCGAAAGTAAACCTCGTTCGGTGTTCTTCCGTGGAGCGTTGTATGCGGCCGGTGCTCGTTGTACCAAGCGAAGAACGAACTGAGTTCTCTGCGAAAGTCAGCTTGGCGCTGTGGGACCAGAATCTTGCGAGTGCCCTCGTCCTTCAATGTCCTGATGAAGCGTTCGACAAAGGCGATGCTCCCATGTTGTCCAACGGCGCCGAACCGCGGGCGGATACTCTTCCGTTTGCACCAGCGCTTGAAGCTGTCACACCGGAATATACTGTCCTTGTCACAGATGAGGCAATTAGGTGTGGCCTTGACGCGATTGATCGTCCTTCCAGGAAAGGACCGCACGGCTACCGAATCGGGTCTCTCTGGAAAGAGCGCGAATGCCATTGCGCGTCGAGAGAAATGGTCGACGACAACGGCCAGCCACCAGCAGAACGGCCAGCATTGCGGCAACGCAAAAGGCAACCATGTCGCCCAGAAACCGTCTCCGGTTGGCACGGTCGTAAGGTCAATGTGCCAGACGTGATTCGGCTCTCTCGCAGTGACCACCCGACCAGTCGGAGCAGCCTGCTCTCGTGGCTTTGGAGACGGCGATTCCTTCATGATCCGTGCGACGGTTGTGGTTCCAGGATGCAGGCCGGCGCGGCAGAGGATCTTCGCGATCTTGACTTTGCCCAAGGTTGGGCACAACACCTTCAGACGCTGCACCGTGTAACGAACGAGTTCGGGGAACTTGTTGACAGGCTCGCGAATCTGCACCAGCGCATGGGCCCCTTGTTCGTCAAGGCGTTTCATCCAGGAGGTGATGGTCGCCGCGGTGATCTGATACGCCTGTGCCGTCTGCCGCGCCGACCAGTTGTGTGCGGCTCTCAGTTCGAGAATGGCCATCCGTTCTGTCGGCACGTAGTGCGGCCGCCTCCGCGCGGCAACGCGTTTCATGCGTGCGCCCTTGATTCGGATCTCCTCTGCCAGCATGGCCACTTGTTGCCGGAGCCGTCGTTCTCCGCTTTCAGCCGGACCCGGGCGCTGCGGCTGTCTGCCGCCCAGCTTCTGGTGTAGGTCATGACGTACTGCGCCAATGAGAGGACGTGG
>JAJDDV010000200.1 GCA_029260135.1 Phycisphaerae bacterium | reverse complement strand
GGTGTCGCCGGGCGGGCTTGTCGTCACCTCGTTCGATTTTCTCGCCCTGGACGGTACTGCGGGCACTCCGTTGGACATCGTCGCGACAATCGGCTCGTTCAGCGCGACGCGAGTTCTCGGATCGGGCGCTTTGTCCGGCGTCGACCTGACCGGTAATCTGGGGTCGGCTTCGGTGGAGATTGACGAATGCCTCACCGGCGCCGAATGTGATGACGGCAACGGCTGCACGACCGATGTCTGCAACGGCGGCGTCTGCGAATACACCAACAATACGCTTCCCTGCGACGACGGCGTTTTCTGCACAGCCGTTGACACCTGCACCGCGGGTGTGTGTATCGGAAGTGGCGATCCCTGCACGGCCCCGCTGCTTTGCAGCGAGTCGTTGGCGGCTTGCGTTGAGTGCCTCGGTGTCGGCCATTGCGTGGACGGGAACATCTGTACGGACGATATCTGTGACGCGACCGGGACCTGTCAACATCCCGCCAACTCGCTTCCCTGCGACGACGGCTTTTTCTGTACGGCGAACGATGTGTGTAACAGTGGCGTTTGCACCGGCAGCGGAGACGCGTGTCCGGTGTCTGTCTGCGACGAGCCGAACGATCGCTGCGTCCAGTGTCTTTCCGGGGGCGACTGCAACGACGGAAACGGTTGTACGGACGATATCTGCACGGCCAACGTGTGCCAGAATCCTGAAAACACGTTGCCCTGTAATGACGGGCTGTTCTGTACCGTGACCGACATCTGCAGCGGCGGAGTCTGCCTGGGCAGTGTCGATCCGTGCGTGGCACCGGCACTGTGCAGTGAAGCCTTTGGCCAGTGTGTACAGTGTCTGTCAGACGTGGATTGTCGTGAGCAGCCGATAGACAACATCTGCACGACGGATGTGTGCATCTTCGGCGTCTGTTCGAGAACCAACAATGCCTCGGCGTGTGATGACGGTCTCTTCTGCACAGCGACGGACACCTGTTCAGCCGGCGTGTGTGTCGGGGCTGGTGACGCCTGTGTGGGCGAATTGTGTGATGAACCCAATGACGCATGTGTCCAGTGCTTCACGGTTGCCGATTGCGTGCCTGACGCCGTGGCCTGCACGGATGATGCCTGCGTAGCTGGCGACTGCACCTTCAGTCCGAATGATACGCTCTGTGATGACGGCCTGTTCTGTAATGGCGCCGAATTCTGCAGCGGATTGGTTGGATGCGGTACACCGGGCAGCCCCTGCGATGATCCCAGCCTGTGCGATGAAGTGTCGGATACTTGCGGTTGCCGCACGCCGATGGTCGTGGCCGAGGGATCACGGTATCTCTCGGTGACGCCACGCTCGGGACTGACGCCGGTGGCACTGGTGGTCAGCGGGGTTGATCCGTCGGTCGCGTGCATGTCGCTTTATGTGCAGCAGGACGGCACCTTGGATTCAATACCGGTCTTCCAGACCCCCGGAGCCTGGGGAACGATGCACGTACGGGGAGTGGAACTCAGACCCGACACGACATACGCCGTTCAAAGTGAGTGCGACACGGGGGCGGGGCTCGATCGTTCCATGACTGTCACCGACACATTGTGGCGGTGGGCGGATGTGAACGGTTCCGGAGGAAATGTCGACGTCCTCGACATGGCGCTGGCCGTCGATGGATTCCGTGGAATCTTCGTTTCCACAAGTCGCTACGGCGTGGACCAATGGGGTGAAACGCCGACAACGTGCATGCCCGATACACAGATCAGTATCATCGATGTGACGCACGTCGTCGATGGCTTTCGGGGCTTCTCATTTCCCTGCGCCATACCATGTCCGTAAGACCGCTCACGGATCGTCTCAGAATGGCGGTCGTGTTGTGCGGCATCACGGTCTGCGAGTCTTTCCCGGGGGAAGCGGTGATCGCCTCGTCCGTGAGGCTGGAATGGCGGCCGCTTCAAGCTTTCGTCGCTTTGGATGGCACGGTGGACATCGGTCTTTTCGCCGTCTCGAATACCGGCGAACCGATCACCATTCGCAGCGCGCAGGTCATTCTCCGCTGGGATTCATCGCGTCTGGGCGATCTTGAGATCATCGATGCTTGCGCCGTGGTACCATGCCGCGCCCATGCCTATCCGTGGATCTTTTCGGGGTTCCCATCCGACGCCAACGTTGATGGCCTCAACAACTCGATCGACGATGGCAACGCCTTGTACAGGGCGGAGGGGCGAACCGATCCCGAGCTGAACGCGCGAGTTACAGCGGAAGGGCTGTGGCTCACCAGTTTTCGCTTCCGGGCAAAGGCACTCGGTGCAGCGACCCTGCAAATGGAAACGTCGATAGGAACGAGTACACGAACGAGTGTGACGGATCCCGCGCTGCAATCGATCAGTGTGACACTGGGGCCGGCGGCCAGGATGACGGTCGTAGATTGTCCCGCGCCGGCGGTCGCTGCCGTTGGCTCCCGATATGTTGCGATCACGCCCGTCGACGGGCAAGGAGCCGTCGCGCTGCGTGTCGACGGGCTTGAATCCGACTGGCACGTCGCCTGTGTGTCCCGATTCGTCCAAGGGGACGGACACCTGGACCGAGGACCGGTATTCTTTTCGCCGGCACAGTGGGGCACGGTATACGTTGCAGATGCTGAGATCATCCCGAGTGCTCTGTATTCCATATTTGCGGTCTGCAGGATCGAGCAGGGGGTCGACGTCCAGTCCAGTTCCGTCGATACGGCGACTTGGCGTTGGGGCGATGTGACGGGCGACGGTGAACTGAATGTGCTCGATGTGAGCTACGCGTTCGATGCCGCCGCGCCCACCCCAAACTTCCACGGCGGAATTCCCGAGAACTACGACGTCATCCCCTGCGCTCCCGACGGTATCGTCGACGATGACGATTTCAACGCAACGCTGGCGGCAAACCACTTCGTGCCGTTCCCCTGTCCCTTCCCCTGCGGGTCCGGCCCTGACCTCACCGACTTCTCCCAGTGGCTCGGTTGCATGATGGGCCCCGGTTCTCAGATCATCGTTGACTGCATGCCCTACGACGGAAATGCGGACGGTGTGGTTGACCTGATCGACTTCGCTGATTTCGCCATACGGCATTAGTGCATCGCCACACGAGAACGTGCGGGTTTTTGGTTCGTTACTCCGATCTTTCCATGGTATGGATGTCGAGTCATCAGATCATGGAGGATCGTCATGGCTATTCGGTACAAGAAGTACATCATCCGCTTGAGCGCGGATGAGCGTCAGAGGCTCAGCAAGGTGGCGTGTTCGGGGAAAGCGGC
>JAJDDV010000199.1 GCA_029260135.1 Phycisphaerae bacterium | reverse complement strand
GCCGATGTAGCGTCCAATATCAACCAGATACCAAATGATTGAAACTACGCCTGTCATCGCTGTCTCCTTTGTGCTCGTCCTGTCCTCAACTCGTTAACAACCACGTTGGTCGTTGTTCAACGGGGTTTACGAGAACCGCGAGACTGTCTGTCACGCTGAATCCGTCGGATTTCGTACGGCGGGTGGTTTATCCACTTATCGGAGCCGCGAGGACGGTGAACGCGATCGTGCGCGTCAGACCACAAGCGATACGGACGTTTGTGCGGCGAGATCCAGGGTACGCCGCGCAGCCGAGTATGACATGGCTCGGCAGCGGCCCATATTCTCGCCTGCTCACGGAAATCGAGCAGTCCAGCCAGGTCATCGCCGGGCGCATCGAGTCCGATCGTGAAGCGTTTCGCCGAAGACGTACTTGGTTCGTAACCCGAAGCGATGTACGGTAGGCTCGCGGGCGAGCGACGACGAACGGAGGATCCGCGACTGAAAGGCGGGCTCTTACAGGCTGGGCAAACGACATGCAAGAATATGACCCGGAGGCGTACTGGTCGAGAGTCGGCCAAGACATACAGAAAAGAGGAGAGAACTTCGTAGCCGGCGACGACAATCCGTTCTATCGCTACAAACGAGAGAAGTTCCTGGCGCGATTCCTGGATACGATCGATTTCGAAAACAAGACCGTACTGGAAGTAGGATTCGGCCCTGGCGGTAACTTGCGGCACATTGCGCAACACCACAAGAGCCGGAAGCTCCTGGGCGTCGATATCGCGCAGACCATGCACGATCTAGCCTCGCGCAACTTGGCTCCGTGCAGGCAGCCCGTCGAGCTGCACAAGATCGATGGCCGCGAGCTTCCCTTTCCCGACAAGTCTGTGGACCTTACCTTCACCGTCACCGTTTTGCAGCACAACACGATCGAAGACATGTTCGTGCGTATGGTCGGGGAGATAGGTCGGGTGACCAGCGACGAGGCCGTGATTATGGAGGATATCGGGACCAGCCCAAAGCGGGGTGCGGAAGGGAGCTTCGTGAGACGCCAGGTCGACGTCTATCGCAAAGTGTTTGCGAAGTCCGGCTTTCGATTGGCCGACGTGTCCTTCCTGAACACGAGGGTCAGCAGCTTCTGGCACAACCTGGTTTTTCTGCAACTCTACAAACGCTTGGCCGGGCGACGGCAAACGGAGGGTGAACCGATCGGTGCGGTTATCCGAACGTTGATCGGCGGGCCGCTTCCCCTCATGCGGATTCTCGACATCCTGTGGGTGGAGAAGAAACACCTGGCCAAGATGGTCTTTCGTCGCGAATAGGGATCTCCACCCAGGCGACGACAGGTTTCCCTGAAGCTTCCTCATCAATCTTCCACTCGAGACCGAGGCAAATCGATCGCGCAACCACCGGATCGACAGCCTTGCGAAGGCCGCGTTCACCAGATGCGGTGCTCTGGACGGATGCCTCCGGGCTGGCAGTGCGGTCCGGTCCGCTACAGGGCCGAGGTCAGGAGCGCGACGTCACCGCTCCTTCGCCGGTCGCCCAGCCACGGACCGCAACAAGCGGCGCAGCCCCCGCCCCCGCGCAAAGAAGAAAGGCGGCCGGGGGATCAACCCTTGCCGCCTTTGTCCTTCTCCGTATCGAGGCCGACGAGATTCGAACTCGCAACCACCGGATCGACAGTCCGGTACTCTAACCAATTGAGCTACGGCCCCTTTTTTCTTCTTGCGGATCACATCGCCGTGATCCACAGATGCCTCCGCCACGTTGGGCTCTGATCCCTCATCGGGCGGAGCGGCATCACCACTAAAATAGATACCGCCTGCCGATGCCCGCGTCAAGTCGGATCGCACGCGCCGTCGTGTGGCGACCGCCCACCCTCGGCCGATAACGCCGAAGGCCTACGGGCCCACACCACGACGCAACCCCGCGCACGTCGCAGGCGCGACCGCGAAGAACAGCCGACGCCGACGCGAACCGTATCAGCCGGTAAAGGCGTCCGGGCTGAGCTGGTCCGTCTTATCGTCCTCTTTCGCCGCCGCGTCAGCCTCCGGCATCGGCTCCTTCTGCGAGTCGATCACAGGCCACTCCGGAGCGTACCGAGCGTTGATCTCGGTGAAGTCGCTCCACTTATCCGGCAGGTCTTCCTCTGCGAAGATCGCCGTCGTCGGACACTCGGGCGGACACAGCCCGCAATCAATGCACGTTTCCGGATCGATGACGAGGAAGTTGACTCCCTCGTGAAAACAGTCGACGGGGCAGACCGCCACGCAATCCGTGTACTTGCAGTTAATGCACGGATCGGCAACAACGTGTGTCATCTGGTCAATCTCCGTTTAGGCGTACCATTCTGAATCAACGCGAATTAACGCGTCTTGGTATTCTCTGGGACAGGATTGTCAACACCAAAAACGCGAAAACAGGCAAAGAAGTTTTTGAGCCCGGCGGGCGCGCGCGGTTTCCCCGGAAAACGACGCCTTCGATCGAACGAGCGGTCGCCGTGAGGCGACCGTCCAGATCCGCCGCGCGGAACGAATCTCGAACGACACATCGACGATCCACACGCCCGAACCGTCGCCAATCCGCCGGCCGAGCTTGCGGCTGCAAAATACACGCCGTATCGTTGAGCTGATGCCAGCATCCGGCCGTTTCATCGCTTCGACACGCCTGATCGCCCTTCTGACGCTCGGATCGCGTGTTCTTGGGCTACTCAGGGAGGCCGTCCTCGGCTATTTCTTCGCCACCAGCGAGCTCCTCTCCGCGTTTCGCATCGCCTTCATGGCGCCGAATCTCGTGCGTCGGCTCTTCGGCGAGGGCGCACTCTCTTCAGCGATGATCCCCGTGCTGAGCAACACCCTCGAGCATCAGGGCGAGGAGGACTCACGGCGGCTCGTCGGCGGAATTGTCATTCGGCTGGCCATGGTACTGACCGCCCTCGTTGTCGCCGCGGAGCTGGTGATCCTCCTTGGGCGGTGGGGCAGCGACGACCTCGCGCTCGAATTCGCCGCCATCATGATGCCCTTCATGGCCCTCACCTGCACCGTCGCGATCGGAGGCGGCGCGCTCAACGTCCGCGGTCACTTCGCCTTGCCCGCAGCCGTACCCATCGTCCTGAACCTGGCCATCATCCTGGGGCTCCTCGGCGGCGCCCTCCTGGCCGACCTGTCAGGCTTCGCCCTGATGAAAGTGGTGTGCGTCGCGGTACTCGCAGGTGGCGTGGTGCAGGTTCTCGCCACGGGCGCCATGCTGCGCAGAGAACGGTTCTTCCCGATCTTTCAGTGGCGTCGGCGAGATCCTCAGGTAGCATCCGTCGCTCGCCTGATGCTTCCGATGATTCTGGGGCTTTCTGCAGTCCAACTGAATACCCTGGCAGACTACGTCATCGCCTATCTGTTCGTCAGGGTCGACGGAGCGAGGGTCGGACCCGCCGTGCTCGGATTCGCCCAATACCTCTACCATCTTCCGCTCGGCGTGTTCGGCATTGCTGTGGCCACCGCCATCTTTCCGGTGCTCTCGAAGCACGCCGCTCACGGCGATCGAGTCGGCCTCGCCGACGTTCTCCAACGTGGCATACGCTTGAGTCTATTCATCGCGTTGCCCGCGGCCGTGGGACTGATCTTCGTCGCCGATCCACTCGTCGCCACACTGTTCGAACGAGGGGCTTTTGTCGCCGACAATACGGCGCGTGTGGCCGACGTTCTGGTCTTCTACAGCCTCGGCATTCCCGCCTACTTCGCGCAGCATCTCATCGTGCGCGCCCACTACGCCGTGCAGCAGAGCAAGCGTCCTGCCAGGGTCGCCCTTGCCATGGTCGGCGTGAACCTCGTGATGAACCTCTCCTTGGTGGGGATCCTCGAAGAACGGGGCCTCGCCCTGGCAACGTCGATCTGTGCGTTCATTCAAGTCATCTGGCTGTCGTCACTCTTGCGGCACGAGATTTCCGAACTGCGGTGGCGGGGGATCGGCGCCGGTGTAGCCAATATGGTCGTGGCGACCGCAGCCATGGCGACGGCACTGATGGTGACCGATCTGCTGGTCTGTGATCAATTCGGGTGGGGAGATTCGGCGGGGCTTCGGCTCGCTGTCCTGGTTACCCTGGGGCTCGCCGCCTATGCCGCTGCGGCAAAGCTGCTACGGATCGACGAATTGCGCCAGCTCTTGCACCGAAGGCTTTAGCCTGGCCTGACAGCCTATTGAAGAACTCAGCCTGGCCTACCTACGTGATCAACGGCCCGCTAACAGCCTGTTGAAGAAGTCGCTTTCGGTTGCCCAGGTGTAGCGCCGCCCCTTGTGGGTGGCGTCTTACTGTGGTTTTCGTCGCCCACAAGGGGCGACGCTACCTTTTTCAACGGCCCGCTACGGCCCCGTCAGTACATTCTCCAGCGCGACCAGACCGCTCAGCGTAACGTCGCACTCGCAAAACATGTCGAACGCCGCGCAGCCGGCCGTGAGAGTCGGGACCCCATAACACGTCTGAAACATCGCGATGTCCGCAAGATCGATCGTGCCGTTGCCGTCACCATCGCCCACTGTTCCCGCCGCCTTCTGGCATGTCCTGCCGACTTCCGGATCGCAGCATTCGCTGATGGGGTTGTAATTGGGGGCGTGTCGACACGTTCCATTGTCGCCACAGATTCCGGACGTACACGCGTCACCGTCTTGGCAGTCGGCATCGCTGCCGCAAGCGATCGTAATCCGGGCTGCAATCAATGCGACGGAACTAACCCAGGTATCGTCATGAGTCACAAGGACGGTCGCGGGCTCCGGACGAAGGGGTAGCACGAACGTCCCCGTCGCGGCGGCTGGAACATCAATCACCAGCGTTCCGGCGTACCCGGGACTTCCCGGATCCGGAACACCGGCGCCGGATTGCACAGCGGCCGCAAAACGAACGTAAGATCGAGGAACACTCATGTCCACCGCCGGTAGATCGGCCCGCAGATAGAAAACATAATCTGGGCGACCCACGAGAATGAAACCAAACGCACAGAAAGCCGGAGGCTCGCCTCGGGTCACACAGGCCGGACCGTTGCACGCATCGGCGACAGAGAGCGTGCACTCGGCATCGTCGATACAGGGCACCCCCGAGAGCGTGCAGATACCGCCAAACTGTGCCCGGCAATAGCGATCGGGATCGGCTTCATCGATGCACGCGATCTTCGGAACCGTGGGAATCCCGGCCGTGCCGCTCGAAAGACCCGACGTGTCAACGCCAACCTCCCACGCCTTGACTCGGGTGACGCCGTCTCCGTCGGGATCCCATCCGGAAATGAAGATCTCCAAGAACACCTGCTGTCCACCGTGAGCCAGGACGATCTCATTGCCTGAGATTCTGTGATCGCCGCTAGCTCTCACGGGAACGAGTGAAACCTCGGCAGCGTCAACGCGGGCCGCCAATAAAACGACAGCGCAACAGGAAAGGAATCGTACTCGCACGCCTCGAGGCTTGCTCATGGTTTCCACTCCCCGGCGTACTTGCCGGCGCGTCGGCTGCCGGAAGTCAGCACAGTGTGATCGTCTGGAACCTGAACAGACATCTCCAGTTCGATTCCTTGCGAGGCAGCTGGAAGGCATGAATGGCGGTACGCCCACCGCGAAGGAAGGATGACTCCATCAACGGTACCGGCCGCGTTGGTGCGGTACCCAATCTAGCGGCGATGCGTCGCATGCCACGCGCGTTCCGCGTTGCCCTGCGCCTTCAACGAGTAGGTCGGGACCCGTCAAACCCTGCCGCCCATCGCCCCCGTGTCGCTGCCGACGGTGAGTTCGGATCGAACGGATGCGTCTACGGCCCCGTCAGCACGTCCAAGACGGCGGCAAAATCACCCAGCGTAATATCGCAGTCGCAGAACATATCAAAGGACGCACACGCTGCCGTAATGCTCAGCGCGCCGTAGCACGTCTGAAACTGGGCGATATCCGCAAGATCGACCGTCCCGTTACCGTCGGCGTCGCCTGCCGCTCCGGCTGCCTTTGGGCAGATCGCGCCAACTTCGGGGTCGCAGCATTCAAAGGCGATGTTGTAGATCTCACGGTTCCTGCAAATGCCGTCCGTTCGGCAGGTGTCCAACGTGCACGAGCTGCCATCGTTACAGTCGGCGTTACTCGTGCAAGGTACCGTGATCCGCGCCGGTGTCAGCGTGACACCGGCCATCGCCTGATTATCCTCACCGAGCAACACGCTGTCCGGCGGAGGGCGAAAACCGACATCGAAGCTCCCCACCGCATCTATAGGAACGTCGAGGACCACAGTCCCGGCATAAGCGGGAACGTGCGGGTCTGCGGGGTTCTCCCCGGCGAGTACCGTAGACGCAAGGCGGAGTTTTCCCACAGTGAGATCGACGGCGGGGAGGTCGTCCACGGCCAGGTAGACATAGTCGCTACGGCCTTCGAAGATGAAACCCTGCCCACAGAAATCCCCAATGAGAAGGGGAGCCGCACAAACCGATCCCTGGCAAAACTCCAGCGGGCTCAACGCGCATTCGAAATCATCGATGCAGGCGTTACCGGACAACGAACAGATGCCCCCGAATTGCGTGCGACAGTAACGATTCGGATCCGTCTCCGCCTCGCAGGCCAATTGAGGGTACTCGAGCGTTCCTCGTATCCCGCCGGAAAAGCTCGCGGAGTTGACATCGGCCTGCCACGCCTTCAGGCGAGGGGTGCCGTCGCCGTCTGGATCCCAGTCAGACAGGAACACTTCCAAGAAAACTCTCTGGCCACCATTCGCCAGATGAATCTCGTTGCCGGTAATCGTGTGACCGCCGCTGGCGCTCACCGGTACGAATGCGATCTCGCCACCGGCTGCGTTCAACGCGGTCATGCCCACAACACAGCACGAAAAGAAGATGGCTCTCGGTATGCGAAACATGCTTAGCTTCCCCGCCTTCCCAATCTGGCTTCCGGATATCAGTTCCGGATCGTCCGGTACGTGCCCGACAGACCGTGCCGATAGTAATAGCGCTTAATCAAACCGCAAGGGTAACATCGTGTGGGTAAACACTCCGTGGCATTCCCCCGGATCAGGCGCCCAAGAGACACGACGAACATCACCCCAACGGCACGGCATGCGCCGCCACACGTGCGGCAACCTTACCCCGCGAGATTCTAGCCGGTCTCCACAAAGATTTCCATCCCCCCGGGGAACTGGGATGGTCCTGAGGCTACGCACGCCGTGATAACGCACATCGGTGCATTCTCGGACCTGTGGTCCGCCTGGAACCGGACAGGGTGCGCCAATTCAGGACGGCGGCCCTGATCCTGCCCCGGAACGCAGGGCGATCCGTGCGTTGCGCTTCAACATGTCCAGCGTCGCACGCCGGATCGCGCTGCGCTTGAGCTGCGTCCGATATTCCTCGACCGACCAGGTTAGAAGTTCCTCGAGGCGCGGCGCGGGGGCGGGTGGCCTAAGGGCCAGGCCCGGCGCGCGGGTGACCGGGACGCTCGAGTTGTGGGGGCAGACGGCTTGGCACTCGTCGCAACCGAAAATCCAATCGCCCAGTTTCTCCTGGAAGGGCCGCGAGATGTCACCGCGGTGCTCGATGGTTAGGTAGCTAATACATCGGGAAGCGTCCATCTGATACGGGGCGATCAACGCCTCGGTCGGGCAGGCGTCGAGACACGCCGTGCAGCTTCCGCAGTGATCGACGGCCGGCGCATCCGGCGCGACCTCGAGCGTCGTCACCAGTTCCCCCAGGAAAAAGTAGCTTCCCAGCCGGGCGTCGAGAACGAGCGTGTTTTTGGCGATCCATCCAATCCCGGCCGACGCGGCCACTTCACGCTCCACTAAGGGAGCCGTGTCGACGCAGGCTTTGGAGTCGAACCGCTCGTCCAGGTCGGCGCGCATCCGGTCGGCCATCTCGTGGAGTTTTGATTTGACGATCGGATGGTAGTCGTCGCCCCAGGCGTATTTGGCGATTCGGCCGGTCGTACTTTTCTTGGGGGGAATCGGGGGAGGGGGTTGCTCGTACATGAGTGCCACGACGATGACAGTCTTGGCGCCGTCCAATAATAGCTGCGGATTTGACCTCTTTCCGAAGTGGCGGTGGAGATATTCCATTGACCCTGCCTTTCCGGCGTTGATCCAGGCACGCAGGTAGTCGGCGCGTCCGATAGGTTCTGCCCTTGCGATGCCGCAGGCGTCGAAACCGACCGACTCTGCCACCTCCTTGACATAAACGTTGAGCTGCTGGGGTCCCACGCACGCATGGTAGCCCCCCGAAGCGTCGATACAAACGGCGGTGGTCCGAATTGACGACAGACGGGGCACGGGCTAGGGTGCTCCGCCTTGGCGAGCGAGGCCCGCCGCCCTGTGTTCGAAAACAGACGAATCCCGGTTCTCCAGGCGACAACACGCTTATGTTTAACTACGACTGGTTTCACAGCGGCCCCTTCTACATGCAGCGCGAGGAGGCCCGGTGGCGGTGCGCCTGCCAGCGATACCCGGATGTGACGGCGGAAACCGTCGACGACCACCCGGAGTTCATGCGATTTCGCGGCGAGCTCGAGGACCGGACGCTGATCTACCTGCGCGACGGGTTCAGCTACGAGGTCCGGGCCATCGCCGAGGTCGAGACGAAATCCCACCTGGTGTTCGAGTGCATGCCGGTGGACGAGCAGTATAAGGTCGGCGCTTTTGTCGTCACCGTACCGTTCGATGAGATCGTCCGCGTCGAGGTCTTCGCGGTTCACCCCACAGAAAAACCGGATGACCTCCCGCAGATCACGGGATTCAGGGCGCCGGGCGAAATGGGCGAGGTGAAGCACCCCGAAGGGAAGCCCGGAAAGCGCGGCCGGTAAGGCGGGGCTGCGATCACATGGCGGCGCTTCGCTTGGCCATGCCACCCAATTAGCGACACGAGTCAGCACTGGCGGGCAAGCCGCCAGGGCACCCTGGGCTTGGGCATGGCATCCAGCTCGGCATGCCCGCGCCTTCGGCTTGGGCATGGCACCCGGTGGCGCTTCGCTTGGGTATGCCACCCGATTCGCTTGGGCAGGGCACCCGTCCGCCGCCCATGAAGGGCGGCGCTACACGCGCCCTGACGGTCGCGGTACGGCTAGGCGACGATACTCTCCCACCTCACCCGACCTGCAAGTATGACGCCCCGCCTGTTCAATCAACATCCCCGACCGCATAATCGCGTATGATCGAGTGTGGCCTGGGCCGGCGCCGTGCGAATGCGCACCGGCGAGGGTCGCCACCGGAGACTTTCGGCGAGTGCGATTCTATGGCAGGATCAGGGACGATTGACACGTCGGGACACCTCTGGGTGGAGGAGGGCGACCAGCGCCTGGCGATGGTGGCCGAGGTGGCGCCGGTTCTGCCGATTCATCAGACGTACAGCTATGTGATTCCGGATGAACTCGCGGGTCAGGTCGCGCCGGGGCAGCGCGTCATGGTGCCGGTGGGGCGGGCCGGCCGGCCGGTCGCGGGGTTCGTCGTCGGCATCGATCAGCGGCCTTGGGACAGTACGCTTCGACCCATCACCGAACTCGTCGAGGCCGAGAGTTATCTTACGCCGGAGCTGATCGCGCTTGGCCGACAGATCGCCGAGCACTATGTCTGCCCGCTCGGTCGTACGCTCAAGGCCATCACGCCGAACGCTGTCCGCCAACAACGCGGACTCAAGACCGTTCGCTACGCCTCGCTGATCGCGGATGTCGAATCACTGCGAGAGGCGGGGGCGCGCTGGAGCGAGCGACGGCGAAAGTTGATCGATGCCCTCGCGGCCTCCGCTGATCCCATTCGGGTGGATTCATTGCTGAAGGGAACCGGTGCGTCGAGCGCGATGCTCCGTACGCTGGCGAAAGAGGAAATCGTCGAGGTCACGTCGCGGAAAGAAGTTCAGACCACGACAGGCACGGGACCCGAACTCGTCGAGCCGGACTTCGAGCTGAACGACGAACAACGTGCGGCTGTCGGCGAGATCGACAAGGCGATCGATGCGGCTGCGTTCGGCGTGACGCTGCTGTTCGGCGTGAGTGGGTCGGGCAAGACCGAAGTCTACATCCGTGCGATCCGCCGAGTGGTCGCGCAAGGGCGACAGGCGATCCTGCTCGTTCCGGAGATCGTGCTGACGACGCAGCTCGTGCAGCGGCTTTCGTCTCGGTTGCCGGATCTGGCGATCAGTCACAGCGGGCTCACCGAGGTGCAGCGCTCGTTGCTCTGGCGACAGACGGCCGAGGGCGTCTCGAAGGTCGTGATCGGAACGCGCAGCGCGGTGTTCGCGCCGTGTCCGAATCTCGGGCTGATCTGCATCGATGAAGAGCAGGAGACGAGCTACAAGAACCTGCGGGCGCCGCGGTTTCACGTTCGAGACGTGGCCATCATGCGGGCGCAGCAGCTTAGGATTCCGGTGGTGCTCGGGTCGGCGACGCCGTCGGTGGAGATGTGGTATCACAGCGAGCACCGGTCGGACTATCACCGCATTCACCTTCGGCGGCGTGTCAAAGCGTTGCCCATGCCGAAGGTGCAGGCGATCGACATGCGCGAGGAACAGGCCGGCGAGAAGCGGACGGTCGTCTTCTCGCGGCTGATGGAGCACCTGCTCGAGGCTACGCTCGAGCGCGGTGAGCAGGCGCTGATTCTGATGAACCGGCGCGGGTTCGCCAACCGGATCTACTGCCCGGCGTGCGGGACGCGCATCACCTGCCCGAACTGCCAGGTGGGCCTTGTGGTCCATCGCGCGACGGGGCGATCGGCCTGTCATCACTGTCACACGTATGTGGCGACGCCGGAGATTTGTCCGGACGTCGCGTGCGGTCAGCGGCTGGTCCATCTGGGGTCGGGGACGCAGCGGGTCGAGGATGTGCTCGCGGAGCGGTTCCCGAAGGCGCGCATTTCGCGGGTTGATAGTGACACGATGCGGCACCGGGATCACTACGAAGGAATCGTCCGTGACTTCGAGGCTCGGGAGATCGATGTGCTGGTGGGTACGCAGATGATCGCGAAGGGGTTGGACTTTCCGTTCGTGTCGTTTGTGGGCGTGGTTCATGCCGATACGGACGCGCTGCTCGGCGGGTTTCGAGCGTCGGAGCGGTTGTTCCAATTGATCACGCAGGTGGCGGGTCGGGCCGGGCGGTTCGATGCGCCGGGGCGCGTGGTGGTTCAAACGACGGCACCGGATCTGCCCGCGCTGCAGTTTGCACTGACGCACGATTACGAGGCTTTTGTGGCTGACGAGCTGAAGATGCGTCAGCAGGCGGGTCTTCCGCCGTTTCGACGATTGGCCAGGATTGTGGTCGAGCACGCGCGGGAAGAGACGGCGGGGCAGGAGGCCGACGCGCTGGCGGAGCGATTGGCGGAGCTGGTCGAGAAGACGGGCGAGGAGGGGGCTGATCTGATGGGGCCTAACCCGTGTGTGCTGGCGAGGCTACGCGGGAAGTATCGGTTCGAGTTGCTCGTTCGCACGCTGAACGCGACGGGGCTTCGGCGGTTGATGACGGCTGCACAGGTGGAGAAGGTGCTGGCGACGAAAGGGCAGACGACGATTGTGGATGTGGATCCGGTTTCGTTGATGTAGGGGGAAGCGACGAAGGGAAGCGACGAAGCGACGAAGGGGAGGGGGAAGGGACCTAGGGATTGAGGGGAAGGAGGGCAGAGGGCAGAAAAGCGGGAGTTCCGGTGCGTTCGGCGGGCTCCGGGAGAAGTTGTAGGGTGCATCTCGATGCACCGTTGCAGCCTGAGGGGCTGCGGGGGCATGGCGGCGTAATCGGCATGGCGGCGCTTCGCTTGGGCATGGCACCCGGGGATCGGCATGGCGGCGCTTCGCTTGGCCATGGCACCCGGGGATCGGCATGCCCGCGCCGTTGGCTTGGGCTTGGCACCCGGGGATCGGCATGGCGGCGCTTCGCTTGGCCATGGCACCCGGGG
>JAJDDV010000198.1 GCA_029260135.1 Phycisphaerae bacterium | reverse complement strand
GGGAAGGATTTCCCGTGATCGGGGGCGTATTCAAACGGTTCCATTGGATCGCCTGGTGCATGGCCGTAGATGTCAAACCCGAGTTTGTATCCAGTCCAATAGAATATGGCGTCTTCGGTTTGGCCGGGGACATAGTTGGCGGTGAATATGGTTTCGGCGAGGTCCGCGCCAGCGCCCGGCGTACTTTCCAGGAGTCTGGCGTCGCGTGCCAACACCCTATGGTTGTTCCCGTGAGGGTGCTGGGGGTGGACATCGCGGCCCGCGTTGACGCTCCGCATGAGGACGTTTTCGCCGGGGTGCATGCGCACCAGCGAGCCGTATGGTTGATTCGGAAGCCAGGGTACGCCGTCGGGGTCGACCGTTTGTGGGAGGTTTCGGCCGTTCATAAACCAGTAGACAGGCCAAAAGGTCGTAGTATCGACCGGAAGCCCGACTTCAGTGCGCCAATGATAGCTGTAGTCCATCTCCGTAAAGAGGAAGAGGTATTCCCGGTCATAGGCTGTGTCTATACTATTGTAGGCCCACTGGTCAATGGGGAACCCAGAGGGTCTGACGATCAGCACGCCGAGCAGGCCCATATCAATCTGATGATCGGGGCGTGTACCGCTGTGGTACTGGTAGGTTCCGGGGCGATCCGCGGTGAAGGTGTACCGTATGGTCGTTGTTGCGGCGCTGGCCGCGGGAGCCTCCAGGGTGAGCATTCCCGGTGTTCCGGTGCCGAGAACGGCCGTTGCCGTCACTCCCATTTGCCCCGGAAAGACGATGGACGAGGCGACGGGAAGTTCATTCCTGAAGTCAATCGTCACGATGGCCCCTTGGGCGATGATCAACGTGGGTCCTGGGTATTGCATCGTCCCGGCGCCGGCGGCGTCAGCGTATCCCCATGTGTAGAGGCTCAATCCATCACCGCCGGTGACGTGTCCCGCCTTTGCGGTCAGGCTGAAACTACTGCCGGTGAGTCCTGGGATTGCCGCGTTGGCGTTTACGGCCCATGGCACTGTCGCCAGCATCACGGCCATGCTGTATCCTCGGGTCTTTGCCAGGCATCGACATTTCATGATTCATTACTCCGCATATTGTCCTCGGACCTAGAAGTCCTCACGGTCTGGTTATCGATCGACTTTGATTCCGCGTTCTGTGGGCTCGCGGGTCTGTTGAGGTTTTGTCACATTGCGCACTCTTCCAACACTGCCCGAGGCAGGCGGCGGTGGCGCGCTCAGAACGATTTCCGTCATTAGCCCGCCGAAGTCTTCCTGGTCATTGCTCAAGTGGTGCAGATTCGATGAATAGAAGAAGTACGTTCCGGGAGGGACACCTGTGGTGTCGATAATTGCGTCGTACATTTCGCCGCCCGCGATATTGATGCTCGCCGTGGAGTAGTAGAGGTTGGCGCCGCTGGTGCTTCGTAGCAGTCGAGCGTCTTTACCGACGATCTTCATGGGAGGCAATCCCAACGAGGTCATCGTGAACTCACGGGTTGTGGACATGCTGGAGAGGCGAATCAGGATCTTGTCTCCCACCGTCGCGTTTATGAGCGATGTATGTTCCTGAGCATCGTCGATCGGAAGGCCGAACTGGTCGGCTTTGTTGAAGATCGGATTCGGATCGATCGTGTCTGGATATCCACGTCCATTGAGCAAGGGGTACGTGTCATTCATCATCGCGAAGGGAAGCGGTTGGACGTAGAGGCTATTGTCGTGAAAGACCGGATCGAACGACGCGATTTGCAGGGCCATTTCGACATCATAGTACGTTGAACCATCACCATCGTTGTAGGCATACTTGGAACCGGGTTGGCCGACGTTGCAGGTTCCACCGAGCGTGCAATCCGCACTGGAGTTGCACGGCGTTCCCGGCGGTTCGGCGCCGCCGGTGCATTCGACGGTGGGACCGACATGGACCCATCCGCCCGGAAGCGTCTGGCTTGTCAGATTATTCTGGATGGGTTCCACCCAGAGCTGAGCAAGCATGCCCATCTGCATGTGCTCGGTCGCTTCGACGTGGCAGTGGTAGGCGTGGGTACCGACTTCGACGATGTTGTAGAAGTAGGTAAAGGTTGAGCCCATGTTGACGCCCATCGAAGGTTCGGGAACGCCGTCGAAGATCGCAGAGGCTTCGGGAAACCCGTGATAGTGAACGGTGTGGGGGTCGAAGAGATCGGGTCGGAGGATCATGCCGGAGTTGCTGAGACTCAGATAGAGTTTCTGCCCCTCCTTGACGACGATGGTGGGTCCGGGCTCATCGGCCGCGAAGACGCCGTTCTGCATGACCAGCGAATCGGGCACACCGGTCACGTCGTGAAATCCGAAGATGTATTGGATTCTTCCATCCGCCATGGTGATCATGCCGTCCCCCGCGGTGAGGTGCACGCAGACATGGTCGTTGTCGGTTACACCGTCGCCATCGGTGTCGACACCATCTGCATCCGGCGGACACTGCGAGAAGACGTCCGCATGGGATGGAGCGACGCCGACTAAGAGAGTGAACAGCACGCCGAACAAGCCGCATCGCCTGGTGTTGCTCATCGTGATAACTCCTTTCAAGTTCTCGATCTGCGGCGCCTTGTAGGGCGCAACGAAGATCGCATTGCGCTAAGGTCCAGCGGCCGCTGCGAATCGTCCCACGGCCGCTTCGAGGAGGACGAAGTCCTTCAAATCGACGTCCAGGTCGCCATCCATATCCGTTGAGCCGGGCCATTGATTCATACACTCGAGCGGTGATTGCTCGACGTGGGGGCCGGCCATACAGTCGATGAAGATGGCCAAGTCTGTGTGGTCGACGACGTAATCCCCGTCGATGTCGCCCTGATGTAAGACGATGTCCAGGGGCGCCGTCGCAGAGAAGCGTATTTGGTCCGGCGGTACGTTCCCGTACGCGGCAATGGAGACGTCCAAGTTTGCCGGCGCGGAGACGACGGATAGTTCGTCCGCGGTACCGGTCGACGTCAGCGTGACGATCGCGACGCGTGCCCATGTCGGAGCAATACCGGGGCCGGGAAAACTGATGGAGCAGCCACCAAGTTCATCGACGGTGCCTGTTGCGTCGTCGCACACGCCGGACGAAAAGAACGCGAATTCCGCTTCTGCCTTCGTTCCGCTGCAGGTCAAGGCGCTGGGATCGAAGAGCAGATCGGAGAAGACACATGTCAGGCCGCCGGATAGTGTATTGGTTTGCTGGGCCCAGAGTTCGACGACGAACTCGCTGCCCGCGACCAACATGGTGTCGCTTTGCGGCGGCGCTCCGATGGTCGTCGCCTGTGGGGTTGCCTTCTGCAGCACTACCGGGTGAATCTCCACGAGCATATTCTGGGCGAGGCAGCGCTCAAATGTGTTCGTCAAGAAGAAGGACATCAGCATTACTCTCAGCCAGTAGTTTCTTTTGTATCCGTTCCGATCGGTTCCGATTTCAACTGTGTGATCGACAGCCACATTTCTACCTATTGCGCTCTTCGCGACCGGTCACATTTCGGATCGCCTTGGGTTGCTCTACGTTTCGATCCGTCGGGTCGGGAGCCGTCATAAAACGCGTGTCCGATTCCTCTGGATACGTAAGACCAAAGGACTCGACGACTTCTCGCGAAGCCGGCGGCAGCGGTTCGTTCATTGTGCTCATGAGTATTTGTCCTGGAGCAGCTCGACAGGCGGGGAAGACGAGCGTCGCATCATCGCATGGTTTCTGCCAGGCGTTGACGAAGAACGCGAAGTCACCCGGGTCGACACAGCCACTGCAGTCAAAGTCGAGTTCACTGCAATTGAAGATTGGCCACGTGACGTCGGTCTCGCATTGGAGCCAGCAGGGAACCAGGAACGCAAAGTCGCCGGGTCCCACAGAGCAGTCGCTGTCGACATCGTAGAGCGAGACGACTTCGTCAGCGCCGATGTCGCGTGTCGCGGAGATGACGCGTGGTCGGGGTTCTCCGTCGAGATCCGTATCCAGGTCTGCATATGGACCTGGGAGAACGTCTGTTCCGGCGTCGATAGCCGCGGAACAGCATGCGGCGTGGTAGTCAGAGGCTTGCGTATCGAGTTCACGGTACCGCACGGAGATGAAGTTTCCGCCTTCATCGATGAGTGCGGCCGTGATTGGATTATTCAGGTATTCGAGCGTGAAGCTGGGATCGGCGGCGATATTCGAAGGATCATATCCGAGGGTGTCGGACAGGATACAGAACTGCGGGTTGAGGTTCCCTCCGGCGACGACCTGTTCGTCCCAGTGGGGCGGGATGTTCGGTACGAGTCCGCCTTGGGCACCGTTGATGGTTGCATCCCAGTAGAACGAGCGGTTGTACCGGAGGATGTTGTTCATCAGGACGGGATCGGAATAGGCGGGCAACCCCACGGCCGCGGCGCGCGTGGCCAGCTCAGTGCTGTGAGGGTTAGCGCTAATACCGCCGCCTTGCGGTAAGGACTGCTGCAGGTTTCCGGGAGGGAAAGCAAGGGCGGCGGTGGCCGTGCAATCGTTGTTTGCGATCGTGTTGTGAATGATGTTTGTGACGGCGGCGTCCTGGAGAGCGATCGCCCCGCCGCGGAACGTGGCCACGTTATTCACAATCACGTTGTTGAAGATGTTGAGCTTGTACCAGTTGGCGGGATCCGGGTCGTTGCTGTCCTCGCCGTTGACCATGAGGGCGCGGATGCCACCGCCGCTTCCCGAGCCAGCCAGATTTCCTCGAATGGTATTGCCCACGATGGAGATCGAACCTGTTCCGCGTCCGGCGCCCACGGGCGGCGCGCCGGCGCCGAGTACGACTCCGAACTCGCCAATGTGAATTCCACCTCCGTCACCGCCGACGAGAACACCGTAGAAGACCTCATTAAAGAGGATTTCATTTCGTTCGATGCGACCGCCGTCACTGAGGCCGAGGTGGGCGATACCGGCACCGGAGAATCGGCTGAAGTTCCCGATGATGAGGTTGTCGGCGACCGTATAGCTGTCGGCGTCCTGGAAGATGGTCATACCACCGCCACCGTTTACGCCACCGTTGGCTGCGATTCGGTTGTGGTGGATGTTGATAAACTCGTTGAAGGTATCAATCTCTGTCTGTCCGACAACGATACCGCCGCCGTAGGTGCCCTGGTTGTTGGTGACCCTGTTATTGCTGATTTCACAGTAATCTGCGTACCCCGACACGTAGATGCCACCGCCGGCGACGGCACCCCAGAGGGTGAACCCGTCGATGAGTCCCGGAGAAGCGGCGTCGAAGGTGGTCGGTTTTCCCTGAAGGAAGATGCACGGCGATTCGGCTGCCTCGAAGAAGAGGGCGGCGCCGTCGATGTCGAGGGGGATCAGTTCGCCGGCGGCAATGAGCGCGCCGATCTTGTCGTGCCAGTCTTGCACACGGGCATTTGGCAGTGGGTTTCCGCTGATGAACGTGGAACCCGCACCGGATCCCTGGAGTTTGACGTTCTTGTAGATGATCGGGTTTTCCTTGTAGGTTCCGGGGCCCACGACGATCGTGGTTCCCGGGACGGCAAGGTCAATGGCGTCCTGGATTTTGGTGACGGGCCAGGTTCCGCCGCCGGAGATGTAGACGACCGACGCGCAGTTGCCGACATGCAGTTTCACGCCGAGCTGGGTTGCGCGGCCGGTGTCGCCCCTTGTCACGGACAGGCGTCCGGTTGAGATCAGCGCGGTGTCGACAGTGGCGACAATGGTGCTGTCTGTCCAACTCGTAATCGTGAGCGGGCTTCCGTCGACGGTCACTTCGCCTCGCGTCCAACCGAAGCCGAAGTCGCGCGTAATCGTGATTGGCGTGCCAACGCACTCTGCGTCGGTGGTACATGGGATGCCTGGATTGGAACCACCCGCGCAGACCAAGGCGACACAGATGCCGTTCGCAATATGAGCGGGATTCGGCACGTCGGTCGGTCCCATTGATGTTATTGTCAGCGTGTCTCCGTTGGTGCAGGCCACCGGACCGCCGATCGGCCCCATGACGGAATAGATCACAGGCTCACCATCCGGCGGTTCGACGTCGAGATTTCCATTGGGGAAGCCGGCGAAACCGGCGACAGGAATCACGGGAGTGTCCAGCCACCTGGTTGTGCCCGGCTGAAAGTTGAACGTAAAGCCCGATTGGCTGAAGCTCGAATTGAAGAACGGGTCGACCATGACCTGTCCTGGGTTGTTCGGGTCGGGGATCGGACCTGGGTGATTGAGAACAAAGGAAACCATGTTGGCCGATACACCCGTAGGCGCAGGGACGTTGACCGTGAATGTCGACGGGAGCAATACCTCATACGCACCCCACTCATCACAGTAGGTTCGGGTGATCTCGTTTCCCGCGAAGTCCTGGAAGGAAATCGGAAGCCACGATGGGGCCTGCTTTTCGCCGAAGATCGGGCTAGATGTATCGAATTCGGCTGCGAAGTCGTTGTTGATAAAGCCATGTCCGCGCGCGGCTTTGGGTACGTGCGTGAACATGAAGAACTCTGCGGCGGTGTTCTGTCCGCCGGAGTGGATGACGCTCTTGCGGTCGCAGAGTGGGCGTGAGGTGCCTGCGAACGGAGCATCAACGCACTCCTGGCCTGGATCGCAGATCCCATCGGCGTCGACGTCACCGAAAAGCGTCAGGAACGGGGGAACCGTGTGCAGGTCGCCGACGCAGGGCGGTGGAAGGGCCGCGACGCCACCAGGCGTGTAGTCCTCGCCATAGTCTACGTTCTTGTCTTCTTCCTTGAGGATTTCATAGCCCTTAGGGGCAGCGGCTTCGACGATGTAAACACCTGCAGGTACGCCGTCCACTTCGGCGCTTCCGCTGGCGATTCCGCCAGGGAAGTGCGAGGCGATTGCGTATCCACCGTCGAACACACCGGGTCGAACCTGATTCCATGTACCGAAGTTGTCCATGCACTCCGGAACGGCTTGACCGTGTACGACCGGCAGGTTCTGAATACATCCCGTCGGTTTGTTGTCGTCAAAGCTGTCGGTGTGCGTAATCTGAATGGCGTCACCCGGATCGAATATTCCGTCTCCATCGCGATCCACGTCCTCGGCTCCTTTGGCCGCCGGATTGTTGGGATCGTCGAACCATCCGAGCGGGTAGTTGTCGACGTCCGCCAGTGTCGGGACCAGATCGCCGTCCAGGTCATCTATGAGATAGTCGAAGTTTGCGTCCTGGTAGAGATTGACCTGCACGCGCGGAATTCCCGGCTCCCAGGGCTCTCCCGCGGCGTAGGCCGGATCGTCTTCCGCTCGCGTGGTGGCGTAGAAGACGATTCCAGAGATACCGCCACTTTCGCCCTCTTGGTAGCTGATCTTCCCGAAATCAATGATGTTGGTCTGGTTGAGGAACAGGAACATGGACTGCAGGAGGAAGTCTCCCGGTGAGCCACCACTTTCCGTTCGTGAGAGGTTATTGCCGGTGTTCGGATTGATCAGTGGTACCGCGCCGACACAGAGTTCAGCGGTTACGACATCGCAATGCGCGTCGATGAAACACTGCTTTCCGCTGACCGCACACGCGCCCGGAGCACTGAACTGCTGTTGCGGATTGAGTTTTCCACGGGAGGGCATCGTCCAGCCATTGTCGGGCTGTATCTCGCCTCCGGCATCGACAATGTTGGTGAATCCAGTGTCTTTGAGCGTGAGGAATCCGACCTCGGCGATCAACCACTTGAAGAAAGGGAAGACCTCTGAGATCACGTAGTTGCCGAGGAGATCCGTCGGAGCCGCTGCGTAAATCGATCCGTCCCGAAACCGAAGTAGCACTTCTTCAAACGGAATGCCGATTTCACCCGGGTCTCGGAAGCCGTCGGCGTCAGCGTCGTAGAAGACGTTTCCTTCCAGGGTCCCGAACCAACGGAACGCGAGGACGTCGTTGAAGTTGAGGTCCCAATTCCCCTGCGTGTCGGGGATCGTGAATCCGGCGAATCCAAAGATGGCGTCAAGATGTTTGTCCCACCAGACGAGCTGATAGGTGCCCTCGGGAATATCCGTGATCGTGAACGTGCTGTCCGGATTGCAGGGCGCCGTATAGATGCCGGTCCGGGTGAATGCCTCGTTGATCCCCACCCAACAGTCTTCCACCGGCGGGCCGGAGAAGAAGCCGTTTGTGGCCGGTGGCGCCGAGAAGTGATTGAAGACCATCTTTCCGGTCACGGACCCTCTGAGCGGGTCACCCGGGTCGGCGACGGACGCCAAGTTGTCGAACGCCTGAACGAATCCGTAAAAGACGTGATAGGCGGCTGGGCCAAGCTCAACAAACCTGGGCGGTTCGCCCGCCTTGACCCAGGCATCGATCACCGGCTTCCCCTCGAGTGTATTGGTTTGAATCCACTCTTGACCGACTGGCATGGGGGGGGGAATCACTTGAATGCCGTACATTCCCGGCGCAATGTTGCGGACTTGTGCTTCACCGGCGAAGTTGGTTGTTATGACGCCGTCGCCGAGCTGTGCAATCCATGGCGCTCCGGATGTATCGTACAGTGTGCCGGCGTTGCAGGTCTGCCCCAGCGCACATTCCGGCGGCGCGGCGGCGCAGTCGACGAATCCGCCGGCGGCGTCCGTGCTGCAATTTCCGACATCGAGGATACAGGTCTCTCCCACCGGACAGTCTGCATCTATCGTGCAGGCGATCCCGACGCAGACATTCTCGGCGTAGAGCGTTTCAAGAGGATTACCGTATGCGTCCACGAGCTGCAGGCCTCCCGGATCGTGGATCATGACGGTGAAACCCTGCAGACCTTGCTCGATCGGAACCTCCGGGGCGTTGTTGATGGGTGATACATCGTGAAACGCGAGGACAGAAATCTGCGCCGTCGGGATGGGTGTCGGATTGACGGTGACGGTCACGAGCGTTTGGCCAACAGCGACTGCGGCCCCGCTGAGCGTATGGCCCGAATCCGGAAGAACGGACAGGAAGTAGCGTTGGTCCGTCGGAATGTTTATGAGAACGGACGAGCCTGTCACGTGACCCGTATCTACGACGGGCGCATGGCTATTGTAGACTCGCACCGCGGTGCTATCGGCGACAAGTACGCCGGGCACGGGCTCATAGGTAGTGTTCTCTTCCAGCAGCCAGCGAAAGCCGGCCACGGGTGAACCGTCCGGTCTTTGCACCTGGAGCGTGAACTGCCCATAGAGATTGGCTTGGAGGCCCAGACAAAGGGCCAGTGCGGCAAGGAGTCCACGAAATAGTGCAATACGCTCGGGACGTCGCGATGCAGCAAGCATCATAGGAACACCATCCTTTCCCGTCATGTACCGATGCTGGGATTTGCTCTGATGTCTGCGATGAGAAGCGGGGCTTCTTCGAGTGGCTATTGCCAACAGGGTATGCTCCCGCATCACGGGGGGTCGCGCGTCGGTCTTTGCTGATCGTGAGACTGTGCTCGCTCGGCACGAGAGGCTGACTGCGTCTCGATCATCCAAGTTGCGCGTGACTCTTGTTTCCTTTGGAATCATCCTCCGCCCTCCGGCGACTGGCCTCACGGTCGGTAGATCGTTTCGCGCCATACGACTACGCGCCGGGAAAGGGCGCGTAGCGCAGGTCGCACGGCGTCCGAGAAACTGTCATAGGTTTCCCGACGACCGAGCTTGATTCTCCGAGCGGCGTTCTCAAGCCGATCGCCATTCGGCGATCCTGAGGAGAATCTGCGGCGTTACTACTCCACTTGTCCGGCCAGTTGCAGATGCGCGCCTTGAATTGGGCGCGGAAACAAACTCTGCCATCTGGCGCGTTGCTTCATGCAAACCTCAGATCGGCTTGTTCTCGAGCAGAGGCAGCCGACCTGCTCACCATCGTCCCAGTTTTCGTGGTCTGTCCGGCTCGCCCTCGCCACTTCGTCTGGTCTGTACTCTCGGTCCAGCGCTGGCAGGCGTTCGACAGGTAGTTGCGTTGCATCAGGTTGCTGCCGTACATGTGCCTTGGCCCAATCAGGCAAGAACGGTTGTCCATCCGTAGAACAATGCTCGTGCCTTCAACGCGACCTCGGCATTGTGTCGGACAGGCTATTCGGTCCGTTCGTCTCACAGCTTCGGTTTCCGGTCGACGCGACTCAGGAGACCTGCCCCGCGCCCATTGCAGAAGAAGACGTCTGCATCTTTGAACCTGATGCGTTAGCGGAATCTAACGTGTTGCTCGAATTGCTACAATAAGCATTTGGCTTAGGGAAAATTGGACGCAGTCAGAGTGAGTCGACGGTCGCGCCATCGTGCCTTCAACGAGAGACAAGTCAGGTCCAATGCGCAACGCAATTCTCCATCGAGCGTACCCCATCGCCGTTCGAAACACCGCGCTGCCTGCCTCATGCGAAACCTCCGATGTCAGGCACCACGATCAGTTCTTGGCACCACTCTGTTGCCTTGCTGGCAGCTGTTTCGACGGCCACGTTCTGGCATCGTTGACAACCTTGCTACTCGAATTCAGCGTTCGAAGACCGGCCAGAACTACGACCCCCATTCACTACATGAATCGTGCCAAGGCGCAAGACTGTGACATCTGTCTGGCGCGTTGCGGCGTGGTTGGGGTGCGAGATGGCGTCGACGCGGCGACCGTTCGAGTCGGGAACAGTGTGTCAGGGCAAGGGCGAACGGAGGGTGGCCTGCGATAGCCCGAGCTCGCGCCGTGTGAAGTCAGATTTCCGTTGACGTCGGAGCTACCCTGCGTCGCTCGTCTACCGGTCGGCCCCTGAGGTTCGAATCTGGCTTGCACGGGCGGGCGCACCTTCCACGCTGTTCACACCAGCCAGCCCATCTTAAGGACTATCGGGCGTTGCACATCGACCCGCCTTGAGGAACTGAATCGGGCCTTGCCGCGAAAGTAAGTGAAAGTGTACGTCGGACGCTGTGAAATGACATCTATCGGTAGACATGTTGCGTTTCACTTTATGTTCTGGTATAAGTATCCGGCGTAGGTTGACCGCCTAGGCGTTCGGGCGGCTTTGCGTAGATCTTGGGCGAAGCGTTGTTCCGGCGTAATGCATGGGTCGCCGATGACGCGGGGTCGTTGTATTTAAGCCGTTCTAAGTGGGGTGCCGGGAGAGTTCCATATCATGGGCTGGCCTGTGTGAAGCTGGGGGAGAAGGAGTGCGGTTGAGCGTTGCAACCTAGTTCTCTGGGATCTCGAGAACATGGCGCTGTTTGGCTGGCCGATCTTGCGTTCGGAACCTTCTCACCCGCACCGTTGACCGACCGAACACGGCGGTGGATTCAGGCGGTGCTCTTCCTCCGGTCCCGCGCGGTGGGGTCTGTTCAGGACCGCTCGCGTCGGACTTTGGTGCTGATGTTCGTCTATAACGGAGGTGCCATTGGGCGCGGCGCAGGCCTTTCATCGCCCCCAGGGGGTTTCCCGGGACTGACGCACGGTCGAGGTCTGCGCGCCGATGCCAAGCGTGGTTCGCGGGTGATCACCGTCGCGTCCCACCGTGCTTGCTCGCATCGTTCTCGCATTCTTCCGTTTCGAGGGCCTTCTCGATGAACGTCTGGCGCGATCCGTGGGTCCCGCGTTTTCGATGGCTGCAGTGGGGAAGCGCCTTTGCCGGGATCCTTGTTGCCGTCCTCCTTCTGGCTGAACATCGACGACATCGAAGTGAGCTGGCAGAGCAGATCCGATCGCGAAACGCGTTGAAGCTGGTTTCCGCCAGGGACCACATCGAGGACTATTTCGGTGAGATTCACCTCTGCCTTCGCCTCTTCGGCCTCAACCCAGCTGTACAACAGATGAGCGACGCGCCGAAGGCGTACCTTCGCAGTGTATTCGAGGCCAATCATACCCAGCATAGTCTGTCGGAGGTCTATGTTCTCAAGCGAGATTTCGACGGGACCCACCGTCCGTTTATGACGTTCGAGCTGGGCGACGAACACAATGATGTCGAGACGATCCACTCAGCGGAGCGAGAAGCAGAAGAGTACGCCGCTCAGATGGACCACATTCGCCAGTTTGCGGTCGATCCGTCGATTGAGTTTCTCGTTACCGAGCCGATACCGCTCTGCGTCGGAGAACCTGGCATGGTTCTTTCGGTTCCGGTCCGTGTTGCGGGCGAGCTGATTGGCGCGGTCTCAGGGATGGTTCGCTCAAGCGTGGTCTCGAGCGTGTTGGAGCGAAGTAGCCTGGACAACCTGCTCGTTCTGACAAATGCGCGTGGCGATCAGTTCGGGTGTGACGACATCGACGCGGCGCTTCGGCGGTGGTTTGTGGATCGCTTCCAACAAGAGACCGGAAAGGCATTCTCCGAGGATCGCGAGCGCGTGTTCAAGGCTGATCGATACACGGGTTTGTGGTTGGGGGCGGAGATCGCTGATGATCAACAGTGGTACATTTCGCTACTTTACGACGAGGCGGCCGCTTTGAATGCGCCCGCGCTCAGCCGAGCGTTCGTCACTTGGGGCGCGTCAGTGGCTGCGGTTTTTCTTGGCGTCGGAGTCGTTGTCCTGTGCAACGTGATCCTCGCGCTGCGAAGCGCAAGACACGAATCGGAAGATCGCTTACGGGCGTTTGTCGAGAGCGAGGCACGGACCCGTGCGATTGTTGATACGGCGGTCGACGGCATCATCACCATCAACGAGGAGGGCGTGATCGAATCGGCCAATCGGGCGGCGGTGCGGCTTTTCGGACACGAAGTGGATGAGCTTGTCGGCAAGAATATCAGTCTCCTGATGCCGTTGCCATTCCGTGAGCACCATTCGAGCTACATCAAGCGGTATATGACTGACCGGATACCAAGAGTCATCGGCGTCGGTCGGGAGGCACCGGGCTTGCGCAAGGACGGGAGTACGGTACCTCTCGAGGTAGCCGTCAGTGAAGTGCGCTTGCATGACAGAACGCTGTTTGCGGGCGTTCTTCGTGATGTGAGTGAACGCAAGCGTGCGGAAGACGCGCTCCGTGAGAGCGAGGAGCGATTCAGGGCCATCGCCCAGTACACTTACGACTGGGAAAACTGGGTCGGTCCTGACGGGAAGATCTTGTGGATCAATCCAGGGGTTGAACGGATCACGGGCTATTCGGTCGATGAGTGCCTGAAGATGCCGGGGTATCCCTGGCCTTTGGTTCATGAGGACGATCGCAACATCGTGACGGACTGGTTCGAGACGGCGGTTGAGAGTCGCACCTCGGGCAACGATCTTGCTTTTCGTATCAGGCAGAAGAACGGAGGCCAGCGGTGGGTGGCGGTTTCGTGGCAGCCGATCTTCGCGTCGGATGGGACCTGTCTTGGGCATCGGTCCAGCGTACGCGATATCACCGAGCGTAAGCGAGCAGAGGCCGAGGCCCTGCAGCGCCAGACGGAACTCGCACACGTCACGCGCCTGAGCACGATGGGAGAAATGGCGACGGAACTTGCGCACGAGTTGAATCAGCCGCTTGCCAGCGTGGTCAACTACGTTGAAGCGTGTGCTGAGCGAATCCGAACCGGATCCGTCGTTCGGGCGGAGTTGTTGGAGCATCTGAACAGCGCGTCATCGCAGGCGCGGCGTGCGAGTCAGATTGTGGATCGGATTCGGGTGTTCGTCCGAAAGCGCGAGCTACAGAAACAACGTGCCGACGTCAACCGGCTTGTGCGGAGTGCTGCGGACCTTGTTCGCTGCGGAGTGCCCGCCAAGGGTGTGAAGATGCGTTTTGACCTGACGGAGCCGTTGCCGTCGGTCGCCGTGGAGTCGATCCAGATCGAACAGGTTGTGGTGAATCTGATCCGGAACGGGCTGGACGCGATGAAGGGTTGCACGTGTGCATCCCCTGAGCTCGTTGTACAGACATTACTGAACGATCAGGATCACATTGTCCTCAATGTCTGCGACCGAGGCCCCGGGTTGAGTTCGGAGGACGTGAAGCGAGCATTTGAGCCGTTTTTCACAACGAAGGTCAACGGCATGGGCATGGGTCTGCCCATCAGCCGATCGATCATTGAAGGGCACGGAGGTGAACTGCGTGCGTTGCGGAATCCTGAGGGTGGCAGCACGTTTCAGGTCATCCTCCCGGTTGAAGACGGAGGCGATTGACATGGGTGCGGAGGGGATTGTATTCGTCGTCGATGATAACGCTGAGTACCGCGAGTCTTTGACTGCGTTGATGGCGTCCGTGGGTCTGGCGGTGGAGACCTATGCCAGTGCCGAGGAGTTTCTCGAACAACGTGATCCATCCGAACATGGTTGTCTAATTCTCGATCTCCGCATGTCGGGCATGTCCGGTCTCGAGCTTCAGGAGGAACTCGTGCGTCGTCACGTCACCATGCCTGTGATCATTGTCTCCGCGCATGGCAATATCGACAGGGCAGTCCGTGCGATGAAATCGGGTGCCGTTGACTTCTTGAGGAAACCGTACAGTGCCGACGAGCTTCTCCACCGTGTACGGAACGCCCTTGCCCTTGATGCGAGAATGCAGGAGGAGGAAGCCATTCGCTCAGATGCAAGGTCCCGGGTTCTCTTGCTCACTCCGCGAGAGCGTGAAGTGATGGACCTTCTGGTTGAAGGAATGGCACCGAAACAGATTGCGTTCACGTTGAGCTTGAGCCGAAAGACCGTGGACGCCCACCGCGGGCATATCATGATGAAGCTGCAGGCTGAGTCGCTTGCCGACCTGATCCACATGTCGCAAGTCTTGGACACCAACGGTGATGGACGGTTGCTGCGTTTTCGGCCTGAGGCGCCTTCCTGAATCTTTGACCGGGTTTGATCGGCACTCGACTCCGGTGAAATGTCGTTTGTAGCGTCACATTTCGACCTCAACGGTGTTTCGTTACATCCTCCGCTCTGCGTCCTCAGCTCGCTCTGGGTCTTTCTGCCGGGTCGTGTGTTTCACGACCTTGGGCTCGAGACGCTGCCATTTTTCCTTAGGGAAACTGCCTATTCCCCGTCGGTGGCGTCTTGGGCTAGGATGGTGCATGAGGGCTGAAGTACTCTTCAGATGAGAAGCGCGAAGCGATACCTAGATTCCATGGTGATGGGGCCCGCCTTTGCAGATGTGGGGGCGGGCCGGTCATCGTCGTCTGTTTCCGAAAGCGGTCTCAGAGTAACGGAGAACTCGCGCATGGACCCTACCGGGACAGTGTTCATCGTTGACGATGACGACACGTTTCGCGCATCCCTCTCCACCCTGCTGCATGCAGCCCAGCTTCGCGTAGTGCCGTTTTCGAACGGTCAAGCGTTTCTTGATCATTATGATGGCGTGGCGCAGCGGCCCAGTTGTCTCATTCTCGACGTCTGTATGCCGGATCAATCCGGTGTTGATCTTCAACGTGCGCTCGCTGATCGTGGACTGAGGATTCCGATCATCTTCGTCTCTGCCTATGACAACGTCGAGGCGGCGGTGAGCGTCATGCGATCGGGAGCGGTGGACTACTTCCAGAAGCCGTACGACGCTGCAAAGTTGCTGCAGCGGATCCGTCACGCGATCGAATCTGATGCGAGATCGTGCAGAGAGGAGAGCCAGCGGGGGGAGATCGCGTCGCGACTCGCCACCCTCACGCCGCGCGAGCAGGAGGTGCTCGAGTTGCTTTTGGCCGGCGACCCGCCACGGTTCATCGCCTTGCAGTTGGGTCTGAGCCGAAAGACGGTCAATGTCCACCGGGGTCATATCATGTCGAAGCTCGGCGTCCACTCCTTCGCCGACCTTATCAAGACAGTGCATCTGGGTATGCAGCGCCTTGAGAGCGAAGGCAGCTAGAAAACCCCCGATTCGCAACTACAAGTAGGATCGCACCATCCATCCGCGCGTCTTTGGATCGTATAGCAAGAGGTGCTTTCGTGTTCAAGGAACTCATGAACATTCGCGCATTCCGCGCCTCGTGGCTCGGCTCGGTCGGAGGATCGAATGTTCCGTCTCTTGGCAGGATCGAGTTCACCCATCACGTCGCATCCACTTTTCCCTAAGCCAAATGCTTATTGTAGCTACACTGGCAAAACGTTAGATTCCGCTAGCGCATCAGCATCGGAGATGCGGGCCTCGTTCTTTGGAATTCATGCGGACAAGGTCTTCTGATTCGAGTCGACCGGAAGCCACGGCTATGAGAGACAGGAACCAACCTACTGCGTCTGATACGACACGTTGTGTATCGTGCGCACCGGCGGTACCGGCTTGCCGTAGGCGGGCAACATCGACAGGTCGTTCTTGCGATGGCGCTTGTCACGGGCGGACGGCAATCCTGACGCGTATTCCGCGCCATGGAGCAATCGCTGCGCTCGTGGACGTTGACAAGTAGGATACGACTGTTGGATGAACGGTATCCAACGGATGAAAGTGAGCAGGTCGGCTGCCTCTGCTCAAGAACAAGCCGACCTGCGGTTTGCGTGACGCAACCCGCCTGAGAGGCTGGTCCGTCCGCGCTTCCATTCTAGGCGCGTGCGACCATGAAGGCAAGTCGTTGGGTCAGCAGACTTTATGGGCGTCGGCGGATTCGCCGACGGCACGCGGGCTACGTCCAGCATGGCACTTGGCCAATGACGAACCAAACGAAAGCGGATGGGAGAAAAGGGATGCAAGTCCAAAAGCTCTTTGTCAGCCTTGCGGTGATCCCGCTCCTGGTCGGAATCGCCCAGGCCGGCGGTGTTGGTGATGCAGGACCTTCGACTGTGACCGCCCGCGGTACCGAAAGACCCATTGTCGCGCAATCGAGCGACGGCGAGGTTAGTCGCAAGGGTCCACTGAGTGTTCGCCCCGTCCCGCTACAGGAAGACACATTGGGCGGAATCGCCGCCATTGCGCCCGGCGTCCAGGCGGGGGCAGACCACATGGTCGCCCAACAGTGCGTCGACGGGGCGTGGGGTTGGCCGCACAACGACTGCGCAGCGACTTTCCACAGCCTCTCCGGGGCGATCGGCTTTGGGCTTCTACGGTCGTTCGAGGGTACGGCCGATGCGGCGCACTTAGCCTCGGCCGTGGCCGCCGGCAATGGGACCGTGACCGCATACACTTGGGCGAACGGCGAGCCCCGTTTCGCCACTTTTTCTCCGTACTTTCTATGGAAGCTCAGCGGCACGACGGGCAATCCGCTCTACAGCAATCATGCGGCTGTCGAGTTGTTTGATGCGTTGACGGCAGCCACGTATTCACCGACTGATTACGATACGGCAGGTTGGATCGCCTACATTCAGGCGGGGCGTGCCGGCGCCTGGGTGAACCTCCTTCCTTGGGAGTTTTCCACCATCGTTCCCACGGCGACTGCGCTGGGGAACCCCGGGCAGGACGCGCTCTTCCTTACCGCGCTGCTCGACGGATTGAACACGCTCGACAACACGGATCCGGTGAATGTCTACAGCGACATACTCGGTGTGGCGGGTGGCGTACGCGGGCTTGCGTTGAGCGGGACGACGAACTTCGCAGCCATCAGCAGCCCTAATCACGCCGGCGTTAACGGTATCACGACGCTGTGCGCGTTGGCGGACCAGCTGGCATCCTATCAGAACACCGACGGTTCCTGGTATTGGCATTCCAATCTCACCGCGCCCGGCGAAACGGACAAGGACCTGCAGACGACTGCTCACGGCGTCATGGCGCTGGAGGCAGCGCAGGATGCCGGATGCGGGCCCTATGCGACAGCGATCGCGTCCGGTCGCGAGTGGTTATGGAGCATGCAGGTGCCCGATGGCGGCTTCCTGAGTTATCCGGGTGGTACACATAACACCGAGACCGAAGCCGAAGCGCTTGCGGCGATGACTCCGGTCGTCAATGTTCAAGCGGTCGTGCTGCAAACTGCCAGCGGTCTCGAGGTGTCGGCCGGTGCTCCGCCCGCGTCCGCGAGCATCATCGATCTTGGCACATCGTATGTCATTGAACTTTGGGCTGAGCAGGCTGTTGTCGACCCTGCCCGAAACGGCCTTGCCTGCGTGTTCAGCGATTTGGGATTCAATCCCGCGGCTACGTCATGCGTCAGCCGTACACCCTCGACGAACTACATCTTCTTTGCTACCGGAACATGCGACAACGTTGGCGGACTCGTCGATGAGCTCGGCGGCTGCACGTTCACCAGCGGGCTGGGGATTACTCCGGCATGGGTTCGGATCGCCAATGTTTCACAGACAGCGGACACGCCTAGTTCCGGGAACATCATCACATCCGGACCTGCGGCCACCGATATCTCCGTCGTTCCGGGCGTGGGGGGCACTAGTGCGGTGATTCCGTCGGATCAAGTTCAGTTCCGCCCCTCGCCGCCTTTCTGTATTCGCGTTTCACTTACCGACACGACCTGCGACGGCATCGACGATGACTGCGACGGTGTGGTCGACGACGATTACGTTGTTGATGCTGCCTGCGGTCTCGGGTATTGCCTGACGACAAACACGCCAAGCACGTGCATTAACGGGGTCGAGACGCTCTGCCAGCCCGGAACTCCTCTCTCCGTCGACGACACGACCTGTGACAACGTGGACGACGACTGCGACGGTCTCGTCGATGAGGAATACGTCATCGACAACACGTGCGGCGTTGGCTATTGCCTGAACACAAACACGCCCAGCTCTTGCGTGGGTGGTTTGGAGACACTTTGCCTTCCGGGAACGCCTCTGTCCATCGACGATGCGACATGCGACAACGTGGACGACGACTGCGACGCCCTGATTGATGAGGAGTACGTTACCGTACCCACGTCCTGTGGCCTCGGTGTGTGTAGCTCATCCGGATTCCTGTTCTGCCTGGTCGGCGGAATTCTCAACGACACTTGTGTTGCTGGAACGCCGACCGGTGCCGATGATGAGTGCAACGGGATTGACGAAGACTGTAGCGGGCTGGCAGACGACAATTACGTACCGCCACCCACAGCCTGCGGAGTCGGCGCGTGTGCTTCCGGCGGCATTCTCGACTGCGTCGCCGGTGTCCCCGTCGACACGTGCACGCCGGGAACACCGTCGGCTGATGATGTCACTTGCGACGGTATCGACGACGACTGTAATGGGCTAACCGATGACGGCTACGTCTCGCTACCGACAACGTGCGGGATCGGAGCGTGCTCGTCGACTGGCAGCACATCTTGTCCTGCCGGCGCAGTGGTTGACAGTTGTGCGCCGGGAACGCCGGCGGCGGATGATGTTACCTGCGACGGCATCGACGATGACTGCAACGGTCTGGTCGATGACGGCTACGTATCGCTGCCGACGACATGTGGCGTTGGCGCTTGTGCTTCGACCGGCAGCACATCCTGTCCGTCCGGGGCGGTGGTTGACAGTTGCGCACCGGGGACACCGGGAGCGGACGACGTCACGTGCGACGGGATCGACGACGACTGTAATGGGCTGACCGATGACGGATATGTATCGCTTCCGACGAGCTGCGGTGTCGGTGCGTGTTCATCGACGGGCAGCACATCGTGCCCCGCCGGTACGGTCGTGGACAGTTGCACGCCAGGTACGCCGGCG
>JAJDDV010000197.1 GCA_029260135.1 Phycisphaerae bacterium | reverse complement strand
TGTGCAAGAGACGATCGTAGGAATAGACGACATCGCCGAAATGATCTCGCCACAGTGCTTCATACGCCTGAGGCTTGGCCGAACGGACGGTCGACGGTGCCGGCCGAATGAGCAGCACGCCTTCGTACATATTGATCGACGTTGTCAGCCGGTCACGCTCGATATCCCGCGCGAACCGGGTGGACGCGTCGGCGCGATCCTCCGGCGGGCTCCATCCCAGAGCCGCGATCGGGAGGGCGATCGGGACGGCGAGCACGAACCACCGACAGCGAATGAACCCGGGTGAATGCGTCTCCTTTCCGAAACGCACCGGCGGCGGACTGTTCTTGGCCACAGTAGCGTCCTCCGTTGGGATCGGCGTTGTCACACGTGGATGTGGCCGTGGAGAACGCCCGATCACTCTACAGCGTATACCGACGTTTTGGCACGAGGTTCACGAACATTCGGCCAAAACCTGAGAGAATATTCTCGAGGGCATCGGGGACTTCCAATCGATCCATGGCGTGGAGTAGACACGCCTGACACCCTCCACCGTTGGGGTTTACCCTTATGGGAGAGTGAGCGCCACGGGTTCAGCGCTTATGGAGGGGCTTCACGAGGTTTCGAAAGGCGGAGGTGGGCACGGTGACGGTATCCCACTTGGGGGAGCGCTGCCGGGCGTGGGCGGCGTAGTCGAGGGCGGAGATCCAGAGGAAGGCGTAGAATTCGTTGCGGTAGGCGTGGGCCTCTGTGGTGGGTTCGCGGTGGGAGGGGCCCATGAGCCAGTAGACGAAGACGAGGCCCGGTTCGAAGTCGTCGCCGAAGACGCCCTGCCAATGGCGAAGCCCTTCGAGGTCTTCGCGCGTGACCCAGTTCTCCCAATAGCGCTTGCCTCCCTTTGCGTCGTAGGGGAACTTGCGACCTTTGACGTCGACGAGCCAGGCTTTGCCGTCCGGCGGATAGACGAGGAAGTCGAAGGATTTGATGCGGGCTCCGGCGAAGATGGCTTTCTTTTGTTCGTCGACGGGGAGGTAGGGCCAGCCGCGAGAGCGGAGGTAGTCTTCGAAGGCGGCTTCGTAATGAATGTGTCGCTGTGCCATAGAACGCATCGTCCGTGTGACGGTGAGTTTCCCGGTCGTCCTGCATCACGGCGTCTTGAAGGTCCTCGTCACATCATGGGGATTCCCGGCGACATCATAGACGAGAAAGTGAACTTTGGTCTCGCCGGACGCATTGAGTTCGTTTCCTTTCGGTTGATAGTGAACGATGCAGAATCCTTCGGCATTGGGTCGTGTCAACGTGAAGCCGGGCCGATCCGGGCGGTTCACGTAAATGGAGTTTACCTTCCGGCTCGATGGATCAAAGCGCAGGACGCCGGTATTCGGATCGAATTCGTCGGGCGGTTGTTCGATGGCCAGTTCGATCGGCGCCAGGTAGAGCGTCATCTGAATGGCGTCTGCGGCGACTTTCTGGTCGGGTTGGTCGCCGGGGTTGGCGCTGCGGAGCCATCGTCCCTGGACGTTCATGAAGTCTCTTGACCCGCGTTGTCGGTAGGCTGTGAGGTGGACGTCGATTTGTTCGCCGGGTTCGGCGTGATCGAATCGGTAGGAGAACTGGAATCGGCCGGCGCTGTCGGGTTCGACCTCGATGCGGTCGGACTGGATGGTGGCGACGCCGTAATCGGCCCAGCCGACGGCGTCGACGCGGCGCCCGCGGAGGTCGTGCAGGACGAAGTCGAACGCAACTTCTTCGCCGAGGTGTACCCATTGGCGGGAGGCGTTTGACCAGATGGTTCCGGGAGGGGGCGGGCCTGTGTTGGAGGCCAGCGAGCCCATCACGCATCCGGTCGAAGGGAGAATCGCTACGAGCCCGAGAAGTAGGAGAGGGAGCCTTTGTCTCGTTGGGCGAGAGGCCATGTCAGGCGGATTTTTTCTTGCGCGGGGCGGGGCGTCGTCGAGGTGGTGTCGGCTTGCCCAGCTTCTTTCCCGTCCGCTTGAAGTAGAATTCTTCGATCTGCTTGGCGTGGGTGAAATGGTGGTCGTAGGTGTAGGGGCCTCCGGCGTAGTCGCAGGAGCCTGGCTCATATTCTCGGCAGATTTCGGGGCGGGTCTCGTAGACGAGGCAGCGGTTGTCGGCACCGAGGTTGTGGCATCGTGCTTGAAACTGAACGAACCAATCGCCATCCTCGACGAAGACGGTCACGTCATTGTGCATCAGATACCATCGAATGTCGTCGTAGTCCCGCTTGTTGCCGGGTTTATCGATGGGTAGGGCTACGTGACGGCAGCACGCAGCCGGGCAGTGTTCACAAAGAATCGATCCCATGTCGTGGTCCCTCGAGCGCGAGCGGCAAGCGGCGCATCGGCGTCGGCTTGCCAGATACCCGGTATGGGCGGATTATATCTGCGGCTTTGGAGTTTGGTCAACGACGTCTTCTCTTCCTGGGAATCGGCGGATCGATGAGGATCATCGCGGGGCAGTGGCGATCGAGGCTTCTTACGCGTCCGCGAACGCCGGACACGCGCCCGATGCCGGATCGGGTGAAGGGCGCGGTGTTCAGCATGCTGGGTGCCCGATTCGGGCGGCCGGGGGCCTTGCCGGCGCTGTCGGTTGCGGATGTCTTTGCCGGTAGCGGGTCGATGGGATTGGAGGCGTTGTCGCGTGGGGCGGCGAAATGCTGCTTCTTCGAGCGCGGGCGCGCGGCGCTCGATGCGTTGCGCGACAATCTTACGCGTTTGCAGGTCGGATCGAGTGGATACGTGGTGACTCGTGACGCGTGGCGGCATGGTGTCCGCGATGCGGCGGGCGAGCCGTTTGATCTTGTTTTCCTGGATCCGCCGTACGTGGATTCCGCAGACACGACCTCGCAGGGGGCTGTGCCCCAGTATCTGGCCCGGCTGGGCGAGGTGGATGGGAAAAGGCCACTGGTGGTGTTGCACCATCGGGCGGGTGGGGAGCAAGCGTTCGATTCGATCGATCGGTGGCGCGTGGTCGAGCGGCGGACGTTCGGGACCGGCGAGATCGCGTTTCTGGAACGATGATGACGAAGCAGCGGGATGCACAAGAGGCCGCATTGGATACGCTCAAGAAGCTCCGCGCGCAGGGTCATATCGCACTGCTGGCGGGCGGATGCGTTCGGGATCGGCTCTTGGGACGAGCCCCGAAGGACTACGACGTGGTGACGGACGCGACGCCGGCGCGTGTGAAGGAAGTGTTTCCTCGTGCTCGCCACGTGGGGGTGCAGTTCGGGGTGATGTTGGTTCGCCGATGGGGGTTTGAGATTGAGGTGGCCACGTTCCGCTCGGACGGTCCCTATTCGGACGGGCGGCATCCCGACGAGATCCGGTTCGGTTCGGCGGAGGAGGACGCAAGACGCCGGGATTTCACGATCAACGGTCTGTTCTTCGACCCGATCGAGGAGACGGTGATCGACTACGTTGACGGGCGGTCGGATCTTTCGGCGGGCGTTGTGCGGACGATCGGCGCACCGGAGTTGCGGTTTGCGGAGGACCACCTGCGAATGCTGAGGGCGGTGCGGTTCGCGGCGCGGCTGGGCTTCGACATTGAAAGGGGTACGTTCGAGGCGATCGCCGGGCTTGCCGATCGGCTAAGGAGCGTCAGTACGGAACGGGTCTGGATGGAACTGGAGATGATTCTGGTCGACGCGTCGCGGGTTCGGGGTTGGTCGTTGCTCGTTGAGACGGGCCTTCGAGGGCACCTGGCGGAGGTGTGGCCGGCGGATGAGGCGGACGATCGGAGGGTGTGCGATCGATTGGGTGTGCTGCGGGCGGAACGGGTGGAACCGGCGCTGGCGCTGGCGGTTGCGCTGAAGGGTCGGACCCTGGAGGCGGCCCGCAAGATCTGCCGTGGTTTGCGGTTGAGCAATCGTCTGATCAAGACGGTTGTGTGGATCCTGCAAAGTCTGCCGGCGCTCCAGCGAGACGATGCACTCGATCTGGCGGACCTGAAGATGTTGATGGCCGCGGACGCCTGGGATCTTCTGATGGAGCTGCTTCGCTGTGATTTGACCGCTTCGCGGGGTGATTTGGCGATCCACCAACGGTTGGAGGCGCGGAGCGCAACGATTCCACCGGAGAAAGTGGCGCCGTCGCCGTTTTTGACGGGCGACGATCTTGGTGCCATGGGTCTGACACCGGGGCCACGGTTGGGGAAGATCCTCGACGCCGTTTATCGCGCGCAACTCAACGAGACGATCTCGAGCAAGCGTGATGCGAGGAAGTTGGCGGAGACGATGCTCAGCGAGTGACAGAGCTCAAGCGCTGCCTAGGGCGTCGATTCTGTCTTGGACGGTGCCTATCTGCGTGATGCGGAGGCCGAAGTTCTCGCCCACCTTGACCGCCTGTCCGGCACCAATCGGGCGATCGGAAACCCTCAGCGCCAAATCGGAGTCAAACGGGACGTCGAACTCGATAATGGTGCCGACGGTGATGGCGACGACGGACTCGACGGACATGAGGCGCTCCGCCAAGACCGTCGTTACGGGCACCGAGAGCTGGAGAATTCGGCGCAGATCGGCGCGTGGGTTCTTCTGCGGCATGCCCGTAGCGGACGGCCCCTCAGAATGGGCGGCGCCGGATGCAACGGCGTCCGGGGTCGTCTTTGAGACATTCTGTTCGGCGGTGTGTGTCTGACTCATGGCCATCCGTCAGGGAGAATCCGTAGGCGCACAGGTACTACGCAGTCAGATATCGACGCAAATCCGGGTCGCGCTTGACCAAGGGAAACGGGAATTAGTCGAAACGTCGAACGACGATACAGGCGTTGTGGCCGCCGAAACCGAAGGAATTGCTCATGGCAACACTGATCTTGCGGTCGCGAGGGGTGTTTGGGCAGTAGTCAAGGTCGCAGTCGTCATCCTGATGATCGAGGTTCAGCGTGGGGGGGACGGTCGCGTTACGGATGGCGAGGATGGTTGCGCAAAGCTCGACGCCACCGCTGGCCCCCAGAGAGTGGCCTACCGCGCTCTTGGTGCTGCTGACGATCAGCTTCTTGGCGGCTGGGCCGAAAACGTTCTTGATGGCTCGCGTTTCGGCGACATCGCCGAGCGGCGTGCTGGTACCATGGGCGTTAATGTAATCGACGGTGTCGGGGGCAAGCTTTGCGTCTTCCAACGCTGCTCGCATGGCCGAGGCGGCGCCGTCGCCGCTTTCAGAAGGCTGGGTGATGTGGTCAGCATCGGAACTGGAAGAAAACCCGATGACTTCGGCGAGAATCGGCGCTCCACGACGCTTGGCATGTTCGAGCTCTTCAAAGACGAAGGCGCCGGCGCCCTCGGCGAGGACGAATCCGTCGCGGTCGCGGTCGAATGGGCGGCTCGCCCGCGTCGGATCATCGTTGCGCGTGCTGAGCGCTTTCATCGCAGCGAAGGCGGAGAGTGCGAGCGGCGTCATGGCGGCTTCGGAACCGCCGGTGAAGACGACGTCGGCGATTCCGTGACGAATGTGCTGCAGGGCGTCGCCCATCGCATGGGTGGCGGACGCACACGCACTGGCGACGGCGATACTGTTGCCTTTGGCGCCGTACGCGATGGAGATGTTCGCGCTGGCGGCGTTGACCATCAGCTTGGGAATGGTAAACGCCGAAACCTTCCCGGGCCCTTTTTGAACGAGTCGGCTGTGCTGCTGTTCGAGTTCGTTGAGACCGCCAATACCGGAGCCGAAAAACACCGCCGCGCGTCGTCGGTCGATGGCGTCCATGTCGAGACCGGAGGCTCGCACGGCCTCGTCGCAGGAGACGAGCGCGAATTGCGCGAAGCGGTCGAGCCGCTTGATCGTCTTGCGATCTAGATGATCGGCGGGATTGAAATCGCTGATTTCCCCGCCAATGCGCGCGTCGAACGCGGACGCATCAAAGAGCGTAACGGGGCCGATCCCGGAACGACCTGCCAAGAGGCTGTCCCAGAAGAGGTCGACCGAAACGCCGAACGGGGTGACCGCTCCCATTCCCGTGACTACAACACGCCTATCCGCCATGTTTCGTCGCTCGGGAGAGAGTCGTCACTTACCCTCAAGGTGCTTTTTAATGTAATCGATGGCCTCCCCGACGGTCTTTAGCTTTTCAGCTTCGTCGTCAGGAATGGTCATGTCGAACTCGTCTTCGAGCTCCATCACCAGCTCGACGGTGTCGAGGGAATCCGCGTTCAAGTCGTTCACAAACGACGTCTCACGGGAAATCTCACCCTTGTCAACGGACATCTGCTCGCTGACAATCTGAATGACTTTCTCTTCGATCTCTACCGCAGTAGACACAACTCGTTCCTCCAGACTCGAACGAAAACTCGCCACGCCCCGCCGGAGGACATGGTGACCCAGATCGTATCCCTTCCGACGCCGTCTAGCAATGGTCTCACATGTGGAGCCCGCCGTCCACCACCAAGACCTGCCCCGTGATGTACGAGGCGGCGTCGCCCGCCAGGAAGGCCACCACCTCGGCAACCTCCTCCACCTCGCCGATTCGCCCCAGGGGAATGATGTTCTTCACCGAGGCCATGAGGTCGTCCGACAGGGCGGCGGTCATATCGGTGGTGATGAAGCCCGGCGCCACGACGTTGCACGTAATCTTCCGTTTCCCCAGTTCCTTGGCCAGTGACTTGGTCATGCCGATCAAGCCCGCCTTGCTGGCCGCATAATTGACCTGGCCTGGGTTGCCCATGATGCCCGAAACACTACCAATATTGATGATTCTCCCGTAGCGCCGCCGAACCATGGTCCGGCTGACCGCCCGAATCAGCCAAAAAACGGCCCGAAGATTGGTCGTTAGGACGTCGTCGAACTGATCGTCGTCCATGCTCATCGCCAGACCGTCGCGGGTAATTCCGGCGTTGTTGACCAGAATGTCTACCCGGTCGTACTTCTCGGTCACACTTTCGACGAAGGGCCCTATGGCGTCGCGATCGGCTACGTTGAGGGATCTAGCTTCGATTTTCCCAGGAAGTTCCCGCTTCTGCGCCTCGCTAACGAGGTCGTCGAGGGCGGTCTGATTGCGGGCGGAGGCGATGACGGTGGCACCCCTTTCGGCCAGCGAGAGGCAGATCCCTCGCCCGATGCCTCGGCTCCCGCCGGTTACCAGCGCAATCTTGTCGTTCATAGCGTCGCCATTCCGTTCATGGGATTGCCGGTCAGGATTCGGTCAGAGCGGCCACGGCACCCGATATCGACTCGGCGGTACTGACGTTGACCGCGGTCATCTTGCGGTCGATTTTTCGCATCAGGCCCGTCAGCACCCTCCCCGGCCCAACCTCGACAAAGCGATCCACGCCGCCGGAGATCAGCGTTTCGATGCAGCGTTGCCAGAGTACCGGGCTGACCACCTGATTTCTCAGTGACCGGCGGATAGCCGAGGCCTCGCCGTGATACTCCGCGTCTACGTTTGCAATAACCGCTATGGCTGGCTGCGTAAAGGGCGTTTCCTGCAGAACGGGCCAAAGTCCCTCGGCGGCGGGTTCCATGAGCGGCGAATGGAAGGCCCCCGCCACATCCAGAGCGATGCCGCGGCAGCCAAACTCGTTGGTCAGTTCGAGTGCCCTATCGCAGGCGGCTCGGCTCCCAGAAATGACGATCTGCCCGCGGCAGTTGAAGTTCGCCGGAGCCAAGACATCGCCCTCGCGAGCCCGATCACAAAGCGCCACGGCGGCGGCCTGATCGACCCCGATAAGAGAGACCATCCCACTGGGCGACGCGACGGCCGCCGTCTGCATGAGTTGGCCACGTCGCTGGACCAAGCGGAGCGCGTCCTCGAACTCAACCGCCCCGGCCACCTGAAGGGCTGAATACTCACCAAGGCTGAGGCCCCCGGCGAATGAGAACTGTTCCGGAGTCCCTCCGGCTTCCGTGAAGGCTTCCCAGAGTGCAATACTAGTTACAAATATCGCCGGTTGCTGGATATCGGTTTGGGCGAGCCTTTCGGCTGGGCCGTCGAAGCAGAGCGCGGCGATGTCGAAACCGAGCACATTGTTGGCGCGATCGAACACATCCCTCGCGCGAACACTCGCCGCAGCGATGTCCCTCCCCATGCCTACGAGCTGGGACCCTTGTCCCGGAAAGATGACGGCGGATGTTCCCACGTCGCTAGCTCCCATCTTGGATCGATCGTCTTACCGATACCGGCGGAGAGGATTATTCACGAGCGAGGCCGGTCTGGCAAGCTCCCCATCGGTCGGCTCGCCCCAGTGTCCATAGCGTATTCCCGAACGGGCCGCGAAACGTAAACCGGGCGTGGCGGGTGCTCAACACACGACCGCCACGCCCGGTGTTTCCCGAGTGGACTCGGCGTCATGAAGACCGAGGACTAGTGCATCGTTACACCTCAGATGATGGATGCCATCCGGTGGAGGCCGCCGAAGCCCGACGAGGTCCGTGCCCCGCCATGCCGCCACCACGATCACATGGCGGCGCTTCGCTTGGCCATGCCACCCATCATTTCACGTGTCAAAGAGCACTAGTGCGTCTTGTCTTGAAGATCTCCGGCTTTGATCTCCACAAAGGGGAGCCCGACGAAGCGTTTCTTGAGGACACGTTGGATGTCGCCCTTCGTCAGCTTCTGGATCTTCTCCATGAGCTGTCCTTCGTAATCGAACGTTCGGTCGATCTCCAAGCCGGATGCGAGGTATCGCATGACATACTGATCATTGGCGAGGTTGTTTTCGAACTTCAGGGCGTAGCTCTTCTTGCCCTCGGCGAGCTCCTCGTCGGTGATGCCCTCGGCAAACCAGTTCTCGATTTCCTCGCGCATGGCGTCCTGTGCTTTCACGGCGTTCTGCGGAGCACAGATTCCATAACCGACCAGCGCGGTACGGCGGTCCTGCGAGCTGACGCGCAGAAAGGCACCCGCTCCATAGGAGAGTCCGCCTTTGTGGCGAAGCCTGTTGATCAGCCTCGACTTGGCGCTCTGGCCCAGAATATAGCTGGCGAACCGCAGGGCCGGATAGTCAGGATCGTCATCGCGCATCTCCATGGCCGCACCCGTACCGACGATGGCCATCTTCTTGTCGGGCGTGAGGATCGTGTCGCTGGAGGCCTGTATATCCCGGTGAGGTTTGGCGACGCGTCTGTAGCGTGAGGGCGACTTCCAATTGCCGAACACCTTCGTGATGGCCGATTTGACCTGGGCTTCGTCAAAGTCGCCGACGATGCTGATCTCGACGTTGCTTCCGCCGTAGTTCTTGGTGTAGAGATCCTTGATCGTGCCCAACGAGAGCGAGTTGAGTCGCTCGATTTGTTCCTTGATCGTCGGGACGTAGTGGATGCTCCCGACAGGCCAGGGGTTCATCTTCCGGGTGAGCGTCGTGAACCCCAGCGCTTGCGGATCAGAGAGTCCTTCTTCGAGGCGTGTGAGCTGCTCCTTGCGGACAATCTCGAACTCCTCCTGATCGAAGGCGGGCGTTTGCAGGATCTCGCCGAGCAGCTCAATGGCCGGGACGATCTTCGCCCGTTCCGACTCGATCGAGGCGCCGAACGACCCGACACCCCCGCTGACATTCAGCCTCGATTCCATCTTGTCGATGGCGTCGCGAAGCTGCTCGTAGGTGCGGTTCTTGGTACCGCGCATCAGCAGCGACGGGATCATATCGAGCGCGGTGGTTCGGCCGGTCATCGACTCTTCCGTTCCGAAATGGAAACGGAAAGTCGCGTGGACCTTGTCGCCGCGCGTCTGCTTGCTGAGCATGGCCACCCTGATGCCGTCTCTGAGCGTCATTCGTTTGGTGCGGCTTTCGATGTTTTGCGGCGTCGCGACGAAGGCCTCGCCCATCTCGATGGTTTCGGTTCCCTTATACCCGCGGACGATGTCCGCGGCGTTGGGGGTCGTGGGGATCTCGGCGCGGCGAGGCTGTTTTTCCGGAATGAACAGTCCGGCGGTGCGGTTACTGGCGAGCAGGTAGTTCTTTGCGGCCTTGCGCACCTCGTCGGTGGTGACCTTCTTGATGCGATCACGATGGATGAAGAAGGTACGCCAGTCGCCCAGCGCGGCCCATTCGCTGAGGCTCACCCCGATGCGTCCACTGTTGCCCAGGGCCAGTTTGATGTACTTGAGCTTGCGCGTTTTGATCCGCTCGACTTCTTCGTCGGTGATGTTCGCGTCGGCGATGCCCTCGACGACCTCCTGCATTTTCTCGAGCACGACGCGGGGGTCCTTGTCGAGGCGAACCTCGGCCATGATCTCCATGACACCCGGTTCGGCCCAGGCATAGGCGCTGCCGTAGACGTTGGACGCCAGGCCGGGCTCGACCAGCGCCTTATAGAGGCGCCCTGAGGGTTCGGTCGTCAGAATCTCTTCGAGGATCTGGACGGCGGGAAACTCGGGGTGCAGCGCAGCGGGCAAATGGTAGACCACGCCGGCGGCGGCCACGTCACCTACGCGGCTGAGCGAGACGAATCGCGGTCCGTCCTGTGTGGGCTCTTCGGTGTAGGTACCTTCGAGAACGCGATCGGGTTTGGGAATCGCACCGAAGTGTTTGTTGATCAGCTTGAGCGTCTTGTCGGTGTCGAACTTCCCGGCCACGACGAGCATGGCGTTGTCGGGCTGATAGTACTTCTTGTAGAAGTTGCGGAGGTTGGCGACCGGAACGCGCTCGATGTCGCTACGGTTACCGATCGTGGATTCGCCGTAGTTGTGCCACAGATAGGCGGTCGACATCATCCGCTCGGAAAGAACGCCCACCGGGCTGTTCTCTCCCATTTCAAACTCGTTGCGAACGACGGTCATCTCCTTGGCGAGTTCGTCGCCGCTGATGGTGCTGTTGACCATACGATCGGCTTCCATGTGCAGGGCGAACTCGATGTTCTCGTCGTTCGAGGGAAGGGTCTCGTAGTAGTTCGTGCGGTCGACCCAGGTGCTACCGTTGAAGCGGGCGCCGTGGTCTTCCAGCGCCCCCCAAATGTTCTTGTAGGTGGGCGTTCCCTTGAACACCATGTGCTCGAGCAAGTGGGCCATGCCCTTCTCGCCGCGACCTTCATGGCGCGAGCCGACGAGGTAGGTCACGTTGACGGTAACGGTCGGTTTCGACGAATCGGGGAAAAGCAGTACCTGCAGGCCGTTGTCGAGGCGATACTCGGTGATCCCCTCAACGGTGGTGACCTTCTCTTGCGCGGCGGTCGCCGCCGAAAAGAGGCCCAGCGCCAGCGCGGACAGACAACCGAGAGCGGTCAGTGCCGCCACGTTTCTTGGCAACAGGGATAGCGACCTGCGAGATACGATCATGATGAAACTCCTTTCAGTGAAATCTGACGCCCGGTCGGAGATGCCCCTTCTGATCGCACGCCCGGGCGGCGAGGGAATCACCCCTCTTACTCGATGGAGAAGACCTGGGCAACCGGCCGGCGGGGGTCGTGACAGTTCCTTACGGTTTTCGTGCGTGAAGGCGGCGCGGCGACACGCGTCGATCAATAGCGATCGTCCTGCGATCGCAGGGCGACCGGCGGTCCGAGAATCTCACGCAGAATAACGGCCCGACGCAAGGCGGAGCGATCCAGACCGGTCATCGGGCCGAACATCGTATCGCGTGGTCGGCGGGAGCCTGTTCTTCCGGCGGCGGCGACGCGCGGCTTGAGATGCCCGAGGTGCTCCTCGACGGTCTCTTCAAATAACTCGGCGTGTTCTTCGACGCGGGAATGGAGCGGGTCGATGTGATCGTCGACCGTCGGCTCCAGGTGGCGAAGCCTGCCGGGAGACCTTCTGGGGCGACCTTCCTCGTTCCGAAGTTGACCGCGCGGCCGCGAGGGCTCTGAACTCGAGACAACCACCGGGCGCGGGGCCGGGCGGGCGTGTATCTCCACAGGTGGCGGCACCGGCTTGGCCGGTCTGGCGACCGGCGGCGCGGGTACTCGCTGGGGCTCGAGAATGACCTCGCGTTCCTCAACGTCGACGATCGGCTTGGCCCTCGGCGGCGACATCGGCTTCTTCCCGCGAGGGATCGGGCGCGGCGGTGTCTTACCCTTGGCATCGTCTTCTTTTTTTGGCCCGAAGTACTCGATGAGTTTCTTGCTGATGGCGCCGAGTGCGGTTCCGCCGAAGACGAGAATCACCATGATGATCTGGATCCAGCTATCCAGATCCCTTTCCGCCAAGATGAGGTGGTCCATCATCATCGAATGATCGTTCCTCGGCCGCCGGAGACCATTCTCCGTGGTTTCAACGCCCAACTTCCGTGCCGAACGCGGAAACCTGATGCGCGCTGACTGTCGGCTTCGTCGCTCCTACTTCTTCGGTTCGCTGGGGCCGTCGTCCTTGCTGATCGCGTCGCGCATCGACGTATCGGCCTGGATGTTCCGCATGCGGTAATAGTCCATGATTCCGAGGTTTCCGTTTCGGAAGGCCTCGGCCATCGCCTTGGGGACTTCGGCTTCGGCAAGGACGACCTTGGCGCGATTCTCTTCGACCGTTGCGCGGTTCTCGGCCGCCTGTGCGATGGCCATCGCACGGCGCTGCTCCGCCTCGGCCTGGAAGCGGCGTTTGTCCGCCTCGGCCTGGTCGGCCTGGAGGGCGGCGCCGATGTTCTGTCCCACGTCGACGTCGGCGATGTCGATGGAAAGAATCTCGAATGCGGTCCCGGAATCCAATCCCTTGGCGAGAACAGCTTTTGTGATCCGGTCCGGATTCTCGAGAACTTCCTTGTGGGAATCGGCGGAGCCGATGGCGCTGACGATGGCCTCGCCGACCCGAGCGACGACCGTCTCTTCGGTAGCACCACCGATCAATTGCGCGATGTTCGTCTTGACGGTCACGCGTGCTTTGGCTTTGAGCTGGATGCCATCCTTGGCGACGGCGTCCACGGTCCCCTTGTTGGATTCGCGGCTGGGGCAGTCAATGACCTTGGGGTTCACGCTCGTATTGACGGCGTCGACGATGTCGCGGCCAGCCAGGTCGATCGCGCAGGACTTTCCCCATTGGAGGTCGAGTTCGGCGCGATTGGCGGCGATCATCGCACGGGCGACGTTGGTCACCCGGCCGCCGGCGAGGTAGTGGCTTTCGAGCTCGGTCGTGCTCACTTCATGAATCGCAGCTTTGACGAGCTGGATCTTCGTGAAGACGATCGCGGCGGCGTCGACTTTTCGCAGTCTCATGCCGATCAGATCGAAGAATGACACATCGGCGTCACTCATGTACGCCTGCAACCAGAGGCGGAAGAACTGGGCGACCACCAGGATGATCACGAAGGCGACGACGCCGACGATACCCCCGAAGACCCACCATCCGGTCGATTGCTGCCCGAGGATCAGTTCACTGCTTGGGATCGCTGCTAGACCATTCACACCGGCATCTCCGTATGACCGTTCGAATTCTGCGCGAGCGAAGGCGCCCGCGCCGATGAATCACCTACACGTTTTTCACGCGAACCGCCAGGTTTCCGTTTCGGATTTCCGCACCCTCGACCACGGCGCCGGCGTCGACCATGCCCAGCTCGGCCACGCAGGAATACCGCCGGCCCTGAAATTCACAAATGCCCACCGGCCGAAGGGGTGATACCGCCCGGCCCGTTTGGCCGATCAATTTCTGCAGCTCTTCAATCGGAATCGCGCTGTCGGCTGCGGTCAAGATCGGATTGCGAGGTACAATCCGCCTGCCGATGGGCGTATGAGGCCAGTACTTGACCGAGAGGTAGGCGAATATGGGCAGAAACACCAGGCACGCCAAGACCGCCACCGCCCCGGCCATCTCCCCCGCGTAGGAGAACGTCTTCACGACGGCCACCACGAGGAATCCCAATCCTGCCACGGTCAGAATGCCGTGCGACGGGATGAAGATCTCCGCGACGAGCATCAGTGCGCCCGCACCGAAGAGCAAGAGTAGAATAGCCGGTTCCGACATTCTTTGACCTGCGAAGCCACACCGATTGTGGTGGCGCGGCACTGGACCGCCTGCTTCACGAACGCGTCTACCTCATCGCGCGAACGACCACGTGGTTTCCGCGCCGCTCGATGATCTCTACCTGTGTATTCGGTTCGATGTACTCGCCCTGGGTCACCACGTCGACCAGCATCGGCCCGAATCGTGCTTTTCCCGCCGGTCTGAGCGGTCCGGCGGACTGTCCCACGTCACCCACGCGCGCCAGTCCGCGATACGGATCCTCCGTCCGCACTTCCGACGGCGTCGGGTTCGCGGGGACGATACGCCGGAACAACGGCAGGCGAGGAAGATACCGGCTCAACACGACCATGCCAACGAGTGAGGTCGTCATGGACGCGGCCATCGTGAGCACCGCTGTCTTCAAGTAGTTGAGCGTACCGGGAAGGCTCGGCAGGTAGAACGGCAACGAGCGACCCGGCTCATCGGGCACAAACGTGGCCAGCAGGCCCACCAGCACCAGGGCGATCCCCGAAATCCCCGCAACGCCAAAGCCCGGAATGACGAACACCTCCACCGCGATCAGTGCGAAACCAAGTGCAAGGCAGAGGATTTCCCACACGTTGGCCAGCCCGGTCAAGTACGGAGCACCGACGAAGATGCTCAGCGCAATCAGTGCAACCAGCCCCGGCACGCCGACGCCGGGGGTGTGGAATTCCACATACGCGCCGAGCATGATGATAATCATCAGAAAGCCGCGAACGTAGATCGAGGTCAGCCAGAACGCCAACGCCTCCGACCAGGACGGAACGATACGTATGACACTGGAGAGGTTGTACCGGCTGCGAAGTTCGGGTTCATCGGGGACAATCGCCCGGCTGAACCCGTATGCCTCGGCCTCGCCCGCCGACATCTGGAGAAGCTGCGTGTCGGGGACGATCGGCTGAATTGTCTCCTCCTGCATCTCCAGAAGTGGATCGTAATACGACTCAACGAGTCGCCAGGAGGTGGGTTGGGCCGGCGAATCTACAGTGGGTGGCTCCACGGCCGGCTTGGCCGGAGAATCCCCGCCCGCTTTCTCTTCGTCGCCCTTCTTCTTGTCCCTGTCGGGCTTCTCGGTCTCGCCGAGGAGCTTCATCTTCTCTTCACGGAAAACGAAATCTCGCTGGTCCGTCTCGACGTTCTCGACCCACCAGACCTCGCGATCGGGCAGAACAAACGCCTCGCACAGGTTCTGATTGTACCGGTTGAGCCGGCACGACGTCCGAAAGTCCGCCAGCACGGGCGTGTAGGCTTTGGGCTGGAGGTCTTCGGGAATCGCGCCCGCGCCGGACGGCCCGATCGAAATTACCTGTGAATCTCCCATGCGCGACGATCGGGCCATGACAATCTCGTCACACGCGACAGCCACGATGGTACCGCCCGAATATGCGTTGGGGTTGACCCAGGCAACCGTCTTGATGTCGGTGAGGTTCCTGATCAGGTCGGCTATGGCGATCGAGCTGGTGACCAGCCCCCCAGGGGTGTCCAGCTCAAAGACGATGACCTCGACACCTTCTTTGCGCGCGTCCTTGATGCGCCGCTCGAGACTCTCGACGGTGACGTCGGTGATCTCGGCGTGAATCGGCAGAATTGCCGCTCTCGGGCCGCCAGGTGGGTCTTCTTCATCACGACCGGCAGCAGACCCGACGACCCATACCGCTGCAACCAGGGAGATGGCGAGGGCAAAGGCGCAGCGGCGCCTGCGAAGTTCAAACTGATCGATACGAGGTGTCATCTTTGGTGCCTCCGGGTTGGCGCACACACTTTCATCGGCGCCTCCCGCAATCTCCTCGGATTGTACGACGGGGACATCGGGGCGGCAAGTTGAAAGGGCACCTGGGATTATAACAGGACACGTGCGAACACGTCCTGCGCTCCCCAAACCGAACCTCAGGAGACAACACCTGACATCTGGCGGCGCTGAGATCGCCACCATTCGATGGTCGTGCGAAGTCCGATCTCGAAATCGGTTTCCGCCCGCCAGCTCAGGAGGCTCGCCGCTTTTGACGTATCGAGCCGGCGCCGAGGCTGACCGCTGGGCTGTGTAGCATCCCATACGATCTCGCCGGTGTACCCACAAATTCGGGCAACCTGCGCAGCCAAGTCGGCGATCGTAATCTCACAGCCGGTTCCCAGATTGATCGGCTGTGGATCGTCGAGCATCGCCGTCGCCAGGACGATCGCCTTGGCGGCATCGTCTACGTAAAGGAACTCGCGGCTGACCTCCCCGCTTCCCCAGAGTGTAACCGAGGTTGAACCTGCTTCGCTTCGAGCCGCCGCGTCCACGGCATCACAGAACTTCCGGATCAGTGCGGGGATCACATGCGAGGTCTTCGGATCGAAACTGTCACCGGGGCCGTAGAGATTGACGGGAAGAAGGCAGACCCCGTTGAGACCGTACTGCTGCTTATATCCCGCCAGCATAACGCCCAGCGCGCGCTTGGCCACGCCGTACGGTGCGTTCGTCTCCTCGGGGAAACCGTCCCACAGTGATTCCTCCCGAAAGGGCACCTCGCAATCCTCCGGGTACGCGCAAACGGTGCCCACCTGAACGAACTTCTCGACACCGCGACGGCGAGCCTCCTCGATCAGGTTCAAACCCATGGCCATGTTGGCGTAGAAAAAGCGACCGGGAGAGGCTCGATTCGCGCCGATCCCGCCGACCTCAGCGGCGAGGTGAATGATGACGTCCGGGCGCGCCTGTTCAAACACGCGAACGACATCGCCCGGCTGCGTCAGGTCGAACTCGCTCGACCGGGGAACGAATGGATCATCAGCGCCACATTTACCAAGTTCGGCGCAAACCCGTCGCCCGAGAAATCCGGCGCCGCCGGTTACGCAGATTCGTTTGCCAGCGAGGGACTCTGTCATACTCTCCCTATCGGCTTTGCGGCGTGCGACTCCATAGTCACGACTGGAGATGCCCCTCGTTGCGACCGAACGCCAACGGGATGACTAAATCTGGGCGTTGCCTACGACCTTCCCCGCCTTCAGAACCGTCCGCACGCAGTTCCGGCCGACCTCGTAAAGCCACCGCTCGTGCGACGGAACGTCCAGCACCAGCAGATCAGCCTGCATGCCGACCTCTATGGCGCCGAGCCGGTCCTGGCGACCGAGCGCGGCCGCAGCGTTGGCAGTCGCGGCGACGACGACCTCCGCAGGCGTCATCTTCATCTGCGTACAGGCGATGCTCATCACGAGCGGTAGCGACTCCACCATGGAGGAGCCAGGATTGTAGTCGGTCGCCACAGCCACGGGCAGATCGGCATCGATGATTCGCCTCGCCGGCGCCTGCCCGACGCCCAGGAAGAACGAGCATCCGGGCAAGAGAACGGCCACCGTGCCGGCCGCCTTCAGCGCGGCGATGCCTCCCTCATCGACGGTCTCGAGATGATCGGCAGAAATCGCGCCGACCTCGCCCGCCAAACGCGTCGCCCCCATCTGCCTGATCTGATCGGCGTGCAGCTTGGGTGCCATTCCAAACCGGGCGGCCGCCGACATGACACGACGCGACTGTTCGATGTCAAACGCGGTGCGCTCACAAAAGACGTCGCAGAACTCGGCCAGGCCTTCATCGCGGATCCGCGCCAGAACGGTGTCATCCAAGACGGTGTCGAGATAGGCGTCGGGGCGATCGGCAAACTCGCGCGGCGTGGTGTGGGCCGCGAGGTAGGTTCCAACCAGCTCGAGCGGCTGAAGCGCCTTGAGTTCCTTCACTGCCTGGAGCATCTTCAGCTCGGCCTCAACCGAGAGGCCGTACCCGCTCTTGATCTCGACCGTAGTCACGCCACCGCGCAACATTCGCTCGAGGCGCGGGAGCGTATGATCGACGAGTTGCTGGCAGGTCGAAGCGCGAACCGCCTCGACCGAATTGCGGATGCCGCCACCGGCTTCGGCAATCTCGGCGTACGATTTGCCTTCCAGTCGCTGGACGAATTCTCCCTCGCGGGTGGACGCGAACACGGCGTGCGTGTGACAGTCGATCAACCCGGGCAGAACACATCCTCTGCCCGCGTCGAGGCATTCACACTCGGGCGGAGTGACCAGCGATGACTCAGAACCGAACCAGGCGATACGCTCGCCATCCACGAGAAGAGCCGCATCACAGATGCGCTCGAGCGTGCGCATGGATGATCCCTGCACCGGTCCCGGCGGAACGACGAGAAGCTCTGCGATGTTGCGGATCGCCAACATGGAGTAACGCGAGTATGATGCGATCCGGTCGATTTGTAAACGCTACACCCGATGGGAACACACCATGAAAAACGTGATGGTCGCCTGCGCTGTCGTGATACTGGCGCTTCCAGGCGGATGTTCGTTGGTCCTTCTGAGACGTCCCCTCGACCCCGCAACGATCCATCAGATCCCGCCATTCGCCGTTCAACCGGTTTCTGACGGAACCGCCGTCGAGCGTTTCATCGTCATCGGCGACATGGGCATGGGTCTGTCCGGGCAGCGCCATGTGGCGGACAGGATGGCCCAGCGCGCCGAGGCGGATGGACTCGATTTTCTCCTGACCGTCGGAGACAACTTCTATCCTGACGGCGTGGCCTCGGCCTCCGACCCGCAGTGGAAGACCAAGTTCGAGGACGTCTATCGTCACGCCGAACTTCAGGTCCCCGTCTACGCCACACTCGGCAATCACGACCACCGCGCGAACCCGTTCGCGCAGGTCGACTACGCCCAGCGCAATCCCAACTGGAAGATGACCGGCCTCTACTACACCTTCACGCGTGTCCTGACCGACGGAACCGACGTGCAGTTCTTCGCGATCGACACGGATCCGATCGTCAGCGAGCGGGCGGGCATCGCGATTCAACTGCATTGGCTCAAGCGGGCGCTGGCCAAGTCGACCGCTAGATGGAAGATCGCCTTTGGCCACCACCCGCTGTACGGCCACAACCCCAGACGCGGATACAACGAGGCCATGATCGCCCATGTCGGACCGCTGCTCACGCAATACGGCGTCGACGCCTACTTCGCCGGTCACGACCACACACTCGAGATGATCAAACCGGTGGGCGGAGTCCATCATATCACGAGCGGCGCAGCCGGCGGACCGGAAATCGCCTACGACGTGAACTGGACCGACGAAGGCTACTACGCCGCCACCGGCGGTGGATTCGTGCTCTGCCGCGTCACCAACGACGAACTCCTGATCGAATTCGTGCGGATGGATGGCCGCACACAGTACGCGCATACGATAGGGAAGTAGGAGAGGAAGGGACGTAGGGACGGGGGGACGTAGGGACGAAAGAGTGGACGACGCCGGCGGCGGTGGTACGAGAGGCCGGCCCGCATGCAATCGAGCGATCCACCCGAAACTCGAACGGGAAACGCGGGCATGACGCAACCGTCGCATGGATCACCTGGCGAGCCTTCGTTAGCGTGCGATTCGAGCGACACCATCGTTGAACCTCGTCGCTGGCCCGCGTCGATGGTTTTTCTGACGGCCGGGATCCTCCCCGCAACGACAGCCCGGCGGACGCACCACGTCACGCTCAAACGAGCGTTCGCGATTCATATCCTTGCGGCGATAGTCAGCCTGCCTGTGATGGTCGTCTTGAGCGCCATACCGGAAGTCCGCGGCTCACTCTCCGTGACGGCCGTCTTGGGGGAATGCCAACACTTCATGGACGACATCATCGAATCATTTGTCAGCGATCCCAAGTCGATGACCACGATCACGATCATCGCCGTCCTCGTCGGTGAGGCTTTCTTCCTGCTGGTCGCGTTCATATTGATGCCCTGGGGTGCGCGCGACGAACCGATGCGGAAAAGTTATCGCAACGCCTTGCAGCGAGCCTGGCTGCATTCGGCGCACGCGCTGCTTCTGATCCTCCTGGCCGGAACTCTCAATACGTCGGTCGATCGTGCGCATTATCGCGCAATGGAGTCGACGTTCCGATCATATCCAAACAGACCTCAGGCACCGCAGATTCCGAAACCCAAGGATGCAACAACGCCCGAATGGAAAGAGCATGAGAACGCAATGTCGGAATACAACAAGGAGATTCTGCAGCGCGAGCAGGCGTGGGACAAACAGCCTTGGTTCATCAAGCACAGTGAGATCGTCTACGTTAATGCGATCTTCGTCTCCATCAGTTGGCTCTTCTGGGCGTTGCTCCGTGCGGTGGGCGCACCGCGGTCAACCGTCCCTATCGTGAGGCCGCCTCGGTGCGACGAGTGCGGCTACAACCTCACGACGATCCCTCTAGAAGGGCGGTGTCCCGAGTGCGGCGATCCGGTGGCGACCTCGCTGGGACCGGATGCTCGACCTGGAACGGACTGGCAGCGGCGGCGTGGCGTCGGACGTGTCGTCGGCTGGCTGGAGTGTTTCATCGGCGCGGTGTTTCGATCGAAGCAGCTCGGGCGCCGGATTCGAACCATCGAACCGGGAACGGATCATCGTCTGTTCCAGCTCTTGCACTTACCGGTCTTCGCGCTACTGGGGGCCGCTCTCGTACTTGCCGTCTTCGATGTCGATTTCGGTAGAGGGCCGAAGGAGTCGGATATCTCTGTGGTCGCTGTCGCCGTCCCCGGGATGGGACAGGTGGCGGCCCTGTGTCCGGTCGTCATCGCGTTGCTCGGCGCGGGGCTTGTCGGCGTCGTACTGAGTTACCGTGCAGAGCGCAACCTCCTACCGGCTTCGATGCAGATCGCGGCCTATCTGATGGGCTTTCTCATTGTGTGGGGGCTCTTTGCCGTGATGACCTTCGTCATGACGATCACGTTCGCCAACGATGGGCGATATGACGAGCTCGCGACGATGTTGCGGATCAACGCGGGATTCCTTTCCTTGTGGTGTTGGCTACTGCCCAACGGAGTATGGGGTGGCTACTTTTTGATCCTCATCGCCCGCGGCACGCGGGCTGCTCGGTACGCCAACCGATAAGCGCCGATAATTCCGCTCCGTTCGCTCACCAGATCGCGCTGCCGGTCCTCCACTCGCGCTGCATCGTACATTCTAAGGTCAGTCTATTCACTGGGAGATTCGGCTTGGGCGTCATCGGCGTGTCATCCTTGGGAGGTTCCTCGGCTTCAGGCCTCCTGCAGTCGATCGCAACCTATGCGCCGAAATCTTCCGGTCGCCTGGCGGGTACGTCCACGGCATCGTCCTCCGCCTACGTGCTCAGCGGGTCAAAAACCGACCACCTCGCCGGCCTGTACAGCTCGCTGGGGAACATGATCGCCACGCAGCGGTCGTCGCAAACCAGTTCCACCAACACGCCGGCAAACAAAAAGCGCGAAGCTGCTCTCAAAATCGCTGCCGCGAAAATCGACGGTGGTGACATCAAGGGCGGCCGCGACGAAGCCAAACGCCTCGTCGCCAAGAACGCCAACGACATCACCGCCATTCGCCTCGTCGCCGTCTCCTATCTCGTGGAACGAGACTACGTCAAAGCCGAGCGGTACTACGTCAAAGCCGCCGCGCTGGCGCCGAGTGACACCCGCCTGAAGGGCGATCTTGCCAACGTAAGAACACTTCAAAAGAGCGACGACGAGGTTCTCAAAGAGGCCAAACGAAAACTCGAGTCCCCGTCCGATCGCAGCGCCGGGCTACGCTTGTTGCAGAACCTTTCCGCGCGAAGCCCGTCCAACGTCGATGCCTACCTCGCCATGGCCGAGGGCTACCGCGACAACCGGGAACCTGCGCGAGTCATCGGTGCCCTGCAGGAGGCGCTGCGATACGCCGGAAAGAACGAAGTCGGCAACGTCGTCACGGAGGCGAAGAAGCTCGCCAGACAATTCCCCGACGTCGGCGTCACGCACAACATCCTCGGGCGAGCCCTCGAGAAGGCAGGCCAACTCGAAGACGCCATCGACGAGCTTCAAGAGGCCACGACCATCGCACCGAACAACTACGGCTACAAAGACAGCCTCGCGGGTGCGTATGCTCAGCGAGCGCTGAACCGGATCGCCGCCGGTCAGACCCTGGCCGCATCGACCGATCTTCACAACGCCCAAAGGGTCAACCCGCTGAACAGCAAGCTCAACGAAGTGGAAGCGAGACTGGCCGCCAAAGACGCCCAGACGAGCATCTCGGGTGGAAGATACACGACTGCCATGAGCAAACTGGCAACGGCCGCGAGCAAAGCGCCAAATGACACGGCCTTCAAGAAGACCGTGGCCGACCTCTACTTTCGTGCCGGCGTCCACTTTCACGATGACGATGACGACAGCACCGCACTGGCAGCGTTTCAAAAGGCGCACGAATTAGACCCCACCTCGACTACCGCCCGACGTCGCGTCGCGGAACTGAGCTATCAGTTGGGGATGGAAGCGCGAACCGCCAAAGACTATGACAACGCCATCACCCATCTCGAGCGAGCCCATCAGACGCTTCGCCTTTCGACGAGCTACGGCCAGGACCTCGCCGAGGCCTACAACCTCCGCGGACAACTCCGCGAAGGCACCGACGACCTGACGAACGCGATCGTAGACTACAAGAAGGGAATCGGAATCGATCCGACCAACGCGTCGCTCAGCGCGAACCTGTCGGCTGCGCTGCTGCAGTAAGGCGAGGCGTTGGAAGCCTCAACGCTCAGCTTGACGCGTAGCTCGCCGATTGCTGGTAACAAGACGCCAGGTACGCGTCCACATCCGGACCGTCACTCGCCGACAACACATGCTCGATGTAGGCGTTGCGCTCGAACCACATGACCGCGAGATCATGCGCGCAGAACGACTGCGTCTTCGCCGCCGGATGCCAAGCGTCCACCTCCTCGTGTCGCTCGCGAACCAGAATTCGGTTCACCAGTTCGTTGACGCTGTCCCACCAACAGAGAACGGCGTATTGATGCGAACGACCCTGATGCCGAATGTAGAACGCCGCGCCCGGTCGATGCTTCGCCACCGCCGGGTTCGGCAGCGACACAAACAAACGCTCCGTCGCCACGGCGAAGGCATCCTCCTCGATCGTATCGCCCTGGTGATGAATGTCGTAGAACTTGATCCGCCAATCCTTGTGCTCGCGCAGACCGGCGAACGCCGTCGGCCTGTCCTCGAAAGCACCCCCACGCTCAAAGCTCATGCCGAGTCTCCATCCGCTTCCGCCCCGCCGATTGCACATCGTCCATGCCGTCCGGCGACGTGCCCCCATTATCCCAGAACGAACCGGGCAAGACAATGGCTCTATCCACTGGGGAATGAGGGCTGCGGTGAGATTCCATCGCGAGTTGCGGCGGGAGGATCCGACCCTATCATGTCGCGGACGGGGGCCAGGCGTCTCCAAACTCCCCGGGTCGCCTGATTGGTGATAGGACGGGCACGAAAGATCAGGAATGCCAAGAGCATGGGCAAGCGAATCCACTGGTACTACCACCGCAAAGGGTGAACCTCCTGCACCCGCGCGCAGGAGTTTCTTGCGAAAAACAAACTGACCGCAACGAAAACGGTCGACGCCAAGGCCAGCCTCGGCGCGGACGACGCCCTCCGCCTCGCCGGCGAAGCGTCCACCGTCGTGGTCGCCAAGGGCAAGAAGGTCGCCCGGTTCGACATGCGCAAGGACGCCCCGGACAAGGACACGTTGCTGGCGCACATGCTCGGACCGACCGGAAACCTCCGGGCACCGACCCTGCGCGCAGGCAAGACGTTGCTCGTCGGGTTCAACGATGAGGTTTACCAGTCATTGACATGACGCGCGGTGATGGTCGCGCGATTCTCGCGGTTCCACAAGCGAGTTTCCGCGGAGTGAGCACCAAGGCCGACCCGACCGGAGGGAAGCGCTTCACGCGCGGACTCGTACCCCTCTGCGCCATGGTCTTCATGGCTGGCTGCGCTACACCGCAGGCGAAGATCGAATCGCTCGCTACGCACTTGTTGGACGACAGCGTTTATCAACGTGTGCAGACCACCTTCGACGCGGCTACGTTCCTCAAACCGCGAGATGGCTCCGCCGACTCCGAGATGGTCCAGCTCGCTCCGCTGATCGTCCAACAGACAGGGACCAACGAGGCGCAGCTTCCCGATCACCATCGCTTCGGCGCCGTGATCGGCACCGCAAGCCGGCGCGACGTCGACGCCGCACTCCCCACCGTGTACTACTTCCTTTCCGGTGCAACGATCGCTGGTCTGGAGTACAGGCAACTGAACTTCACCTGGTGGTATCCTCCAACCTCCACCGAGACACAGGATCCCCAGCCCAAACCACACGGCCTTCGGATCACACTCGACCACGACGGCTTCCCCATGGTCGGTGAAGTGCTCAACGCGACGGCCAGCAAACAACGCGAAACTCGCCGCCTCATCTTCATCTCCGAATCGCTCGAACGGGAGGCGCAGGATGCGTTCGGCGATCCGCCCTCGGGTCGGCGGCACAGCATTGAACAGGAGATGGACCGGTCACCCGGCGTCATCGTCGCCGGCGTCTTTGAGGATGGCCCCATCCCCATGGGGCCGTTCGTCTACCTCTCCGCAAAACCGCATGTCGTCACCGCGCTCCTCTGCCGGTGCAGTCCGTCACAAGTCGATCGCTTCGTTGAAACGGCCTACTACGACTTGCGTCCCCTCGAGACCCTCGGATCCTGGGGCTTCGATGCTTTTCGCAGCGCCGGATGGGAGGTGGCGTCCGCGTCTCCTCATTCGCTGGAATCGATGCTACGATGGCCCCGAGCGCAACCAGCGAAGCCACGATGAGCGGACCAAAACAAAGCCCCCTGCCATGAGAATCAGCGAGGTCTTTTTCAGTATCCAGGGCGAAGGAAAGCTTGCGGGAATCCCCAGCGCGTTCATCCGCACGTCCGGATGTAACCTCCGCTGCGCCTGGTGCGACTCGCCCTACACCTCCTGGGAACCGGAAGTTGAAGAGCAGTCCGTCGACGACCTCCTGACTCAGATCGCTGCCTACCCCACCTCGCACGTCGTCGTCACCGGCGGCGAACCGATGATCGACCCCGACGTCACCGAACTCACGCACGGTCTCCACAACGGCGGATACCACATCACGATTGAAACCGCCGCGACCGTGTGGCGAGACGTTGTCTGCGACCTCGCCAGCATCAGCCCCAAGCTGGCCAACTCGACGCCCTGGATGATCGACGAAGGCCGCCACGCCGACGCCCACGAACGCGCTCGCATCGACCTTGCGACGATCCGGCGGTTCCGCGACGCCGGTGACTACCAACTCAAGTTCGTCGTCGAGGGCGAAGAGGACCTGGCTGAAATCGACACACTGCTCACTCGGATCGGGCGCTACGAATCCGCAAACGTGATGCTCATGCCACAAGGAACCGATCCGACAGAGCTGGCCGAAAAAGGCCCCGCCATCGCCGCCCTCTGCAAGGAACGCGGCTTCCGTTTCTGCCCCCGCCTGCACATCAACCTCTACGGCCACGTCCGCGGAACATAGCGACAACTCGTGACATCCGGTCATCTCCAAGACCGTCATCGACAAGGACGACTTGACGCCGTCCAGCCCCCGTGTACGCCTATCTCGTCACGCGGCTGAGACCTGAAGATCTGCGAAGATCAGGCGCGTTATCGGCACTTTCCGTCATGCGAAGGTCAGCGTCAGCCGATCCCTTGAGGCGGTGGGGCAACTGCGCCGTAGCGGACGTCTATAGATACGAGCTTGCACCCTCCCTATGATCTTATGGGGACAACGGGGGACACAAGGGTCGTCTCCTTCGCATCGGCGAAAGACGCACGTCGCCCCAAAGAACCGATAGATCGTATAATGGAAGCATCATGGACTGGCAGGCACTAAGAGAAGAGTTCCCGATCACGCGGAACTACAACTTCCAGAACCACGCGGCCGTCGCGCCCATCAGCCGCCGCAGTGCCGACGCCGTGCGCCAGTACCTTCAGCGCGCCGAGCAGAACTCGTACGTTCGTAGCGGATTCTACAAACACGCCGACCGCGTTCGTACGCAACTCGCCCACCTCATCAACGCCAGCGCCGACGAGGTCACCTTCCCCAAGAATACCAGCGAGGGCATCAGCCTCGTCGCCAACGGACTGAGCTGGCAGAGCGGCGACAACGTCGTGATCAGCAGCGTCGAATTCCCGGCGAACCTCTACCCCTGGCAAGCCCTTCGCGAACGAGGCGTCCAGGTCCGCATGGTGATGGAAGAGGATGGCCGCGTCCCGATCGAACGACTTATCGAATCCGTCGACAGCCGCACGCGCGTCGTCGCCATCTCGTCCGTGCAATACGCCAGCGGATACCGAACCGATCTCGCGACCCTCGGCGAGTTCTGCCAGAGCAAGGGCGTGCTGCTTTGTGTTGACGCCATCCAATCGCTCGGCGTTTTCGCGATCGACGTCAAAGCGATGAACATCGACTTCCTCGCCGCCGACGGCCACAAGTGGCTTTGCGCGCCGGAGGGGTCGGGCATCTTCTACGTCCGGCGAGAGCTGCAAGGCCACCTTCGCCCCACCAGCATCGGCTGGGCGTCGATGAAGGAGCCCTTCTCGTTCGGCAAGCACCAGTTCGAGTTTGCCGACTCCGCCCAGCGATATGACTCCGGTAGCTATAACATTGCCGGCATTTACGCCCTCGGCGGTGCGATCGAGCTGATCGACGAAATCGGCATGGAGCGCATTTCGCATCGGATGCTGTTTTTGACCGAACGACTGGCTGAAGGCGTGCGAAACAAGGGCTACCGCGTCGTCAGCTCCCGCTCGCCGAGCGAAGCCAGTGGCATCGTCGCGTTTCTGTCCGACATCCACGACCACGACCAGATTCAGCACCATCTCCAGCACGAACACCGGATCGTCATCGCCGTCC
>JAJDDV010000196.1 GCA_029260135.1 Phycisphaerae bacterium | reverse complement strand
GGTGAATGTACCGAAACCCCTTGTGGTTGACCACGCGACGGGTGCCAAGGCCAAGCGAAGCGCCGCCATGCGAAGAGGCGAGCACACAGTGGAGAAGAAGTGATGCGATTCGTAACAACCCCGCCGGTCTGGATCCTGACCCTGGCACTCTGCACGGCGCCCCTCGTTGCCATCGCCTCTGACGGCGGCGACGAACCGGACCCAGCACTGCAAACCTATCTCAGCGCCAACGGCATGCTCAATCGAGGCCTCTATGAACTCGCCGCCGCGGAGTACCGCCAGTTCCTTTCAAAGCACGACGACCACGAGAAAACGCCCGTCGCGCGATATGGGCTCGGCGTCAGTCTCTTTCGCATGAAACGCTACGACGATGCCGTCGAAGCACTCAAGCCCCTGGCCGATCGATCCGGTTTCGACTTCGCCGCCGAAGTCTCCGCCATCCTCGGCCAGTCGCACCTCGCCAAGAAACGCTACGCCGACGCACAGCGAGCCTTCCGCAAGGTCATTCGTAAACACTCCGATCACGCCCTCGCACCCTCCGCCTCCGCCGGTCGCGTCGAGGCGCTCTACCTCGACAACCAGTACGAGGACGCCATCGAAGCGTGCAAACTCTTCCTGGATCGATGGTCCGACAACCCACTCCGCGATCGAACCGAGTTCTTCGCCGCCCTCGCCGCGATGGCCAAGAAGGACTATTCCGACGCCGCAGCACGCCTGGAAGCCCTGGTCAGTCGCGATTCCGCCGCCCCCTTTGTCGAACAGGCCTCATTCCTGCTCGCGCAGTGCTACCAGCACGACAACGCCCTCGAAAACGCCATCCGCCAATACCGCGTCGTGCTTCAGCAAACCAAGAGTCGATACCTCCCCGACGCCCTGCTGGGCCTCTCCACGCTGCTGCAACGCAAAGGCGAATCACGACAAGCAGGAAGCCTTCTCGACCGCCTGCTCGAGAATGACGCCGGCAACACGCTCGCCGGTCCAGCCCATCTGCAACGCGGGCGAACCTGGTTCGACCAACAACAATTCGATCACGCCTTCGAGCAGTTTGAACTCGCCGGCCGCGCCGACGACGCCCTGGCTGACAAATCTGCATACTGGATGGCCAAGTGCAAACTCCGCGAAGGAGAGTTCATCGAGGCCGCGCGCCGCCTCGCCGCCGCCATAAACGAGTTCCCACAGAGCACGCTCGCAGCCGAAATGTTCTACGATCGCGCCATCGCACTCGTGCGCGCCGAAGACCACGACGGCGCCGTCGAGGCGCTCGAGGCGTTCCGCTCACGATTCCCCGAGCACCAACTCGCCGTCGAAACACTGCAACTGCTCGCCGTCGCCCAGCACCAACGACAAAACTACGACGAGAGTCGACGGCATTGCCGCGAGTTCCTCGAGGCGAACGCCACGCACAACCTCGCCGCGACCGTCGCGTTCCTCTTGGCGGAAAACGAGTTCCTCGCCAAACGCTACGAGCCCGCCGTCGAGGCCTATCGACGGTTCCTCACGCAGTTCACAGACGATCCGCAAACGACCAAGGCGACGTTCCGCCTGGGCACCGCACTCTATCGACTCGAACGATTCGAAGAAGCCGCCGCGCACCTCGCCGGCACGACGGATGGAAGAGACACCGAGGAGGTCTACCGATCCGCACTGCTCGCACTCGGAGATGTCGCATTTCAACGCAGTGAGTGGAAAACCGCCGAGAAACACCTGACCGATTACCTCGCCCAAGGCCTCGACGCTCCCGCCGCCGACGATGCCATACTCAAACTCGGACTGGCACTCCAGCGCCAGGAGCGAAACGAAGAGGCATTGCGGGTCTTCGATCGTCTCATCGATCGATTCGACGAGAGCCCGCACCGGCTCCAGGCCGTGTTCGAGCGAGGCCAGGTGCTCGTCACCCTCCAAAGACCGGACGAGGCCAAAAACGCCTTTCAAGAAGTCCTCGAGCAGGGCGAAGACTCGCGATTCGCGCCCTACGCACTCAACCACCTCGCAAACCTCGCCACGCGGGAAGGCGACTTTGAAAAAGCCGCCACACTCTACGACAGCGTCGCACGAAGCGCGTCCAAAGACGACATCGGCGCTTCAGCCATGTTCCGCCGCGCACAGGCGCAGATGGCCTCCAAAGACTACGGCAGCGCCGAACAGTCCTTCGCGCGGTTCATCGAGCGGTATCCATCGCATGAGAACACGCCGGAAGCACTCGCAAGACGAGCGGTCGCCATCGCCAGGCAAAACCGCTACGACGACGCCGTCGAAGCCATCAAGGACGTCGAGAAACGGGCCGTCGCATCGCTCGAACCCCAGCTACGCGCCGCGCTTCGCTACGAAAAAGCATGGTGTCTTCGCGAACTGGGCCGATCGGATGAAGCCGCAAAAGCCTACGATGACCTCGTCGACGACAATGTCGCCGGACAGTTCAACGTGCATGCAATGCTTGAACTCTCCGGCATACAGGTTGCAGCCGAACGTTTCGAAGAAGCCGCCGACGTCCTGCGACGCCTGCGACAAATCATCAACGACGGATCGGTCCAGATTCCCGCCAAGGTCCACGAGCAGGCGACCTATCGACTCGGCGTCTGTGAGTACAAGCTCGATCGCCTCCGCGAGGCGGCCGAGCTCTTTGGCGAGTTCATCGATCGATACCCCGACAGTGAACTGGCACCGTCCGCCGGCTTCTACGCCGGCGAGTCGCTCTTCAAACTCGGACGTCATGACCTCGCGTCCAAACACCTGTCGCGCGTCGCGGACCGGTTCGAAGAGGATCCGGTCTATGCGCCCAGCCTGCTCCGACTGGGGGAGTCGCTCGCGGCGCAGCAACGTTGGGCGCGAAGTGAACGCGTCTTTACCGGGTTCCTCGAACGATTCCCCGACGCCGAGCACGCCTATCAGGCACGGTACGGCATCGGGTGGGCCCGCGAGAACCAACAACGCCACGAGGAGGCGATCCAGGCCTATCGCGATGTCGTTGCGCGCCATCAAGGCCCAACCGCCGCAAGAGCGCAGTTCCAGATCGGTGAGTGTCTGTTCGCCATGAAACGGTACGACCAAGCCGTGCGCGAACTGATCAAGGTCGACATCCTTTACGCCTATCCACAGTGGAGCGCCGCGGCGCTCTTCGAGGCCGGGCGATGTTTCGAGAAACTCGGGAAAACCGTCGAGGCGAGAACGCACTTTCAGCGCGTCGCTAAGGAGCACCAGCAGACCCGCTGGGCAGCGATGGCCTCACAACGACTGTCGGAACTTTCCAGTGCAATGATGCCGGGACGATAGAAAACCGAACAAACGCTCTCTGGCGTTGAAGACCGAAGGGAGGGTCACGCGTGAATAGCTCGATCATCTTTCTGCACCTGATGACGCTGGGGCAGGCGACGGACGCCGCCGCAAACACCGTCACCGCAACCGGTGTCCAATCCATCTGGGACTTCGTCCAAAAAGGCGGTCTCATGATGATCCCCATCGGAATCTGCTCGCTCGTCGCCATGAGCGTCATCTTCGAGCGAATCATCTCGCTGCGCCGACGAAACGTCATTCCGCCCAAGTTCCTTCCGGGACTCAAGAAAGTGCTCGATGAAGACGGCGACGACGATCGAACCGCCGCGCTGGAATACTGCCGGCGCTTCACCAGCCCCATCGCGCAGGTCTTTGCCGCCGGCATCAAAAAGCTCGGCGAACCGATCGAACTGCTCGAAAGACACATTCAGGAAGCAGGCGAACGCGCCGTCCTCAAACTCCGAAAATACCTGCGACTGCTCTCCGTCGTCGCTTCCATCGCGCCGCTGATGGGTTTGCTCGGGACCATCTTCGGAATGATCAAGGCATTTCAGACCGTCGCCACCTCGGGCGAGGCACTGGGAAAAGCCGAACTCCTGGCCACCGGAATCTATGAAGCGATGATCACCACCGCGGCGGGCCTGATGCTCGCGATTCCGGTCTTGATCGCCTATCACTGGATCGCCTCGAAGATCGATCTCCTGATTGCCGAGATCGACCAGATGACCGTCGAATTCGTCGAAGAATACGCCGACATCGCCAGGCGGCGAACCATCACGCCCAAGATCGCATCCGACGACGACCAGGAAGACGCCGTTCCCGTCGCCGCCGAAACGGCGTGACGAGGCAAGAGGGATGACAGAAGCGCCCAACGCTACCGAGAGTGCAACATGATCATCAAAGCCAAGCAAGACAGCTCGGGGATCTCCATCGAAATGACCCCGCTCATTGATATGGTGTTCCTGCTCCTGATCTTCTTCCTCGTCGCCACCACATTTCATCAGACCGAGCGGGAAATGCAGATCGCCCTTCCCTTCGCTAGCTCGTCCGAACCGATCAGCACGCTGCTCAAGGAACTGGTCGTCAACGTAGACGCCGAAGGGCAGATCATCGTCAGCGGACGCATACTGGAACCAGACGACTTGAAGTCGATGGTCACCGACGCGGTGACACGAAATCCGGATCAGAAATTGACCGTGCGGGGAGACAAGACGACGGCCTACTCGAACATCGTTCGTGTGCTCGACATCGCCAAGGCCGCCGGAATCCAGGAACCGTACCTCGATACCGTCCTGAACGACTGAGACGCAACCTGAGCCGCGGGCTTCAGCCCGCGCGAGCATACAAAGGAGTAGGTCGAGCCGCAGACGGAATGGAATCCCGACCTGTCGGGAGCCCGCGCGGACGAATGAAGACCAGCAATCGCTCTTTGTGGAACCGACGTTCCAGTCGGTCAAAGGGTAAGACCGAGTACACCGTGAACGACGACCAGGGAAACGCCAAAAAAGACCGCCCCTCATGGGCAAAGGTGATCTTCACCATCACCACCGTGCTCGCGCTGGTGGCCGTCATCGTCACCATCGCGCGCGTCACCCCGATCACACGCCGGTTCTATACCGACGCCGACGCCATCCGCGAACCCGCGCGGACCGCGCAAACGCGCGACATCCTCTGGCAGCCGGCTCGATCGCTCTCCGAACTCGTCAACACCACCGCGGACGACTACGAACCCAGACTCAGCGCCGACGGCTTGACGCTCTTCTTCGTGCGAGGCAAAGCCGGCCGTGACGCCGACATCTACACCTCCGTCCGCCGACCGGATGGCTGGTCCGAACCTGCACCCCTGACCGACATCAACTCCCCGTTCGACGACCTCGGCCCCCAGCCCACCCACGACGGTGAATCGCTCTACTTCTACAGCGATCGACCCGGCGGATCGGGCGGCTATGACATCTGGGTGTCACACCGGGGCCGCGACGGATTCCTCCCCGCCATCAACCTCGGCCCGGCCGTCAACTCAGAGTTCAACGACTACGGCCCGGCGATAACGCCCGATAAAAGCGCTCTCTATTTCGCGTCAAACCGCCCCGAGCCCCAGGAGGTCTCCAGGGCCGACGTCCCCGACCCCGACGCCTGGCCCGCGACCCTCCGCGAAGACCTCTACCAGCGCGACTATGACATCTACCTGTCGTCGATGGTCGACGGCGAGGTCTCCAAAGCCAAACACCTCGCGGAATTGAGCACGCCATTCAACGACGGCGCGCCGGCCGTGAGTTCGTTCGGTGACTTCCTCTACTTTTCGTCGGATCGTAGCAGCGGCGAGGGTGGGTTTGACCTGTATCGTTCGCGGCGACTTCGAGGGAAGCATGAACCGCCGATGAATCTCGGGCCGAGCGTGAACACAGCGGCGAACGAGCTGGATCCCGGGCTTAGTTTAGGCGGTTACGCGTTATACTTCAGCTCGGATCGGCTGCCGCCAGGCCGCGTGGTTTCGGTCACGGTAGATGATCCCCGCGCGTACGATCTTTATTACACGACGTCGCGCGAAGTGTTCAGCGAGATTGAGCAGCGCAGCCGGCCGCCGATCAACTGGGCGGCATTGTGGTCGCAGATCGGGCCGAACTTGCTGTGGGCGCTTCTGGCGTTGTTGCTCCTGGCCTTGCTGTGGGCGCTGCTGCGCGATCTGCGCGGTCGCCGGTTGAGCCTTCTGGCGAAGTGTCTTTTGGCGTCGGCGACGGCGCATCTTCTCATGTTGTTGCTGTTCAATGTATGGGAAGTGACGGCGTCGATGGCCAAAGAGTTCCGGCGAAGAGGTCGCATCCAGATCGCGCTCGCCTCGCCGAGCGCGGGTAGCGACATCGCCACGCAGATTCGCGGCGAACTGACGCAGTTCGACGCTCCGGCTCCGCAGGAGATTGCCAGCGAGCGCCAGGAGGCGCCGAGGGAGGTCGAGCGTTCGTCGACGACGGCTGAGTTTGCCGTTCAGCGTCATTCGATGGTGGCGGACGAAGTGCCTCAGGTGGATGCCGCTACGGCTGATGCGGTCGTTCACGAGCGAATCGAACCCCAGGATGTCCGGGAGAGGGCGGTCGAGAGTGTCACGCAATTGGCGCTTGAGGCGGCGATTCCCACCGAGCCGTCCCGCGCGAACGTACGCGAAACGGACGTCGCGTCGCAGACGCAACCGGCCGGCGTGATGCCGCCGGACCGAGCCAGCGATGCGCGTGTTCGCACGCCTCGCGCGGTTTCGGACACGATGGCGGCGCTTACGCCGGATCGGCCCGTCATGGACGCGCATGAGGTAGCTGGCAGTATGGCTTCGGTGACGGTACCGCAGGAGAGCTTGCCCGAGGCGCAGTCGGCGTTCGCCGAGCCGGGGCCAATGGTTGCGTCGCTCGAGCTTCCCACCGCGACCGACCTTTCGCTACCGCATGCTCCTGAGGAACGATTGCCGGATCGAGTGGAGTCGGATCCCGTGGTGGCGGCGCGGCAGGTGGCTGCGCCTCGGCGGGAGATCGCTCAGGCGGTTCCAGCGGATTCCGTCGGTGAAGCGATGCACCGTTTGACGCCGGAGACCAGTGACGAGCGGCGTCATGACGACGAGACGTTCGCGGAGCAGCCGACGGCATACGCGAGCGATGTGAATGTTTCCGCGACAGTGAATGACACACCGGAACGTTCGTTGTCCGCGATTCCTGCGCTCCCCCTGGCTGATCTGGCGCTGTCGACGATGCAGCCGGGCGAGCGAACCGTGAGGGAAGAAACAAAGCCGGAGGTCACGACGGCGTCGGCTTCGTCGATGCGCCGAGAACTCGAGGCGGTTTCCGCCGAGGCCTTGGAAGAGGCGACATCCGCACAATTTGCCCCGGCCTCGACGCGTGAATATGCGACCGATTCGCCGCTGACCTCGGCTTTGTCGGACAGCGTGTCGGATGTGAAACCGGAGGCCCGCGCGTCCGAGTCGTCTTCGGCGTCAACTGTGGTTTCGTCCTTGCCATCACTGACCAATCTCGATCTACCCTCGATGGAGCAGGCTGATCCTCGGAATCAGGAGGAGTCATCCACGACGGTTGCGGCGGTGGATTCGGCGTCGCCCCGGGCGATGTTCGACTCGGGTCTGGCGTATGCGGACGCCTCGATGGTTACCGAAGATCTTGACATGTCATCGACGCCGGATGCGGCGGTGTCGGATCAACCCGGACGACTATCGGAATACTTGCTCTTGGGCGAGCGTGACGAGCGGGAGAGTGAGTGGTCGTTTTCCGGATTGCTCCCGTCGACGGACATATCATTGACTCCGACGCCGCTTTCGTTGGATCTGGATCTCCCGACGGAGACCCGGCCTCCAGACGACCCCTACGCTCAGCGGGTGGCGGAGGATCGTCTGGCGATCGTCGAGCGGATGGGAGGTAGCGCGGAGACGGAGCGTGCGGTGGCGGACGCGTTACGGTGGTTGGCAGCGCATCAGAGCCCGGACGGTCACTGGGATGGATCGAGGTTCGATGAACGTTGCGGAAGTTGCGGCGGCGAAACGGACGCGGTGACGAACCACGCACAGACGGGGCTTGCGCTGCTCGCGTTCCTGGGGGCCGGGTACACGCACACCAGCGCCGGTCCGTACCGGGACGTCGTTCGTCGCGGCGTGCGGTGGTTGACTGAGCGGCAGGGGGCGGACGGTGATCTGCGCGGCGACGAGACGATGTATAGCCACGGGATTGCGGCGATCGCGGTGTCCGAGGCGTTTGGCATGACGGGCGACACCAAACTGGCGGATCCCGTTCGGCGGGCGATCGGGTTCATCGATCGAGCGCGGAATCCTTCGGTGGGTGGTTGGCGATATGATCCGGGGCAGGCGGGCGATACGTCGGTTTTGGGTTGGCAGGTCATGGCGCTGAAGAGCGCGACGGTGAACGGGATTACTGCGCCGGCGGAGTCGTTCACTGGGGCGCGAAAGTGGTTGGACAAGGTCAGTCATCCGTCGGCGCCGGGTCTGTATGCGTATCGGCCGGGTCGGCCACATTCGCCGGCGATGACGGCTGAGGGGATGTTCACGCAGGTGTTGCTGGGTCGGCAGCGGGATGACTCTCGCATGCACGGATCCGCGGCGTACCTGATGGCGCATCTTCCGGACTGGGATTCAGAGACGAATACGTATTATTGGTACTATGGCACGCTGGCGATGTATCAGCACCAGGGGCCTTCGTGGTCGCGCTGGAACGACGCGATCACAGACCAGCTCCTTGCCCATCAGAGGCGTGACGGCGATGCGGCGGGGAGCTGGGATCCTGAAGGGGAATGGGCGGACGTCGGCGGGCGGGTCTACCAGACGGCGATCTGCGCGTTGACGCTGGAGGTTTATTACCGCTATCTGCCGCTCTATTCGATGGAGCGGCCTGAGGACGCGATCGGTACGATTCGGGGGTCGGTCGTCGACCTTCTGACGGGCGGACCTCTGACGGAGGCGACGGTGCGATTGGTCCTCGCCGATCGAACGCCGATATCGGTGACGACCGATGGGGATGGTCGATATGAGCTCTTCGTGCCGGAGGTTCCGGACTTCTTTGCGTTGTCGGCCTCGCGGGGCGGATACGTACCGGAGACGAAGAACGTGGACGCGGCGATGTTGAACGGGCGGACGCTGGATCTGGATTTCGCGTTGCGGGCGTCGACGGAAGAGGTCGTGGCGATCGAGCCTGTTCCCGATGTTCACCATCTGGGCGACAACGACTTCTCGGGGTCGATCAACAGCCAATTCCAGAAGGAGAGCGAGGGGGATCGGTACGCCGAGACGTTCGAGCTGAAGGCGACGCAGCTACCGCCATACTACAACCGGGCGGAGATTCGGATGCTGGCGAAGGGTGTGCAGCGCGCTCACCGGATCGTGATCAACGGCGTCACGCTGGATCAGCGGCTCGAGGACGCGCCGGATGACGGCAGCTTCGGCGCGTACGAGGCGGCGTTCGATCCGTCGAATCTCCGAGCGGGGACGAATCGCCTCGAGGTGATCGCCAAGCCGAGCAGCAGCGACATCGATGACTTCGAGTTCGTCAATATCCAGATTCGTCTGATGCCGTGAGGGTATCGGGCGGTCGACGTCGGACCTCTCAGAGTCTTCACCACAAAGGCACCGAGACACGAAGAGGGGTTTCCTGAAGAGAAACTCTCAGAGCGCTCGGCGTGCTTTACGCTCAGGCGGGCCACTTCCGTCGCGTGGAGGCGTACGTTTCGTCAGCGAGCGCCGTTCCCCCCGACCAGTCTGGGACCGTCACCGTTCGGTTTTGCGGGATCTCGAATGCCGAGCAGCTTCGCGAGTTGGGCGAGATCGAAGGGCTTCTCGACGACGGAATCGTCGCGCGGAAGCGGGCGCAGTCCGGAGGGTCTGGCCAGGGTGCGGACGACTTTGACGGCGGGGTTCCCCGTTCGCGCACAGGCGACGATCTCGTCGGCCGATCGTCCGGAGAGGTCGTCCGATACGATGAGGGCGTCCACGGGGGCTTGCTTGAGCGAGAGCGTGGCCGACTTCCTGGAGTCAGCGGTAACGATGACGAACCATCGCGCGAGGTAGGTCTCGAGGGACCATCTCATCAGCTGTTCGGGTTCGAGGATCAACAATCTCGGACGTGCGCACGGGGGGATGTTTGCCGCGGATGGTTGCGTTCTCGTTGACCTGGCTGCGGGCACGGCGTAATCCTCCGGGGCCTCTTTTGCAGACGGCGTGCCAGAGAAACGGAAACGGGATGGGAAGGGAATCCGGCGGACTCGATCGACTTATCGTGGAATTGGCGGGGTCCCGGTCCTCGGAAGGTATCCGCTTGGCGGTGGTGGTCTCTTGGGCCAAATGACCCAAGGGACATGCGATATGCCGCACGGAGATCGGATCAGGAATGGGCGGTGTCATCCGCCGTTTCGGTCGGTTTCGTCGCGAGCCGTCAGCCACATGAAACCGCTCTTTGGGGGATGACGAACGGTCTCGGGCACGATCGAAGGGGGTAGCGTCTCGTAATAGAGACTCTGACGTCTCACGATCGGGTAAATCGGGCGCAGCCATCCTGCGTCGTTGTGATTATAATCCCGTTCATGGAATCGTGGTGCGAGGAAATGCGGCGGTATATCGGCTTCGGCGAGCAGGACAAGGAGAATCTGCGTCGCCTTCGTCCACATGCCGTCGGGATCATCCCTGAGGTTGTGGATTGTTTCTGGGAGCGTGCTCTTCAGGAATGGGGTACGCGTGCGGTTCTCACGGGGGGAGAGGCTCAGCTCGCCAAGTTGCGCGAGGGGTTCACCGCATGGATGGAGGAGCTCTTCTCGGGGACGTATGACGAGTGCTATTGTGAGAAACGTCGTCGCATCGGCGGGACGCACGTGCGCGTGGGTCTTCCTCAGCACTACATGTTTTCCGGGATCGAGCTGGTGTGGTATGAGTTCGAGCGTCGGATTGCGGCGACGGGCCCGGCGGAGGTTCGCAGCTTGTTGCCGTCGCTCCACAAGCTCCTGATGCTCGACTTGGCGGTGATGATGGAGAGCTACAAGGAGAACTACTCGAAGCAGATTCGCGAGGTCGAGCGGACGTCGATGGAGGAGAAGCTGACGCGTGCGGAGCATCTGGCGGGAATCGGTCAGCTGGCGGCGTCTCTGGCGCATGAAATCAAGAACCCGCTGGCGGGAATCAGCGGGGCGATCCAGATCATCCGGGATGAGTTGTCGGATGACGACCCGCATCAGCCGATTCTTCACGAGGTTCTGGGGCAGATCAACCGGTTGGATGCGACGGTCAAGGATTTGCTCCAGTATGCTCGTCCGACACCGCCTCGGGTATCGCGGATTTCTCTCAACGCGGTGGTTCGACGGGTTCTATCGGTCTTGCGTGAGGAGCCTTCGCTTCAACGTGTGCGCGTGGCGTATGACAACGTTCCGACGGACACGGTAGTGTATGCGGACGACGCCCAGGTCGAGCAGTTGGTGATGAACCTGCTGATCAATGCGGCTCATGCCTCGGAGCAGGGCGGGACGGTTCACCTTCGCATCGCCGACAACGCGGTTTCGGTGATGCTAACGGTGCGGGACGAGGGCAAGGGAATGACGAAGGACGTTCTTGGCAAGGCGTTCGAGGCTTTTTTTACGACGAAGACGAAGGGGACGGGATTGGGGTTGCCCATCTGCCGTCGGATTGCCGAGGCGCACGGTGGGGAGATCGAGATCGCGAGCGAGGTTGGAAAGGGAACGGTTGTGACGGTGACATTGCCCCATAGCGGCCCGGCACAGGGCGGGAGACCCCAGGAATGACCGTCCGTGTACTGATTATCGAAGACGAGAAGCTGATCCGTTGGTCGCTTCGGCAGAAGTTCGAGGCGCACGGATATCACGTGACGGATGTGGCGAACGGTGCGGAGGCGCTCAAGGCGCTGGATGCCGGGGTCTACGACCTTGTCATGCTGGATTACAAGCTGCCCGATACGACGGGGCTGGATCTCCTGCGGACGCTGCGTGAAACGGATGTCGATGTCGTCGTGATCATGATGACGGCGTATTCGAGCGTGGAGACGGCGGTCGATGCGATCAAGCTCGGCGCGTATGACTATATTACGAAGCCGTTCGATATGGACGCGGTCTTCCGTACGGTGAACAAGGCGCTCGAGACGACGAAGCTGCGTCGCGAAGTGCGTGAGCTTCGACGGCATATCCATCACGAGTACGACATTCACCGGATCATCGGCCAGGACCCGTGCATGCTGGATTTGTTCGAGACGATCGATCGGGTGGCCAAGAGCGGCGCGTCGACGGTGTTCTTGCGAGGAGACTCGGGTACGGGGAAGGATCTGGTCGCGCGCGTGATTCACTACAATTCGGATCGGGCACCGCGGCCGTTCATGAACATCACCTGCACGGCGCTTTCCGAGACATTGTTGGAGAGCGAGCTGTTTGGTCATGAGAAGGGCGCGTTCACCGACGCGAAGATGACCAAGAAGGGGTTGTTTGAGCTGGCGGACGGCGGGACGATTTTCCTCGATGAGGTGGGCGACATGCCTTTGGGTCTTCAGGCGAAGTTGCTGCGTTTCTTGGAAGAGCGAACGTTTCGGCGCGTCGGAGGAACGCAGGAGATCTCGGTGGATGTTCGGATTATTGCGGCCACCAACCGTGACATCGAGCACGCGATCGAGGAGGGCTCCTTCAGAAGCGATCTGATGTTTCGGTTGAACGTGATTCCGATCGATCTTCCTCCGCTTCGGGAGCGTGGCGACGATATTCGCCTTCTCACGAAGCACTTCGTGGCGAAGTTCGCCAAGGAGTTTCGCAAGCACATCACCGATGTTGACGAGTCGGTGTTCAAGCGTCTTTATACGTACGGCTGGCCGGGAAATGTCCGCGAGCTGCGGAACGTCATTGAGCGAGCGGTTTTGCTGTGCAAGAGCGATCGCATGGCGCCCGACGACATTGCGCTGGGTCGCGTTGACGATGCGCCGTCGGGAACGGACATGAACGGAATACTCCTCCCGCCGGGAGGCGTCGATCTTCGCGAGCTGGAAAACCATCTAATTCGTCAAGCGTTGGCGCGCACCCACAACAACCAGACGCAGGCGGCCAAGCTCCTTCATCTCAGCCGAGATGCGCTTCGGTACCGCCTGGAGAAACTCGGGCTCCTTTGATTTTAGATGAGCGGCAAGCCGACCTCGGGCGGACCCGGCGGCGTTGGGTCAGATTCCGCATTTTATGAGCCATCCGCCCCAACCATTAGAGGTTGCTCGATTGTGGGACCCGAACGGGCCGAAATACGGGTGCAGGGCTGCGTTGCGGGGTCGCGCCGTGGTATGGGCGTTGCCATGTGGCCTTGAGGTGCTTTCTTGGGCGACGTGGAGAGTGTACGCCCGCGGTCGGGCCGGGATGGTGGCCGGCTGAAGCGGGGAGCGGTTGGACGTGGGATCGCCGTGCGTTAAAGCAGTTTTGATGTAGACGACCTTCAGACAAAGGTAACGCAACATGGATCGGCCAAAGGTCACGATTGACGGGAACGAAGCGGCTGCTTACGTCGCGCATCGGCTTAGTGAAGTTATTGCGATCTATCCGATCACGCCGAGCTCGCCGATGGGCGAGTGGGCGGACGAGTGGAGTTGCCAGGGGCTTTCCAACATCTGGGGAACGATCCCTTCGGTGACGGAGATGCAGAGCGAAGGCGGTGCGGCGGGTGCGGTTCACGGCGCGTTGCAGGTCGGGGCGCTGTCGACGACGTTTACGGCGTCGCAGGGTCTTTTGCTGATGATCCCGAACATGTTCAAGATCGCGGGTGAATTGACGCCGACGGTTTTTCACGTTTCGGCCCGGACGGTTGCGACGCATGCCCTGTCGATCTTCGGTGACCATAGTGATGTGATGGCGACCCGGATGACGGGTTTCGCGATGCTGGCGTCGGGGCACGCGCAGGAGGTGATGGATCTGGCGGCGATCGCCCATGCGGCCACGCTGGAAGCGCGCGTTCCGTTCCTTCACTTCTTCGATGGGTTTCGGACGTCGCACGAAGTGATGAAGATTGAGCAGCTCTCGAACGAGGATTTGCAGGGCGTGCTCGACGAGAAGCTGGTTCTGGAGCATCGGCGACGGGGGATGAACCCGGAGAAGCCTGTTTTGCGTGGTACGGCACAGAACCCGGACGTGTTCTTTCAGGCGCGCGAAGCGGTGAACCCATATTATGCGGCGTGTCCGGATGTGGTTCAGGGCGTGATGGACCGATTCGCGAAGGTGGTCGGGCGACAATACAACTTGTTCGACTATGTGGGTGATCCCCAGGCCGAGCGCGTGATCGTGATGATGGGGTCTGGTTCGCCGGCGGCTCACGAGACGGTGGATTATCTTCGGGCGGCGGGCGAAAAGGTCGGGCTGGTGACGGTTCGACTCTATCGACCGTTTGCGGTTGATCGGTTGATCGAGGCGCTTCCGGCGACGACGAAGACGATCGCGGTTCTCGACCGGACGAAGGAGCCGGGTTGTGCGGGCGAGCCGCTGTATCAGGACGTGGTGACGGCGGTGTTGGAGCATTCGTCGCTCTCGGAATGCAGGTTTGCGCGAGTACCGCGCGTGATCGGCGGGCGGTATGGGCTGAGCTCGAAGGAGTTTACGCCGGCGATGGTGAGGGGCGTGTTCGACGAGATGGTCAAGGATCGTCCGAAGAATCACTTCACGGTCGGTATCGTCGATGACGTGACGCACACGTCGCTGGACTACGATCCGGGCTTTACGACGGAAGACGAAGAGTCGGTTCGCGCGGTGTTCTGGGGGCTCGGGTCCGACGGAACGGTGGGCGCGAACAAGAACACGGTCAAGATCATCGGTGAGGAGACGGACAACGAGGCACAGGCGTACTTCGTGTATGACTCGAAGAAGGCCGGCTCGGTGACGGTGTCTCACCTTCGGTTCGGCAAGCGGGCGATTCGCAGTACTTATCTCGTGCAGCGGGCGAACTTCGTTGCGTGTCATCAGCAGAACCTGATCGAGCAGCACGAGATGCTCGAATGCGCCTGCAGCGGTGCGACGTTCTTGTTCAACACGCAGGAACCGGTGAATAAGGTGTGGGATACGCTGCCGCGCGAGGTGCAACAGCAGTTGGTCGAGAAGGGGATGAAGCTGTTCGTGATCGACGCATACAAGGTGGCCAAGGAAACGGGGATGGGGTCGCGGATCAACACGATCATGCAGACCTGCTTCTTCGCGATCTCCGGGGTGCTGCCGCGCGACGAGGCGATCGAAAAGATCAAGGGCGCGATTCGCAAGA
>JAJDDV010000195.1 GCA_029260135.1 Phycisphaerae bacterium | reverse complement strand
TCGTCCATCTCGCCGATAGCCTCGTCCGGCACGAGGGAATCGGCTATTCAGGATACCTCGGCGTCAGCGATGTTCGAAACACCGCCGACCGGTTTGGACTGACCTTGCAGCAACTGGAAGAGATTACCAACCGTTTGCCGGACCGGATGAAACCGATCGGCGAGTTGATCGGCCTCGACGAAACCGTCGACCCCCTCGCGCAGGTCGCCGCCTTGAGCACGGCCAACCGAAAGCTCCTTCAGGTCAACGAAGAGCTGATGCAGGCCAATCGCCAACTGGAGATTCGTTCCGAAGTTCTCGTCGCCCTCGAGCGGTTTGTCGAACGGCTCGACGGCCGGGGACACATGACCGACGTGTGTGCAGCCGCCTCAGCTTGCGTCAAACACCTGGTATCGGGGACAGCCGCGCTGGCGTTCGTACAGGATCGAGCGAGCGATTGCGTCTACGTCGGCTCACCCGACGCCCCTCCCCAGGTTCAGCCTAGCGCCGCCTTCGACCCGTCGGACGCACAACCGGATCCACGCTCGGCGTTGACTGCAGGCGACACGGTGCCGGGGTTCTCCCGATCGACGGAGCACCTCGACGCCTTCTGGCGTCGTATCGTCCGCCGGCCGCAAACCGGCGCGCTGTGGTCGCTCCCGCTCAAAACCTCCGACGCCGTCATCGGCGCCGTGCTCGTCCATGCACCCGAAGACACGATCCGCCGATTCCGCGACGCACGAGCGGAATGCGAGGTCCTCTCCGCCGCCTTCGGAAAAGCGGTCGCCGCCTCTCAGCAGCGGGCCGACGCCCAACGAACCACCGAGGAACTCGCCGACCTCAACCGTCGCCTACATGCGGCTCAAGAAGAACTCGTGCGAACCCGGTCCGTTTCGATGATCTCGGCCATGGCGGCGGGAGCCGCCCACGAACTGAACAATCCCCTATCCGTCATCTCGGGACGCGCCCAGATGGCCCAAACGCAGTGCCGCGACGAAGAGACCAAACGAACACTGCAGATCATTGTGGAACAAACGCAGCGAGCCACCGGAATCGTCACCGAACTCATGGCGTTCGCGAAGCCTGCGCCGCCCGACCCCGCCGTTCACACCCTCGCCCAGTTGCTGGATCCCCTGTGTCAGCATTGGCGCGCGGGTCTTACAGCCAAGGATGCCGAAATGGCGCTCCACCTCACCGATCCAAATGCGACCGTCTTTGCCGATCAACAGCACCTCCGTTTGATTCTCGGCGCCATCGTGTCCAACGCCATCGAGGCCGTTTCAGACCGTCCTTTACACGTGCAGATCAACTCGCCCTCCCGCCTGTCCGATGAAAAAGTCCGGATTGTTGTGATGGACAACGGTGTGGGTATGACACGCGACGTCATGGAACATGCGATCGACCCGTTCTTCTCCAGCCGGACTGCCGGCCGAGGACGAGGACTGGGTCTGTCGCGAGCGTTTCGCTTGACCGAGATTAACGGTGGCCGACTGTGGCTGGACTCCAAGCCCTCCGTCGGTACCACCGTCACTCTCGAGTTGCCCGCCCGTCCAGCCGGTGCTGACCAAGAAACGTCCAGCGCCGGCGAATAATCGGTCCAACGACCGACCCTCGCCCCACCACAACGGATCCGACAGAGAAAGCGCATGAGCGTGCGGAAGATCTTGCTTGTGGAACCGGACCCCGAACTCCTCGAGATGTTCGTGGCCTGCCTGATGCGCCGATTCGACGCACACGTGACCTGCGTGCCCGATGCCGCCTCTTGCCTCGATGTCGAGCTGACCAACCCGCACGATCTGGTCATCAGCGAATTCGACCTGGAGGATTCGAACGGACTGCAACTCGCCCGCGATCTACGAACGCTGGGACACCGACCGCTCATCCTTCTGACGGACGACATCGACAGCGACGAAGCCATCGAAGCCCTGCGTCTCGGCGTCTCCGACCTCTTCCGCAAACCGTTTGACATTGAAGAGCTGCTCGACGCCGTCGACCGCCTGACGTGCGGATACGATCTTCGTCGTCAACACGCTGCGAAGTACAAGCGAATGCGAGACCTGGTTCGCCGCGTGATCCGCGAACGCCGCGACCTCAACCGCCGCGTCGAACTCGTCTGCCGAGATCTCGTCGGCGCTCATCGACGACTCGTCGACCGAGTCCTCGCCTCCGAAGAGTCCCACGCCAAATCGTCGGCCTGAATACGCAACGGGCTGCGGGCCTCTAGCGGCTATCCCAAAACCCTGTTCTTGGCGGAGTGCGAGCACATGGCACATGACATTCGCCGGTGTATCGCGAGGTCGCGCGGGCTGAAGCCCGCGGCTCAGGGGCTTTGGGATCTAGTTCGTTCTCGAAGGGATCAGTTTGGGATCAAAGCTCGCGCCACACTCCGGACATCGTGGCACCTCTTGACCACGCAAGTCGTAGCCACACGGAACGCAGATCGGCACGCCACGATGAATCAGTTCTGTTCGTAGGAACCGCCTACATCGTCGTCGCCAGAGTAATGGCAGCGCAGCCATACCGGTAACGCCCGTCACACCACCCACCAATCCTCCGATCGCGCCAGGGGAGAAGCCCAACCAGGGACGAAGCGCCAACGACAGCAGTCCGACAAGGCCACCCACACTGACGGTGTATCCGAGCAGCGCTAGCAAGAACTTTGGCGTCTTCAGAAGCTGCACCTGCCACGCCTTCAGAAGCTTGTTGCCTTCCTCTCGCGTCTCGAAGTGCTGTAGCTCAGGATAGTACCTGGATTCTCGGATCGGTGATCGAGGCATCGTGCAGCGGCTCCTCGCGGATGAAGCGACTATGTCTGCCCGTCGGGCATTCTCTGGTCACGCCGACGTCGGTCGCCATGCTACCCCGAAGAGTCCCGTGATCCAACTTGGAGGGCCCCCACCGCGGTGGGTTCGCATTTGGGTTCGGTCACGTGCAGGTGCCCTGAATGGGCGAGACGCCTTGCGGCTCAGGTAGGGCACTGTGGCTCTCCCGCACCAGGCGGACGATTCAGCGGACGTCACTACGCCGTCACCACAACCACTTGACGACGATGACGTCGACGATCAGCGCAACCGCGATCACCAGGGCGATCTTGACCGGCGCCGAGACGCGTTCCGGCGCCGGCTCGGTCAACTTCAGCGCGTGCTGCCGCTCCACCGGATCATCACTCTGCAGCGAATCCTCCCGACACTCAGCGATCATCTGGCCGACCTGAACGGCCGACAGTCCCAGATGCGAAGCATATTGAACGATGCGGCGCCGGCGCGACCGCGTCATCTGCCCGGTACGAACCTCATCCGAAATGAGCGCGCGGAACACGGCATGCGTATCGAGTGGTGAATCAAACACACGAACCGGACCCGACCGCGCGCTGGCGGCCTGCGCCCGGTGATCTTCCATCGGACCGTAAGACATCGGCGTCCCCTCCTTTGGAAGATCATAGAAGCCCGGCGTACCGATGTCGCGATCCTGCGAGCTGCGTCCGGTAGTCTCGCCCACACCGGGCCTGCGAACACCAATGACGTCGATACGCGCGGGGTTTCTCGGACCGGGAAGTACGCGCGGGGAATCGGGCGATCCCCTGGAAACGCCCTTTCGCATCGCACACCGGAGGAATGCGCTCACGGTCAGCCATCCCGCTTAGAGAGTAGCTCCTTAACCTTGATAACCGGTAGAACTGCAGTAGAATACCACCGCCGGAGTCGACAAGTGCGGAATCCCGGTCGGAAGCTTGAGCGCCCCATTCGGGCACGGAGAAAGGGACATGCCATGAGGACACCTCGACTCGAAGCCCAATCAAGCGTGAACGTTGTCAACAGCGAGGCCACGGATCGAGCCCGAACGTGCCGGCGACACAGACGGTCTGTTGCGCGGTGCGCCTGACGAGCGCTCAGGATCACACGGAGATATATCGCGTGGGCATGCTGGAAAGATGGTGGTCACGACTGACGGGTAGCAGCAGGAATTCGAGTCATTCCGTCAGCCAGTGGCTCAAGGTCACGTTCGACCAAAAGAGTGTCCGAATTGATGCTTCGCCCGCCGACTCCGAGCCATGGCACCGGGAGTTCCACTGGACCGACATCGAAAGAGTCTGTTTCAAGGGAGAAGGACTGGAGGCCTCTGACGCCGTGTGCGTCTTTTGTCGAACGAGGCCCGAGAGCTATGTGATTCCTCTCGACGCAAACGGCGGCGAGAAGTTCTGGGATGAAGTCATTCACCGAAATCTCCTTGACGCGGATTTGGCCATCAAGGCCGCAACGACACCGGTCGGGCTTTTCT
>JAJDDV010000194.1 GCA_029260135.1 Phycisphaerae bacterium | reverse complement strand
AAGAGGCTGGCGGACATGGGCTTTGTTCGCGGGGCGTCCATAGAGATGGTTCGCCCCGGGACGCCCTGCATCGTACGGATCGAGGGCACGTGCATCGGACTCGGACGCTCGTATCAGGACAGTATCCTGCTCGCGCCATGGTCATGATGCGGATCGTGGCCATGAGTCGACAGGCCCCATCCATGAACCGGTGCCGGCCTCCAACTCGCTACATGCACGGCATCTTTCCGTCGGACGGCGATCCATGCTGAACACCGCTGCGAACTCGTCGCCGATCACCACGGGGCAGCAAACCGTTGCCCTTCTGGGCAATCCCAACACCGGAAAATCAACACTCTTCAACGCCCTGACCGGATATCACCAGCGCGTCGGAAACTACCCCGGTGTGACCGTCGAAAAGCGAACCGGATTCTTGCGACGCGAGGGAAAGCCCTCGTCGATCGAGCTGGTCGATCTTCCCGGCGCGTATAGCCTTGCCGCCGGCGGGCGCGATGAGGCACTTGCCCTGGAACTCCTCGTCGGGCACCGGAAAACCTTTGATTCCGTAGACCTCATCGTCGTCGTCGTGGACGCCGCCAACCTCGGCCGGAATCTCTTTTTTACGCTCCAGCTCCTCGAGATTGGATGTCCTCTCATCGTCGCCCTGAACATGATGGACGTCGCCGAGGCCGAAGGCGTACGCATCGACGTTGACGCACTATCGAAGGAACTCGGTGTACCCGTCGTTCCGGTCATCGCAACAAAGCAGCGTGGCATCGATGCACTCGTCCAGGGCATCACCAAGTCGCTCGGCGGCCCACCACCGCAGCCCCGAGGAGCGTTCCCCGAGTGCGTTCGAACTGAGGTTGACGGGCTCGCCGCGACACTCGCCGGCAACGGTCGAGACGTCTCCCGCAACGCCGCCCGCGTCGAAGCGCTCCAGACCTTGCTCGGACCCGGCGGATACCACGAGCGACGCCTGGTGGAACAGTGCGGCGCGACCCTTGCCGCCGAACTCGACGAACGCCGGAAGCGCATCGAATCCGCCGGCGAGTCCCTCGTCGAGGTGGAAGCTCGCGTGCGGTACGCCTGGATCGACGATGTCATCGGACGCGTCGTCATATCCTCAGGCACCCCGCGACGGACAAAGTCGGAAACCATCGATCGGTTGGTCACTCACCGCGTGGCCGGCCTCACGATCTTCGTCTTGTTGATGACGGTGTGTTTCCAGGCCATCTACAGCGGCGCCGGACCACTGATGGAAACCATCGATTCTGGGCTGACGGTGGCGGGACAGACGGTGGCCTCGTGGGTCCCGCAGGGCCCCATCCAGAGCCTCCTGGCCAACGGGGTGTTTGCCGGAGTCGGCGCGGTTCTGGCCTTCCTCCCACAGATCCTGATCCTCTTTCTTTTCCTCGCTGTGCTCGAAGACTGTGGCTACATGGCCCGAACCGCCTTCCTGCTCGATCGATGGATGGGCTTCGTCGGGTTGAATGGCAACTCGTTCGTTCCCTTGCTTTCCTCCTTCGCCTGCGCCGTTCCGGGCATTTTGGCCACGCGGACGATCGAGGACCGCCGCGACCGACTCGTGACGATTCTCATCGCGCCGCTCATGAGTTGTAGCGCGAGACTTCCAGTCTACATTCTCATGATCGGGGCGTTTGTCCCCGCGAGACCCTTATTGGGCGGACTCATTACGCTCCAGGCCGCTCTGTTGCTCGGGCTTTATCTCAGCGGCATCGTCGTCGCGATCGCCGTGGCCCTTTTTCTCAAGAAGACGTTCCTCAGGGGCGAAACTCCGTCGTTTTTCATGGAGATGCCCTCGTACAAATGGCCTTCCGTCAAGACCGTCCTGTATCGCGTATATGCCCAAGGCCGGGAATTCTGTGCCTCCGCGGGGACCATCATTGTGGCCGTGACGATCGTCGTCTGGGCTTTGGGTTACTACCCCCATCCGCCATCCATTGCGGCCAAACACCAGGCCATGGAGACCGCTGCCAAGGCCGACTATCAGCAACAGCTCGATCGGATCGCCAGAACCTTCGATGCAAACGCCGAGGGCGAGTCCATCGCGAACCACGGGAAGGTCGCCGAGATCCTGGCCGAGATCGAACGCACGGAAGATCGGTTTTCGGATGCCGTGGTCGATGTTGACGAGACCTCTACTTCATGGCTCGAGGCCCGTCGCGCGGCCGACCGGAACATCGAACGCATCGTGAATGAGGCTGGTCTCCCCGGTCAAACGGCAAGGAGCGTCTTCGCCGCAACCCAAGATTTTGAGCGCCGAATCAGAGGAATCGAACAGGGCGGACCCGGCGCCTACCTTCGACAGAGTTTCCTCGGACGGATTGGAAAGTGGATCGAACCGGTCGTCACGCCGCTGGGTTGGGACTGGCGCATCGGAACCGCGGTGGTCGCGGCGTTCCCCGCGCGGGAAATCGTGATCGCCACGATGGGAACCATCTACAACATGGGCGACGAGCAGAACGAAAACTCGGCCGGGCTTCACCAAAAACTACAGCAAGCCACCTGGCCCGACGGAAGACCCGTCTTCAACATCGCGGTTGCACTGTCGATCATGGTCTTCTTTTCCCTCTGCTGCCAATGTGGTGGCACCCTCGCGACCATCAAGCGGGAAACGCAGTCCTGGCGTTGGCCTGTGTTGACGTTTGCCTACATGACCGTTTTAGCTTATGTCGGCGCACTGGCGACCTATCAGATCGCGTCGAGCATGATTTGAGGCGTAGACCGCATGAGCCCACAAGATGTCATCATTGTTGCAGTTGTGCTCGCCGCCGCCGCTTTTGTCGCTCGATCGATGTGGTCGAGCCTGGCGGGACGATGTCACTGCAGCCATGCCGGCACGTGCCGCGTGCGTACGGCAAGCTCGCCCGAAGCGCAGTCCGTCGGAACGACACACCGCCCCTTCGTATCGATCGACCAGATCGGAATCACCGGGGTGGATTCGTCGGTGAAAGAGTAGGCGCGACTCGAACCGACGACGGAATCACACCGCCGTCTCGTCACGCACGCGTCCGCGCTCACCGTGACGCGGCCCGGGCTCTATCCAGCCCAGCAATCGGCGCCGACACCAGAGCATCGGCCACGTGATGAAACGGTGCACGCGAACGTACCACGGCCTGCGATAGGACGCGGCCAGCGCTTCGGACGAAAGCTGATCGGGACGCGTACGACGCTGCAGCTTGACGAGGTGATACAGATCGCCGTTTTGAAACCAGCGTCGAAGTCGACGCGCAGGCCACAGCTCACCGCCCAAGCGCTTCGGCAAGTACCAGGCGATCTGGAAATCAAACACATGAGGCCGGCCGTCGTCTCCGACCAGCACATTCTCGCATTTCTCGAGATCCACGTACGCCATATCCTGCGCATGGATCGCCGCCAGCAGTGCCCGCAGATTCTCGTGGAAATCGTCGCCGACCCGCTCGCCCTTTCGAAGAGGGTGCCCCTCGATGAACTCGCGAACCAGTCCCGTTCGACCCCACCGCTCGATCAGGCGCGGGACCCCGTCCACATCGCACAAACGCTCGAACGCCGAACATTCCTTCCCCGCAAGTACACGCCCCACCCAGCCCAGCGGAATCAGAAGGAAGCTCGCCTGACGATGGACCTTCAGCAAGACCCGGCCCGTTTCCCCCTCATACAGCGACGTGACGGCGAAGAAATCGTTCTTGAAGACCTTCCGCAGTGTGTACGAACGCCCCGCCACCTCGATCGAATCCGGAAGAAACCGACCGCCGAGCGCCTTGAGACTACGTTGAATCTTCTTCTTCAAAGCCGAAGCACTTTCCCGTTGCATCGCCGAACCCGGCGCCGCGTATTGTACCCATCGCACGTTCCGGCTCCAAGAAGGAACGTCAGCACGGCAAGGCGTCTGCACGGTTTCAACAAGTACCATCCCGCGTTACAACCTGCACTGGAGATACCCTGGTGGCCGTCGGCGCGGTCGGCAAGCAGGCAAAAGGCCCGCTGCACCCAGCCAAAGCGCCCTCGCCGACGTAGGATGGATTGTGCAGCGCACCATACAAACGGCGTCACTGTTCATTTTACTTGCCGTGGTCGTCCTGCGCCCGCTCGTCGCCGAATCGTACGATTCAGCCCAGAACTCCCTCACGCAGGCCCTGACCTCCGTCGCCGACCCTACACCCGTGCGGACCCTCGTCTTCGACCTGTTGATTCTGATTGGCACCACGGGCTGGCTCATCGCACGAGCGGTCGGCCAGACAAGACCTTATCGCCGGACCGGGCTCGAGTGGGGCTTCGTCCTTGTCGCACTCGCCGCGGGCGTGTCCTGCTTCGCCGCTGGAAACAAGCGCCTCGCCATCAACGGCTCGATCGACTGGCTCTGCCTGCCAATCCTCACCATCGCACTCACGCAGTTACTCGCTCGCCCCTGGCACCGACGCCTGCTTCTCGCCGCCGTGCTCGCTTCCGCCTGTGCGCAAGCCACCCAATGCCTCGAACAGGCGACGGTCGGCTACGACGAAACCTGGCAACACTACCAATCCATCAAGGACTCCTTCTGGTCGCAGCAGGGAATCCCGCTCGATGCCCCACAAGTCGAGAACTTCGAACGCCGCATCCAGTCCGGCGAAGCCACCGGCGGGCTCTATCACAGCAACGTCACCGGTTCGCTGCTCGTCCTTTGCGCCATGGCCGCCATCGGTCTTACCCTCGCAACATGGCGAAGAGCGAGCGAAACAGGCAACGGGACTTCGCTGGTCGCAACCGTCGCCGTGACTCTCTTGATCGGATTCGCTGCGGTCACAACCAACAGCCTCGGCGCAGCGATCTCCGCCGCAGCCGGCCTCCTACTGTGGCTGACGCTCCACGTCGCCCGCTCGTGGATCGACACCCACCCCGGAAAGGCCGTCGCCATCGCCTGGTGCTTCATCGCCGCCGGTGGTCTCGCCGTCATCGGTCACGGACGCTACCACGACTCGCTGCCCGGATGGTCACTGACCTTCCGCTGGCAGTGGTGGAAGGCCTCTGCCGACCTCGTCGCGGACCATCGCCTCACCGGTGTCGGCCGCGAGAACTTCCGACGTCACTACCTCGCCTACAAGTCCATCCAAAGCCCCGAAGAGGTCGCCAATCCGCACAACCTCTTCGTGCAGGCCGCCGCCGACTGGGGAGTCATCGGCCTGGCTGGCATCCTGACCATGATGGTGGGAGCCTCGCTCGTGATCGCGAGATCCGCGCAAAGCGACGAAACCGTCAAGCAAGAAAGAGCCCCCCCACCTACCGACGGCCACCTGCTCCCATGGACCGTTGCATTCGGCTTGACAGTGGCGCTGGGCAGGCTTCCCTTGCTGGGAACCAACGACTCTAACTTTCTCTACTATGCAACGGTCACGACTACGATAGCGTGGCTGCTGGGTTTCGTGTGCGCCTCGCGTGGCATGACCCCGTCTGCATCGCCGCGCGATCCAAACCGCCGCCTCGTCGCAACCGGCGTCGGCGTTGGGCTCTTCACCTTCCTCCTTCACGACATGATCAACTTCGCCTTCTTCGTCCCCGGCGCGGCCACCACGTTCTTCGCGCTGCTGGCCTTCGTCATGGCAGAACGCTACGCCGACGAATCAAGTACCACACAACCGAGGGGCTTCGTACGATGGCTTCCACTCGGCGGCTGCTCCACGGCCGTGCTGCTGATCATCGCCGTCGGACTCGTTCCCGTCGCCCGAAGCCACTCCGCTCTCCAGCGCGCACGCACCATCGCAGGGCAACCACTGCCCACAAGCCTTACGGCACAGCTCCCCTACCATCACTTTCAGCGCGCCGCCGACCTCGATCCGCTCGACCCGACGCCGCTGGCCAACTTGACCACCTGGCTGATTCGCGCGTCCTACTTTCCCGGTCTTCAAGACCAGGCACTTGGGCTCGCCGACGAATCACTCCGCCGGGCGATCGAGCGTGATCCCGTCAGCCTCAAGCTCCGCCGAACCCGCGTTCAGCTCTACCGCAGAATGGCAGAGGCAAACCCCACGCGCGAGCGCTTCCTCGCAGCCATCGACGCCGCACAAGACGCGCAGTCGCTCTACCCGCAAGATCCTGAAGGATTCGTCGCACTGGCCGGCTGCCAACTCGATGCCGGAGCGATATTGCGAGACACTGCGTTGCTCGAACAAGCGCGCAACAGCTACCACCGCGCGATCGAACTCGACGGAAGTAGACTCTGGTGGGAAGAACTCCATCGCTTCAGCGAGTCCGAGCGCCAGGCCATCGACGCCGCCATCGAGCGCGCATCTTCAACGCTGAATGATCTTTCGAATTGAATCGCGAACCGCTCCGCGCCCCTACGGCTCGAGAACGATCCAGCTACCGTGATCGTCGCGCACGAAATGGTAGACCCGGAAGTCGCGACGGCGGAGTTCACTGTTCCGCCCGTTGATTCCCAGGATCACCGGCCGCTCCCAGTCGATCGCGACGCGCCCGGTGTCGACGGCAAACCGTTCGACGTCTCGCGTGCGAATGTCGAGCTTGTTGCGATCCGCGTCGAAATCCCCCGTCGCCCACGCCCCCGCCGCCCCATCGCGTACTGACTCGACAGACAGCCAGCGCTCGGGATCATCGACATCCACCGCAATTCGGATCGGACCGTCGTCGGATTCGACCTGCTCCGTCTCGCCTTCAGCGCCGGGCGGCTCCTCGATGATCGCAACAGCCGGTTTCTGCGGCGCGACCTTCGGCCCCGGCGACGCGCATGCCGTCAAACCCACCAGCAAAGCCGCCGTCGTCCACAGGTAACCAACACGGTCACTCATAGCACCACCCTATCCGACACCACATTCCCAGCCAACCTCCCGAGATCGACACCCTTGCGAAACAACCGATTATCTTGTACCGTCCCACCCCGCAACCGGATGCGGCACAATGCCCGAGAAAAAGCAGACACAGGTAATCCGTTCCACCACCGTCCTCTCCGTGCGTCGCGGCGATCGGGTCGCCATTGGCGGTGACGGCCAGGTCTCCCTCGGTGACGCCACGCTCAAGCACGACGCCCGCAAGATCCGATCCCTCGTCGGTGGGAAAGTCCATTGCGGATTCGCCGGATCGGCCGCCGACGCCTTCGCCCTGCTCGAGCGTTTCGAGGCGAAGCTCGAAAAACACGAAGACAACCTCCGCCGCGCCGCGATCGAGCTGGCCAAAGAATGGCGAACCGACCGAGCCCTTCGCCGCCTCGAATCGCTCCTGATCGCCGTCTCCAAAGACACCACGCTGATGATCGGCGGCTCCGGTGACGTCATCGAACCGTCCGACGGCATCATCGGCATCGGTTCCGGCGGCATGTATGCCACGGCCGCCGCCCGCGCCCTGTTCGCGCGAACCGATCTTCCCCCGGAGACCATCGTCGAGGAAGCCCTCCGCATCGCCGGCGACATCTGTGTGTACTCAAACCAGAACATCGTGGTGGAGACCCTTTGAAGGAACTGACGCCCCAAGAAATCGTCGAGCGGCTCGACAAGCACATCGTCGGGCAGAACGCGGCCAAGCGCGCGGCTGCCATCGCCATCCGAAACCGATGGCGACGACAGCAGCTCCCCGATGAACTCCGCGAGGAGGTCGGTCCGACCAACATGATTCTCATCGGGCGAACCGGTGTTGGCAAAACCGAGATCGCCCGGAGACTGGCCGGACTCGCCAACGCCCCCTTCATCAAGGTGGAAGCCACCAAGTTCACCGAAGTCGGATACCACGGTCGCGACGTCGACAGCATCATCCGAGACCTGGTCGATCTGGCGATCCACGTCGTCCGTGAAGAGCAGACCAAAGTCGTCCACGCCGAAGCCGAGCGGCTCACCGAAGAGCAACTGCTCGACACGCTCATGCCCCCCACCGACTTCGACGTCGACGATTCCGACGCCGACAGTGACACGGCTGAGCGCCGCCATCGAAGCCGCGAGAAACTCCGCGCGCAGCTCGTCGCCGGTGATCTTGATGAACGCGTCGTCGAACTGACGGTCGAAGGGCGATCCGCGCCGTCCGGCTTCCTCACCACGTTCGGCATGGACCAGATCGACCCGGACACGCAGAGCTTCCTCGAACGACTCGTCCCGACGCCGCCGAAAAAGCGATCCGTCCCCGTTCGCGAGGCCCGAAAGATCATCTTCGAAGAGCAGTGCGACAAACTCATCGACCGGGACAAAGTCACCGAGATGGCACTGCGCCGAACCGAAAACAGCGGCATCGTTTTCCTCGACGAGATCGACAAACTCGCCGCCCCCGCGCAGTCTCACGGCCCGGACATTTCGCGGCAGGGTGTCCAGCGAGATCTGCTGCCGATCATCGAGGGCAGCGCCGTCACCACCCGATATGGGCAACTTCGTACCGACCACATCCTCTTCATCGCAGCGGGTGCCTTTCACGACAGCAAGCCCAGCGACCTCATGCCGGAACTCCAGGGGCGCCTCCCCTTGCGCGTCGAACTCGACGACCTTACCGAAGCCGACTTCATCCGCATCCTGACCGAACCGCAAAACGCCCTGACCAAGCAGCAGACCGCCTTGCTCGCGACGGAAGGCGTGCTCATCGACTTCACGGACGACGCCGTCACCGCGCTGGCCTCCGCTGCGGCCAAGCTCAACGAATCCGTCGACAATATTGGCGCGCGTCGCCTCATGACCGTCATGGAGCGCGTCATGGAAGAGATCAGCTTCAACGCCCCCGACCGCGGCGGCGAGACCATCACTATTGACGCCGACTATGTCCATCAGCGCCTGGCTGAACTCACCGAAGACACCGACCTCTCGCGGTTTATACTCTAGCGCCGCTCCCCTTTTCACCTCTAAGCCGCGGGCGGAATGAGATCCGCCGCAGGCGGAGCCCGCGCGGACATTCGAGTACGTAGGGTCCGCTGTGCGGACCATCAATCTGAAGCACCACATACCACAACGTTGTCACCAGTGCGTCGGATTCGCCAGGTGCCATGACCCACGCTTGCGTGGCCATGCTGGATGCAGAATACGCATGGTTGGCAGACTGACGCCGATGACAGGCCCTCAGCCAGCGATGTCGACTTCGTCCAAGCGCAAGACATGTCGACGTTACAACGACCCCGCGCACGCGCACGCCCTGACGTTCTCATGCTTCAAGAGGCAGCCATTCTTGAGCAGTGCCCGGACACGGCATTGGATGTTGGACGCCATCTCGACATCCTGTGCAGAGCATCAACTAGAGCGCTGGGCCTACGTGACCATGCCGGAGCATGTCCACCTTCTACTGCATCCAACGCAGGCGCCCTACAGCATCAGCCGGATTCTCACTATAGCGCAACCTGTCCAAACGTAGCGGAAGACTGGCAGGACTCTCCGGACGAAATGGACCCGAACGCTACAATCGAATAGAGCTTGCTCTAGCCTGAAGCAGCCGGTGGCGAAGCGGGCGATTCACTACGTTCGAGCCAACAGACCTTCGTTCCTGCGCCGGATGACCGACGAGCAGCCAAACGAAAAATGTTCCTTTCGCTTTTGGCTGCGCGGTGGCGGATACGACCGCAACCTCTGGTCGCCACGCCACATCTGGGAGACGATTGACTACATCCACACGAACCCTGTGCGCCGAGGCTTATGTGCAACCGATACGGACTGGATCCGTTCTCGGGGGGAAGGTCATTGTGTCAGTCTCTGTCAAACACTCCCTTTGTCACTGCTTTGATGACGCTCTTGCGCTCCTGGATCGAGTCTATAGTCATAGGCGGGGCGTTTCCAGGCATCGGTACCTTTGTCTGCGAGATCACCAGCTCGCCCATGTCGACCTTCCGCGGCCATCTCGACGCTAGGTCCACATAGATGTCCCCAAAGTAGTGCGAAGCGCCAACGCTCTTGACTTCCAGACCAGGCGTTGGTTCCATCAGCATCCGGAACGAGGATGCGCCGGAGTCAAACCCGACGATCGCACAAGGCGCTTCACCGATGATGCCGAGCCCTTTCAACGTAAGCGTGATCTCCCCGTTTCTAAAGAAGGAACCCTCCTTGATGTCGCTGCCCAGGTTCACGGGCGCCTTTGAGTGCGCCGAGGCGTGTACTATTCTCTGCCCGATTCGGGTGAGGTGCTGGATACCTTGCCCCTCCGCGACCGGCATGGCGAAGTGGTCGCAAAAAGCATGGAAATCGATGAAGGTATTGTAAATGAGGTACGATTTGTCCGGCCCCAGGAGGTCCCCACGATCGTCGGTCAGCTGCTGAAACCTGGCGTGATCGATGCCGAACACGTAACCGTTCTCGTCGAATCCGGTTTCAGTTGTCTTGAACGTATATGTCCACCCATCGAGAGCCGGGATGCTGACCTTGGTGCCATCCGGCTTCACGTAGATGAACTGCTTGCAGGTGTACCGATAGCCCGCCGCGGCGTCGCTTTGGGAGACGCACTTGAGTTTCGCGATGTAGGTCTCCGCCTCGCCGCGCTTGCCGTCCGGCCCGAAGCTGACCCATGTCGTCACCATCTCGAAATACCGCGTACCGGGGCTCCGCCGTCCGCCTAGATCGAAGTCACGAGCAAGGACCGATTTGGGCTCGGAGCCACGCTCGTCGGCTCTTGCTGGCGTATGACCAAACCCCACAGCCAACGTGAGCACCGCCAGGCCGATTCGAACCTCGTCACAACTCATGGTCTACGTCCTCCTCGCTTTGAGCGCTTGCGCCGGACAGGCTCGACCGTTTGCCGTTTTGCTTGCCGCGGCGGCACTCGCCCTTTGAGTTCCCTGATAACTTTCCGAGCCCACCGGGCATCGGCGCTGTACATGTCAATCCCATGTCGGAGCGCAAAGAAACCGTACCGCCCCTCTGCCTCCGTGAGAGTCGCCAGTTGAGCCTTGAGTTCAGGCAAATAACACTCGATTTCATGGGCAAACTGCTCAAGGATTCGTGTCGCTTCGTGCGGCCCGAGAACTTCACCCGCAAACGCGAATCGAAGCATGACGCCGTCCGAGTGCCGCACGATATCGTCGCGGGTTACCGGGCGCCCGAGTTGCCGCTTCAGCGTTTCCACTCCCGCTGCGGTGAGGCGATAGACCCGTCGGGGACGCAACGTGTCGCGGTTCTCAACGTCTCCGGTGACGCTCCCGGATCGTTCGAGCCGCTTCAAAGCCGGGTAGATCGCGCCTGGGCTGCTGCTGAAACCGCCCATCGCTGTTTCCGAGAAGACCTTGAGCAGGTCGTACCCCGATCGCGGCTGCTGCGCGAGCAACCCGGTGATGGCGAGCTCTAGAAGTGGGATAGGACGCTCCGACATAACATATGCAGTATATTACGCCACGTAGCATACGTCAAGAGCCACATGTCAAGGCCGCCGAGTTTTTCTTGTGGATGGTCGTTGACGGCTCTCGGGTACGCCCGAGAGCGGCGGGTGGCATGGTCCACGCTTGCGTGGCCATGCTGGATGCTGAGCACATAGGGGTGCTATACTGATACTGATGACAGGTGCTCAGCCAGCGATGTCGGCGGGTGGCATGGTCCACGCTTGCGTGGCCATGCTGGATGCTGAGCACATAGGGGTGCTATACTGATACTGATGACAGGTGCTCAGCCAGCGATGTCGACTTCGTCCAAGCGCAAGACATGTCGACGTTACAACGACCCCGCGCACGCGCACGCCCTGACGTTCTCGTGCTTCAAGAGGCAGCCATTCTTGAGCAGTGCCCGTACACGGCAGTGGATGTTGGACGCTATCTCGACATCTTGTGCAAAGCACCAAGTAGAGCTCTGGGCGTATGTGATCATGCCGGAGCATGTTCACCTTCTACTGCATCCGACGCAGGCGTCCTACAGCATCAGCCGGATTCTCAGTAGCCTGAAGCAGCCGGTGGCGAAGCGGGCGATTCACTACGTTCACACCCACGCAACGTCGTTCCTACGCCGGATGACCGATGAGCAGCCAAACGGAAAGTGTTCCATTCGCTTTTGGCAGCGCGGTGGCGGATACGACCGCAACCTCTGGTCGCCACGTCACATCTGGGCGACGATTGACTACATCCACATGAACCCCGTGCGCCGTGGCTTGTGTGCGACCGATACGGACTGGACTTGGTCAACTGCTAAGGCTTATCACGGCCTGCAGTACCTTGGTCCGCGAGTAGACGTGGGCTGCTTGCCCGACGATCCGCGGCGGATAAACGCAGTGTGATGGTGATGTGAGCATGGAGGCTCGAAGTCGATGCATCGGTCGGATCGATGCGCATGGTCCACGCTTGCGTGGCCATGCTGGATGCTGAGCACATAGGGGTGCTATACTGATACTGATGACAGGTGCTCAGCCAGCGATGTCGACTTCGTCCAAGCGCAAGACATGTCGAC
>JAJDDV010000193.1 GCA_029260135.1 Phycisphaerae bacterium | reverse complement strand
TGGAAAGGGGGCGCTTGACTCGCACAGCGGATCCTACCAGCCGGTAGGGGAGAGGCGGGTGGTCCGCACAGCGGACCCTACAACTTGGTAAGGGGGCGCTTGACTCGCACAGCGGAGCCTACCAGCCGGTAGGGGAGAGGCGGGTGGTCCGCACAGCGGACCCTACAACTTGGTAAGGGGGCGCTTGACTCGCACAGCGGACCCTACAACTGTGGCCTGTGTTGCGCGCAGACCAGGGCGGCGTCGTCGATGACCAGGCCTCTCTCAAAAGGTCCAACGGTGTTCGCTTCCAGCCATTCAACACACGTGGAGGTTTCGGAGAACACGCGGATCGGTGTGCCGCGAAGGTCGTCATGGCTCAGATGTGTTGAGACGAGCGCGACGTTAACGGCGCGGTGGTTTGGGTCTGTGAGGTGGTGGATCTTTACGGCTTTGTGATCGCCGAGTCGATACCCCTCGCGGGTCACTATGTTGAGTGCGTCGTCGTAGCCGTCGGCGCGTCTCAGAAGATCGAGGAACGCGTCGGGTCCTATCCCCTGTTCGCATTCCGCTTCCAGCATGATGCTACCGCCGTCGCGTAGGGCGTCGTGGTTGTTCTTGAGGGCTTTGTCGGCCTGGTAGAGCGTGCTTCCCAGCGGCGCCGGAACACGGAGGTGGAGCACGTCGACGGGCTTGGCGAGTTCGTGCAGGAACGTTTGCCGCGCTGCGGGAAGGAGGGTGTGGACGACGTCGATCGGGTCGCCGACGGCGGCTGCGACGAGTCGGTCGGTCTTGACGACCTGTCCGATCGAGCAGATGCACTTATCGGCGGAGTTGAGAAGCCCGAGCTTGTGGGTCAGGTCATCGAAGACGGGATTGCCATCGAGTCGCATGATCCCGGCGTTCGGGCTAAGTGCCCCTCGGTGGTTGCGCTCGATGTCGTCGTAGGACAAGCAACCGATGGTGATGGTCTTGTGTGGGCCGGTAACACCGGCGAAATAGTGGGGTTCGACGCTGCCGATCGGCAGCAGGAATCGTTTCTCGATGATGTCGCGGTGGAATCGAACGCCGCCGAGTGTGGCCAGAGCGGAGGGGTCGGTCGCATCGTGCCAGGTGACGTTTTCCACGTTGAGGCCACAGCCATCCATGGTTATCGCCTCGAAGCTTCTTCGGACGTCCGGCGAGAACCGGTGTGTTCCCGTGGCTACGAGGAGGCGGAAGCGTGGGGGGTGGTTCCGCCGGGCGACGAGGTGCGTTAGTGCGTCGAGCGCCAGGCGTGTGAGCGTGGAGCGTTGGGGGTCGTTGATGACGACGAGGACGGGCTCGTCATGTTCGGCGGCGGTCGCAAGCAGCCGGTCGAGGTTGGCCTCGGCTCGACACAACGCGGTCAAATCGATCGGCGGGGTTGAAGTTGGCGCGATGCGCGACGGTCCAATCGTTTCCCACGCGACGGTCATTTTCTGTTCCCATCGACGGCGATTCTGCGGCGACGTTTGGTCCGATCGTACACCGAGATTCGTGTCCGGATAAGTGCGAAGTATCGGGGGCCGAAAAAAAGGAGCCGGTCGGGGCGTTGGTGCGGGCTTGGTTCCTAAAAATGCCACACGAAGTCGTTCTGGAATCTCTCTTGGCGATTCGCGAGATGTTTTGCGCGTAATGTATACTTTTTTCGAGCGACCGGTGTCCTTCCGGAATTTGCGAAGCTTGTAAGGGGCTATCCATGGCGATCGGTGACACGCAGAATGAGCAGTCGAAGGGGAACGGCCTCAACCGGCGACGACAGTATCTCGTGAATCCGGGTTTTCAGTGGAAATACACGATTTCGTTGGCGTTGGTTGTGTTTCTCATCACGACGTGCCTGAGTTCGGTGCTCTACGGTCTGCTCCACCAGCAAGCGCGACAGCGCGTGATGCACCCGGAGACGTACACGGCCAGCGTGGGTCTGGTTATGGTGACGTTTGCGGTTGCGTTTTCGATGGTGACGGCGCTTGGCGTTGGTATCTGGTGCTTTTTTATCACGCACCGGATTTGCGGACCGCTGTTCGTGATCGACCGCTACTTGCGGCAGCTCGCGAACGGCGCCATTCCGAAACTCCGTCCTCTTCGCAAGAAGGACGAGTTCAAAGACCTCTTTGCGACGTTCTCGCGCGCCACCGATGCGCTGCGGGAACGGAAGCAACAGCATCTCACCACACTAACCAAGATCGCGACGACCGCTCGATCGGTCGACGAGGCAGATGACGCCTCCTGTAAAGACGCGCTGGCATCGATGACCAAGCAACTTGATGAGCTGCGCGGCGAACTCGCCGCTGCACTGGGGGAGGAAGCGTTGCCGATCTCCGCCGAATCGGAGAGCGACGCGAAACCGCCAGCGCCGACGCCAGTCGCGGTCGCGTAATCCTGGTTCGCCCATCCGGTGTCCGATGAAGCCTCGTCGACGCCGGTGGCGGTCCACCGCCCATATTGTTTACGACGCCCCCTCCGGGGGGTGAGTCGACGATACATCATCCCTTGGCCGAGTAGAAATCGGCCCGGGGAAAGTCTCGATTCGTAGGGAGGATCGTGCCATGTCAAAGCGAAAGAAACAACTACGAGCCAAAGCGCGTGCGAAGAAGAAACGCGAGCACGAAGAAACTCCGGTAGGTTGCGGTGCGGCCGGAAAGCCGTCACTGGACCTCGAGCAGCTTGAAGCGCGCGTCCTCCTTTCGGCCACCTGGGTCGATGCCGACACCGACGCCGACGTCTCCGATGCCGCCAGTGGGGACGATGTGTTCGCGGACGTCATCGTCGACGAGGGTTCGGGCGATTCGGGTGGCGATGAGCTCTTCAGCGATTTCAGCAGCGACGAATCTTCGAGCGAATCGAGCGGCGACAGTCTGTTTGAAGACATCGGCGATGATCTTTTGGACGGCGATGCGGATGCGGCGGCCGAGGATCTTAGCGACAGCGACGATGACGATGATGATTCGGAGGTCGCGGAGGTTGAGTCCGAAGACTCCGACGAGACGGACGACGACGACGATGACGATGCCGCGGAGGCCTCCGGCGAGGCCGAAGAGGGCGCTTCATCGAGTGCGGACACCGATTCGGATGACGACGATGACGACGAGGATACGGAAGAAGCAAGTGACGATGCCGAGGAGAGTGCATCGGTCGGTGATGACACCGATTCCGACGAAGACGATGACGAGGATGAGGATGCGACGGATGCCGAGGATGAGGTCGATGACGATGACGTTGTGGCTACAGTAGAGGCGAGTGACGAGGCCGCGGCGAGTGGAAGCGCGACGGAAGCGTCAACGTCAACCGCTGACTCGGAGTCGTCGGAAGCCGACGAGGTGGACGAAGAGGATGATGACGAGTCGGTGACGGCCAAGACGGCCGACAGCGATGGAGATTCGTCGGAGGCCGAGGGCGAGGTTGAGGATGAGGCTGAGGGAGATTCGGAGGCGGAGGAAGAGGAGGCGCTTGTCGATCCTGCGCTGGATGCGGCGGATGCGACCGACGCTGCGCCGATGAAGATCGTTCTGGTCGACTCCACGCTCGAAGATGTTGACGTACTCAAAGAGGGTGCCGATGACGACGCCACGATCATCGAGTACGACGGGGCCAATGCCTCGATGACCGATGTGCTGGGTCAGGTCGAATCGGCGGCTACCGGTGCCGAGAGTCAGATTTCCTCGTTGACGATTCTCTCTCACGGATCCGGCGGGCAGTTCGATTTGGGCAATGAGGTGGTCGGCGATGAGATGACCGCGGAGCAGACAGCGGCGTGGGCATCGTTGTCGGACAACTTCACGGATGACGGTAACATCTACGCGTTCGGCTGCAATGTAGTTGACGGCAGCGGTGAGGGACAGGCGCTGCTGAACAGTCTTTCTTCTCTGACGGGAACGGAGGTCTTCGGTTCGGACGACATCACGGGTGCGGGTGGTGACTGGGACCTGGAGGCGGTGTCGGTCGGCGGTGAGGCGGAGCTGGCGGGTGAGCTTGATACGGGTGTCGATGAGGAAGAGCTGGCGGACTACAACAGCGACCTGGCGGATTACAGTGAATCGGGTTTCTCCGGAACGCAGTCGTTCACCGATGGAGATGTGACGTTTACGGTTTCCGTGACCGGTGGCGGGACGATCGATTTTGAGTACGAGGGTGGCGACGACAAACTCATCATCACCGGAAGCTCCGGCACGTCGGACATCTCAATCACCAATAGCAGCGGAACGCTGGAGGACATCAAATTCGAGACGGAGATCACTGGCGGCACGGTGACCATCGACGCGACCGTTGAAGACATCAAGTTCGAGGATGGCGTAAGTAACGCAACGGTCAACATCTCCGGGACCGTCGAAGAGGTCAAGTTCAAGGAGGACTTGAGCAACGCGACTGTAAACGTTACCGGGTCGTTGGAGGATCTCGAGCTCGATGCCGATGTGCAGAACTCGACCGTTACCGTCACCGGTAGCGTTGATGAACTCAAGTTGGAGGAGAGTATCACCGGGTCGACGATCACCATCTCCGGCGATCTGAACAGCATCGAGAACGACGGGACGATGACGGGAACGACCGTGACGGCGAACGGCGTGGTCGGCCAGTTCGAGGTCGGTGAGGATGGAGAGGATTATTCCAATACCTTCGCCAATCCAACGCAGGTGACGTTTGATGGAACCGACGTCACAACCGGCGCGTCCAATGCCAATCCGGATGCGATTGATGATTCGGTGACGACGAACGTCAATGACGCCGTGACGACGAGCAATGTCCTTGCGAATGACACCGATGGTGACGGCGACACGCTGTCTGTCACCGGGTTCACGCAGGCCAGCAACGGCACGGTGGTCGACAACGGCGACGGAACGTTCACCTACACGCCCAACAACGGCTTTAAGGGTAGTGACAGCTTTACGTATACGGTGGACGACGGTAACGGCGGGACCGATACGGCCACGGTCAACGTGACCGTGAGCACGGGGCCGCCGATCAATCATGCTCCGACGGCAACAGCCGGCAGTATGACGATCGATGAAGACGCATCGGCAACGACGGTCACGCTGTCAGGTACCGAGCCCGATCAGGGTGACAACATCACCAGCTATCGGATCGATACGGTGCCAGCCAACGGGACATTGACACTGAACGGCGTGACAGTCAGTGCAGGCGATTCGGTCACGCAGGCCCAGATCAACTCGGGAAACCTGACGTTCACGCCGACAGCAGACTTCAATGGTGCTGACAGCTTCACGTTTAGCGCTAGTGATGGCGACACCTGGTCCGACAATCCGGCGACGCTCTCCATCACCGTGAACTCTGTCAACGACGGTCCGTCGGCGGTGGCGGACAGCGTTTCGACGAGTGAGGACACGGCGGTCACGACGGGTAACGTGCTGACGAACGACAGTGATCCGGAGGGCGACAGCCTTTCGATCACCGGGTTCACGCAGGGCAGCAACGGCACGGTCGCGGACAACGGCGACGGGACGTTCACGTATACGCCGAGCGCCAACTTCAACGGCAGTGACAGCTTCACGTACACCGTCGACGACGGCAACGGCGGAACGGACACGGCTACGGTCAGCGTGACGGTCGGCGCGGTCAACGACGGTCCGTCGGCGGTGGCTGACAGCGTCTCGACGAGTGAGGACACAGCGGTCACGACGGGTAATGTGCTGACGAACGACAGTGATCCGGACGGCGACAGCCTGAGCATCACCGGATTCACGCAGGGCAGCAACGGCACGGTCGCGGACAATGGCGACGGGACGTTCACGTACACGCCGAACGCCAACTTCAACGGGTCTGACTCGTTCACCTATACCGTCGACGACGGCAACGGCGGGACGGACACGGCTACGGTGAGCGTGACGGTCGGTGCGGCGAATGACGGTCCGAGCGCGGTGGCGGACAGCGTCTCGACTTCGGAAGATACGGCGGTCACGACGGGTAATGTGCTGACCAACGACAGTGATCCGGAGGGCGACAGCCTGTCGATCACCGGCTTCACGCAGGGCAGCAACGGAACCGTGGCTGATAATGGCGACGGGACGTTCACGTATACGCCGAGCGCCAACTTCAACGGCAGTGACAGCTTCACGTACACCGTCGACGACGGCAACGGTGGGACCAGCACGGCTACGGTGAATGTGACGGTGGATGCGGCCGCGCAGCAGGCGGCGCTGCCACCGGTGCCCACCCCGCCGCCTGCGCCGGCAGCGCCGGCTGTCCCTGCGCCGCCTCCTGCACCTGCTGATCCGACCGGTGACGCTGATGATGCCGGCGAAAGTGCTGCGGCCGACGCGCCGAAGTCCGAATCCAGCGTGCCCGCGGCTCCCGAGACCGTGCCGGCCGACTCACCGGTCAACGTGTTCGATCCTCCACCGCCTCCGGTGAGCACACCGGTCTACGACGGCGGATCGCCGGTCACGCCACCCATGGCGATCGAGAATGATGCTGCCGGATCGTCGGACTTCCTGGCGGAGCCTGTCAACGTCGTGCCGGATGATGGCGGTCGTGTCGACCCGAGCACGCCCCCGAGTCGCGTGGATTTCAGTGTCGGCGAGCAGGCGAACGAAGATGGCGAATCTGACTACGCGCAGTCGGTGACCGCCGACGACATGGAGGTGATGGACGCCACCGAAGGCCTCTCACAGACGGTTGAATTTGTCCGCCACCATGATGGGTCCGATGAGGAAGAACCGTCGGCGGGCGATGAGGGAGCGACCGACCGCATCGGAGATGATGAGGGTCCTGCAGCGACCTTCACCTACGAGGAGACCATCGAGCTCACGCCGGCTGTCTTTGGAACACCGGACACGGCCTCGCTACCGGGCGTCGGTCCAGGTGCGGACTTGAGCGACATGTACGTGGAGACCGAGATCGAAGGGCTTGACGTCGAACTGGCGGCGGATCCACGAACGCCGGACATGGCTGCACCGCAGGTTCCGGGAGGCGTGCAGGTTCCGTCCGGCCATGCCACGAACCTCGGCCAGCCGCAGCATCCGTCTACGGCGGTGGCGGTTGAAGAGGGACCAAGCGCCCGTACGCGCTCGGCTGAAGATGCCGGGAATCCCGACTATGGGAATTCGGAGACGACAACCGGTGATGACGACCACCTGACTCGATCGGATTCGAGTCGTGTCGCGAGCGGTGCGGGTGGCGGTTTCTTCGCGGGTCTCTGGAGCGCGATCCGAGGTCTGGGGGGGCTCGGACGGCGTGGTCGTGATAATGTCGATGATTCCGAGCGAGGTCAGGGTCGCCGGTAGAACGCGGCGACAAGCGGTCACATCTAACTAACTACCTGTCGGCCGTGAGCCGAAAAGCCGCAGTAGAGCGCGCATTGCGCGCGCTCTGATTACGCGAGAAATATCGGACCAGCCAGGAGGTTTCCGGGTGTTTCCGTCGCGGCGAAAAGTCGGGGTCGGCAGTGCGGTCATGGCGGTTTGGCTGACGCAATCAGCCGCCGGTGTGAGCGCGCAACCCACTGGACAGCCAAGCGCAGATCACGAAACGATCGAGGCGCAGTGGCGTGTCGAGGGGATCACGTCGCCGTCTCAGACGGCAGATCTGGCGTCCGTGCTGTCCGCCCGAATCGCCGGCGTTCCCGTATCCGAAGGCGCGGTCGTGCGGGTCGGTGAGGTCGTGGTCGTGCTAGACGATAAGGTCCAGTCCACGAAAACCAAACTGGCCAAATCGGCGGCGGAAACCACGCTGGAGGTCGAACTCGCCGACGCTCGCTGGCAACACGCCAAACGCGAATGGGATCGCCTGGTGGCCCTCTTCGGTGATGACTTTGCGTCGTCGAAAGAGCTCAGCGATGCTCGGGCCGAGTTCGAGGTGACGCGTCTCGAAGCGTCGTTGGCGAGGTTCCGTCGCAGCCAGGCCAATCTCGCGTATCAGCGCGAGCAAGCACTGCTTGACGAGTTCCGACTTCGCGCGCCGTTTTCCGGGTACGTGGCGCAGCATTTGAAGCACGCCGGAGAAACGGTGGACCCGTTGGAGGGAATCGTCTCGCTGGTCCAGCTCGATCCGATACAGGTCCAGGTGGATTGCCCGTTGGCGCTGGCGCCGTTCATCCACAGGGGACATGAGGTTCGTGTGCGTCCCGCCGATGACCGCTGGACAACCCGAAACGGCGTCGTCACGTTTGCCAGCCAGGTGGCCGATGCGGCGAGTCAGACGTTCAAGGTCAAAGTCAGCGTCCCCAACGAAGACGGAGTCTGGTTGTCCGGTTTGAGGGTCACGGTCGACTTTTCAGAGGGGAGCGCACGAAATGCGGTGAACCTGCGGAGAAACGCTGAGGCTGATGCAGCGCCGCACGATCCTGAGAGGGGTGCCCGAACCGAGAAGCGAACGCCGTAAGCCGGGGAATCTGTGATGTTAGATGATGTCGATCCTCTTGTAGATTCGGTCAACGAAGACGAGGCCTTTGCGCTGCTTCAGGAACTGTCCGGTAATACGCCCGACGAGATTCGCCGTCAACGTGCGCATTTTCGCTTGACGGTCAAAGCTCCGGTGATTCTGCAGCCGGGAAACTCGAGCGAACTACTGAGCCTGAAGGTCAAGGGTGTCACCGGCGACATCTCTGAAGGCGGACTCAAAGCGGTGTTCCCGATTCCGACCCGTGTCGGCGATATCTACCGTATGCAGTTCGATCGCGCGACCCTCGACATTCCGCTCACGTTTGCCCGATGCGTACGATGTCGGCTGGTCCGCGAGGATGCGTTCGAGGCGGGCTTCCGCTTCTTTGCGCCCATCTGTCTACCGGAGCAGGCGGCGACGGGTCAGCCGTCCCAGTGGGAAACCTGACGTTCAACGCGTTTCGAGGCAAAGTAAGACACCTTGGACATTTCCAGACCCCAAACGACTCCCGACATCACGTCGAGCGCCACCGTTAGTCAGGCGCCGCAGAGCGATCCCTACACCGAGATTCTGTCGCTGGCGCGTTCGACGCCGTCGAAGTCCGCTTTCATGGCGAAGGTGCTGCGGTGTCTGACGAAGTACTTTGCGAGTCCCTACGCAGCCGTACACGTTCAATATGCCTCGGAGGTCTTGCACGATCATTTTCACGTCGGGCCGACCGATCCGAAGTTCTGGAAAGCGAGTCTCGAAGATTTTCTTACCGAGTCCCTCACCGAGAACCGTCCAAGAGCCAGGCTGCTCAAGTCGCGTGCGGGAGACGACGCTGTGGCGTTTCTATCCGCGCCGGTCTACGAAGAATCCGGATCGGCGGCAGGCGCACTGGCGATGGTTGTCGCACCGATCCGACCGACGGATGTATCCCGCCACTTGAGCACGCTGGAATCGCTAACGAGGCTTGCTTCCGCATGCACGAGGGCACTTGGCGGTCCGAGCGAGAGCGAGGACTCGAAGGCGGGGGGCGCGGCGTCGGCCGCGAGGGCGCGGACGCCGATCGCCGCCCTGGCCAAAGCGGCGAAGTGCGAGTCCGCCGAAGAGTTGGCCTTCTCGATTACGAACGAGCTGCGGAACAAGCTCGGCTGCGAGCAGGTGGCCATCGGGCTCGTGGTGCGTCATCGCGTCAAGGTTCTCGCCGTTTCAGGACTCGATCAGATCAGCACTCGAAGTCCGGGAATCGTCAGTTTGACGGCGGCGATGGAGGAGTGTCTCGATGCGAAAGCGCCGCTCGCCTACCAGCGCGAAGGCGAGTGGATGGATGACCTGCTTCCGCCAAGATATCGGATTCACAAACAGTGGCACGCCGCAGCGAAGGGTGATGCGGTTGCTTCCGTTCCGCTCGGCGAGGGTGACAAGCTGCTCGCCGTCCTCAGTCTGCGCAACCGCGCAGATCGACCCTTCACCAAACGTCAGCTCGAAGCCATTCGCAGCCGCGTGGAACCGATGGCCACGGCGCTACTCTTTGCGCGGCGGGCAAGTCGCGGTCTTGCGCAGCATGTCCTCGATGGCGCGCATGCGGCAGTTACGTCACTCGTTTCGCGCGGCGGGTATGGCCGCAAATCGCTGGTGGTATTGGCGGTCCTGCTCTTTTCCGGGTTCTTCTTCGGTTCAATGCCATACCGCATAACGGTGCCCAGTGTTGTCACGCCGGCCGTGGTTCGACACGTGGCCGCGCCGTACGAGGGAGTTCTCGCCGTCGCGTACGTGATGGAGGGTGACTTGGTCCGCCGAGGCGACGTTCTCTGCGAGCTGGATCGCCGGGACATCAACCAACAAATCAACGCGCTGAAGGCGGAACTCTCGGTGCTTGAAACGGAGAAAGACCGTGGGATGGCCGCGGAGTCGCCCGTGGAGGTTCGCCTCGCCCTGGCCAAGCAGCACCTGGTCCGCGCCAGACTCGACATCGCGGCGTCCCGCGCGAGGCGTGCTACCCTTCGTGCGCCCATCGACGGAATCGTCGTGCTCGGCGATCTTCGCAAGATGATCGGAACGGTGGTCGCGCAGGGTGATCCACTCTTCGAACTGGCCCCGGTGGATGAGTGGCGGATCGAACTCGAGATTCCCGAAGCGCTGGCAGCGGACACGCGAACGGGTCTGGCGGGTGTCTTTGCGAGCTTCGCTCAGCCGGAAGTATCGCACGCACTCGAAATCGGATGGGTGCGTCCGGCGGCGGAGACGCGGGATCATCGGAATGTCTTCATTGCCGAAGCTGATCTCTCGGCAAGCGGTGCGGGGTTGTTGCCCGGCATGGAGGGCGTTTCTCGCGTGGACATCGGTCGCCGCCGTGTCTGGTGGCTGACGTTTCACAAAACCATCGACTACCTGCGGATGCGCATGTGGCTATGAGTGGCGCACCTGCACCATCTGCGGCGCCTTCGATGACCGGCGTACTTCGTTCGGTGCGCGTTGGGCTTCGCGAGGATCTCGACATCACCCGCCATCTGTTTCGGGGCGAAGTGGCGTACATCGTTCGCGACCCGCTGACGTTTCAGAGCCAGCGGTTGGACCACGCCGACTATGCCGTACTCGTTCGTATCGACGTGAGCAGGCCGCTCAGTGAGGTTTTCGAGGAGTTGGTCGCGACCGGTACGCTGACACCCGGCGACGAAGAGTCCTTCTACCGCTTCGTGATGAGGCTTCATCAGCTCGGGTTTCTGCACCTACCCATCGCGGACGATCGCCAACTCTACCGGCGCTACCGAATGCGACAGCTATCGCGTCGTCGCGAGAAACTGCTCGGGTTTCTCTTCCTTCGAATTCCACTCTGGAATCCGGACGCGTTTCTGAACAAGACCGTTCGGTACTTTCACTTCCTCTTCAGCCGGTGGTTCTTCGTGCTGTGGGTCGTGGTGATTGCCTCTGCGGGATATGTAGTCCTTCGGAACTGGAGTGACCTCCTTGATCCTCTGGCCGGAACGCTGTCCACGGGCAACCTCCCGCTCATAGGCTTGATCCTTCTGATCCTGAAGTTCTTTCACGAGATGGGCCACGCCTATGCGTGCAAACACTACGGTGGGGAGGTCCCGGAGATGGGGGCCTTCCTGATCGTCTTTGCGCCGTGCGCCTATATGGACGCCAGCGCGTGTTGGGGGTTCACGAGCAAACGCGCGCGTCTCATCGTCTGCCTGGCCGGCATGTACGTCGAAATGTTCCTCGCCGCCATCGCCGTCTTCGTGTGGGCGACGACCGGATCATCCTTCGTTCACGGCGTGGCCTATAACGTGATTCTCCTGGCCAGCGTGGTGACCATCCTCTTCAACGTCAATCCCTTCGCCCGATTCGACGGGTATTACGTCGCCAGCGATCTTCTCGAGATTCCCAATCTTCGGCAGCGTTCGCGGGAGTACAACCTGGGCCTCTTGAAGCGATACGTACTTGGCATGCCCTCTTCGGGGGAGAGCGTCGGCATTCGTCACAGCCTGACGCTCTCGTTGTATGGGATTTGTGCAACGATCTATCGATTCAGTCTGATGATCGCCATCGTCGCGATGCTGGCCACGAAGATGTTCGTTGTCGGGATCGGCATGGGCATCATGTTCGTCGGCATGACGCTTTTGTCCATGTTCCGTTCGTTGACGGGGTACCTGTGGTACGCGCAGGAGACGGCACACATTCGCGCGCGTGGTGTGGTGATCAGTCTGGTGGCGCTCATCGCGCTGCCTGCGGGGCTCTCTTTCGTACCGATCGCGTCCTATGAGCGAGCGCCCGCGCTGGTCGGCGCCCAACATGAGACCGTGGTGCGATCGCGAACACCGGGATTTGTTTCGGAGGTTCCGGTCCGGATCGGATCGCACATTCAAACGGGCGATCCGGTGGTACGCTTGACGAACGACTCGGTCACCGAATGGATTGCGGAGGTGGAGGGAAAGCAGCGTGCCGCCGAGATCCGTCGAGAGGCCTACCTCGTTTCGGATCCGGCGCGTGCCACGCAAGAACAGGTTTACCTGCGGACGTTTGAAAAAAGCATGCGCCAGGCGCTCGCGAGGAAGGACGACCTCGCGATCGATGCGCCCAACGTCGGCTTCGTGGTCGCCAGCCTCAAGGACGTCGATGCTGGACGGTTCCTGGCGGAGGGCAGCCCCGTTGCGACGATTGTGGCGGGCCGCTGGGAAGTACGAGCGATCCTCACGGAAGAACAGATCACGCGCACGCACGCGCAGGTCGGCGACAACGTCGAGTTTCGTCCGGCCCGCGATCCCGGGCAGGTTCTCAGGGGTGTGATTTCGAGAATTGCCCCGAGCGGCTACAAGGGTATCTCGCTCACGCAGCTCACCGATCAAGGCGGTGGTGAGGTCACGGTGAATCCGGATACCGGTGATGCCGCAGAGCCCTATTTCGAGATGACAGTTGACCTCTACGATGCCAGCCAGGACACCCTGAAGTTCGGTGCGACCGGTACGGTGCGGATCGCCGCCGATGCAGAACCGGTCGCCGGGTCGGTGGCTCGTCGCCTGATGCGGTTTTGGAACAAACTGCGCAAGAGTTGATCGCGTCCCTCCGCTTCACCATTCCAGGCGCAACCCCCGGCTCGGTGGCCGTACACGCTGAACGGTCAACACCAATCGCGCCGAAACCTCGACCAGTCGCTTGCTGACGGTCCGCCCCATGAGGTCACGCTGCACGCCCAGGGTGCGAGGGTCTCACATGGTTCGACTTGCCCGGATCATCATTTCAGCGAGAATGACGACCGGAGGAAACGAGGAGTTTTCAGTAGCCATGGGTGATCATCTTGAGATTCTAGCGAGGAAGTGCCATGCGAACGGTGGGAACGATCCTGGTGGCGGTTTCGATCTACGGGATGATCACGGTCGACGGCGCGAGGGCGAATGCGCCAAAGCGCGATCATGACATCGTGGCGGAGGATTACTTCTCGCTGGCCACGCTCGGACAGTGCAAGATCGCACCCGGCGGCGATTTCGTTGTCTACGCCGAGACCCGTTGGGAACCGCCCGCGGACAAACGCAATACCGACCTCTGGGTCGTCGGCACGAAAACGAAGACCGTTCGCCGTTTGACGTTCGAGAAAGGCGGCGATGGTTCTCCGGCGTGGAGTCCCGACGGAAAACACATCTACTTCACCAGCAGCCGCAAACGCGGCGATGCCGAAGATCCCCCCTACAACGGAAAACGGCAGGTTTGGCGCATCTCGCCCGGGGGCGGGGAACCCCAGGCGGTCACGCGCGTCAAAGACGGCATCCGCATGTATGAACTCTCGCGTGACGGCCGAATGCTCTACTACGTCACAGCCGATGAACAAGTCGACGACGACTGGAAGGACCTCCGCAAAGAGTTCAAAGACCTGACCTACGGTCACGGTGTCACGAAGTTTTCACAGGTTTGGAAGCTGGACCTGGAGCACTGGCGGACCGAGAAACTCATCGACGAGAAACGCGTCATCAACGCCATGGCGGTCTCGCCCGACCAACGCCGCATCGCGATGCTCACCACGCCCGATGAAGAGCTGATCCACAACGAAGGATGGTCGCGCGTCGACGTGTGGGATGCGAACAGCAAGAAGGTCGACGTGATCTCGTCCGATGGGTGGCGCAGCGATCATCCCTCGCCCTACGGCTGGCTGGACGACATTTCCTGGTCCGATGACGGTGGCGCGCTGGCGTTTACCGTTTCATTCGATGGCTACCCGACCCGGATCTACGTCGCGGAATGGTCCGGCGACACCTCCGCACTGCGCGAGCTTACCCGTCCGTCCGGTGTTACGGTGATCGGGGGGACGGTTTCCTGGCGGGGTGGATCGCGCCATTTGTGCCTGCGGGGCGAAGACCATGCGCGGGCCAGGGTCTACGCTATCCATGACGTGAAGCATGGATCACAGGGCAAGTCCAGTGTGCTGACGCCCGGTGACGTCGTCGTATCGAGTTACGGCTTTGCCCCGTCGGGCGCCGGGCTCGTCGTCGTCCTGGCCGATACCACACAACCCGGCGATCTGTTCCTGGTGGATCGATCCGGCGACTATGAGAGGCTCACCAAGGTCAATCCGCAGGTCGACACGTGGAAGCTGCCACAGATTTCCATTGTCAAGTGGAAAGGGGCCAACGGCGACGACGTCGAGGGCATTCTCGAGCTGCCTCCTGATTATGAACCGGGAACACCGCTTCCGCTGGTCGTCGAAATCCACGGCGGACCGACGGCCGCCACCCATTACCGCCTGCGTTTCTGGATCTACGGACGAACCATGATGGCCGCCAAAGGCTACGCGCTATTGAGTCCCAACTACCGCGGATCGACCGGCTACGGCGATCGGTTCCTCGTCGAGTTGATCGGCCGGGAGAACGACATTGAGGTCACCGACATTCTGACCGGAGTCGACGCGATGATCGAGCGAGGCATTGCCGACGCGGACCGCCTCGCCGTGATGGGCTGGAGTAACGGCGGTTTTCTGACCAACTGCCTGATCACCCAAACCGACCGGTTCAAGGTTGCCAGCAGCGGCGCAGGTGTCTTGGATCAGGTCTTGCAGTGGGGAATCGAGGATACGCCCGGGCATGTGATCAACTACATGAAGGGATTGCCCTGGTCGCTGCCGGAGGAGTATCGTGCCGGTTCTCCGCTGTACAATCTCCACAAGGTGCGTACGCCTACGCTCATTCACGTCGGCGAGGGCGATGCACGGGTGCCCGCGGCCCATTCCAAGACGCTGTACCGCGCACTGAAGCAATACCTCCAGATTCCGGCGGAGCTCGTCATCTATCCCGGTGAAGGCCACGGGCTCACGAAGTACAAGCATCGGAAAGCGAAAATGCAGTGGGACCTGGCCTGGTTCGATCGCTACCTGGGCGAAACCGAGCCGCCAAAGGATGACAAGCCGACCACCCACTGACCGCCGGCAAGATCGAACCGCGAAGGGACTTGGTCGGTGTTCGGTCGTGACGCGTCCCAAGGTCGCGCGGCACGTAACGTGCATCGGAATTTTCAACGTTTTTGGTGACGGGTAATGTACAGCCGGGGGAACCCGCAGTAGCATGCGCGGCGCGGTCAACAACCTCCGGCCCCGGCGCCCGGTTCGCCGTGGACGAAGTGTCTCCATCGTCATTAGGGACGGTACCTTACAGGTATGCGCGTTGCCGAGATTGAACCTTACGCAGCCATCGGCGTCGTCATCCTTGTCGTGACGCTGCTCACCGGCGTGATGCTCATTCTCGCCCACACGGTCGGTCCGCGCCGGCATGGTCCGGTGAAGGACTCGGTCTATGAGTCGGGCGTTCCACCCATCGCCGATGCCCGCCGTCGATTCAACGTGCGATTCTATATGATCGCCGTGCTGTTCCTCCTGTTCGACGTCGAAGTCATCTTCCTGTGGCCGTGGGCGAAGTTGTTCCACGGCGCCGCGACCACCGGCGCCACCCTTCCGCTCGAGAACGGTGGTGAAGCGGGCAAGGGCTTCCTGCTTCTGGGCATGGGGCTCTTCTTTGCGCTCCTGGTGTTCGGGCTTCTGTACGAATGGAAGAAGGGGGCGCTAAAGTGGGAGTAGGCATCGGCGGTCAGCCCTTTCAGGCGAGCAAAGAGGACTTCCTCAGCACCAAGCTGAGCTACCTCGTCGATCTGATCCGCAAGCAGGGCGTGAACTGGTCGCGGAAGAACTCGCTTTGGCCGCTTCCGTTCGCCACCGCGTGCTGCGGGATCGAATTGATGGCCACCGGCGCCAGCCGGTATGACATCGGCCGCTTCGGTGCGGAGGCCATGCGATTCACGCCTCGTCAATGTGACGTGCTGATCTGCGCCGGGCGTGTGGCCATCAAGATGTTGCCCGTCCTTCAACGTATCTACCTCCAGATGGCCGAGCCCAAGTGGGTCATCAGCATGGGGGCGTGTGCGAGCACAGGGGGCGTGTTCGATACCTATGCCGTCGTCCAGGGCATCGACCAGTTCCTTCCCGTGGATGTTTACGTTCCGGGTTGTCCGCCGCGTCCCGAGACGCTCCTGGAGGGTGTCATGGCCATCCAACGGATGGTCGAGAACGACGGCGTCAAGAGCAGTGAAGAGCGAAGTCGCGGGCTCGGTTTGGTCGTCCAAACGCCCGTTCCCGTTCAGGTGGAAGGCAAGAAGAGTTGACCGCTTCCCAGATCATCGTCGACGCCTTGACCGTCCGGTTTCCGGATGTCGACTTTGCGCCTGGTCCGTTGACGCCCCGCGCGCGAAGGGAAGACGAGCAGATCTTCGTTCGCGTCTCTGGGGATCGACTCTTGGACGTGATGCGATTCTTGCGCGAAGACGAGCGCTGCGCCTTCGAGCAGCTCAGCGACCTGACGTGCGTCGACTATCTGGACTTTCCGGGCGCGCGGGATCGTTTCGGCGTGACCTACAACCTTGTTTCGGTTTCCAGGGGGCATCGGTTCTGGGTGAAGTGTTTCGTCAACGATCCGGATCCACAGGTGCCTTCGGTGACGAGCATCTGGTGGGGCGCCGATTGGCCTGAACGCGAGGTCTACGACCTGTTCGGTATCCGATTCGTCGGCCATCCGGATCTTCGCCGGATCATGACCTGGGATGGGTTCACGGCGCATCCGCTTCGAAAGGACTACCCACTGCACGGTCAAGGTGAGCGAGAGAACTTCAACGTGGTTACGCGCGACCAGGCGTAGGGAATCGGTAGGGCGACGACGTAACGGTAGATGTCTTTTCTGACAACTGACAACGGATCATGACCACGACCCAACAAACCGTTCCACAAGTCGGCCCGGCGCATTATGCGCCGGAGTCGCCGGGGAGCGATGCCTGGGTTTTGAACTTCGGCCCCCAGCATCCGGCCACGCACGGAACGCTTCGTCACGTCCTGGAGCTGGACGGTGAGCGGATCGTCAGTTGCACGCTGCACATCGGCTATCTTCACAGCGGATTCGAAAAGCTCGGCGAGCACCTGAACTACAATCAGTACGTCGTCGTCACCGACCGAATGAACTATGTTTCGCCGATGGCCAACAACATCGCTTGGCACCATGCCTGCGAGTGCCTTTTCGGTATCGAACTCACGCCGCGCTGCAAGGTCATCCGGACCATCATCGCCGAACTCGCCCGCATTCAGGATCACCTGCTCTGCGTCTCCGCCTGTGGCCTAGATCTCGGTGCGTTCACGGCTTTCATGTATCCCTTCAACGCACGCGAGTCCATTTACGATCTCTTCGAGGAGGTCTGCGGCCACCGGTTTACGACGAGCTATACGCGCGTCGGCGGTCTTTCGCAGGACATTCCGCCGGGTTGGACGGACGGCGTGAAGCGGTATTGCACCGAAGAATTACCCAAGGCCATTGAGGACCTGGAGCGGCTGCTTCTTCGAAACCGCATCTTCGTCGAGCGGACGCGAGGCATCGGGTATGTCAGCCATGACGACGCGATCAACTGGGGCTTGACCGGGCCGCTCGCGCGGGCCAGCGGCGTTCGCCGGGATTTGCGCAAGGACGAACCCTATCTTTGCTATGCCGACGATTGGGACGGCAAGGGGAGTCCGGCCGTCAAGTTCAGTGTTCCCGTTGCCGACGGGGGCGATGTCTATGCGCGGTTTCAGGTTCGCATCGCGGAGATGCACGAATCCGTCAAGATCGTTATGCAATTGGTGGATCGGATCCCCGACGGACCGGTCGACGTGCTCGCCAATGACAAGATCAGGCTTCCTCGCAAGGATGAGATCTACTTCAGTATCGAGGGGCTGATCCACCATTTCGAGCAGATCATGACCAATCGGGGGCACACGCCGCCGATCGGCGAAGCCTACGGTGCCAATGAAACGGCCAACGGCGAACTCGGGTTCCATCTTTGCAGTGACGGCGGCAACATGCCGTACCGGGCTCACTGCCGCGCGCCGAGCTTCATCAACTATCAGTGCTTCTCGCATCTGGTCACCGGGCACCAGATCAGCGATATCCCGGCGGTGCTCGGAAGTTTCAACATCATTGCGGGAGAAATGGACCGCTGAGCGGTGACGCCGACAGACTGACAGCTGATACCCCTGATTATGTCCTGGAAAGCGATAGATCGAAACCAAGCCGTCGTCGACGCCGACGCGCCGCCGCTCCTGTCGGAGGGCGTTCGAGAGAAGATTCTCTCGTATACCCACCGTTACGAGACCAAGCGCGCCGCGCTGTTGCCCGCGCTGCATCTCGTGCAGAACACGCTGGGCCATGTTTCCTGGCAGGCGATGGTCGAGATCGCCGCATTGCTCGATATTCAACCGTCCGATGTCTTCGACACGCTCACCTTCTACACCCACTTCTGGACACACCCGAAGGGCGAGAAGGTGATCACCGTTTGTCGGAGCCTCTCGTGTGAAGTCCTCGGCGGTGCCGCGGTGCTCGATGCGTTGAAAGCGCGGCTGGGCATCGAGGAGCACGGAACGAGCAGCGACGGGCAGTACAGTCTCGTCACGGAGGAATGCCTGGCCGGTTGCGACCATGCACCGTGCATGCTCATCAATGAGAAGCTCCATAAGAACGTGAAGCTCGACGATCTGGAGCGAATACTGGCGGACGGGGACAATGACCGCGTGGACATGCCGCGTAGCGACCTCTTTGACGCGCCGCCGGTCGCCGAGTCAAAGCAGCCCGCATCTGCTACGGAAGACGACTCACGGACAACGGACGACTGATAACTTCCTTATGCCACCGTTTGAACCAGTCTTGATGAAGAACGTCGGCGTCGACGGCTCGACAACCTTGAAGGTCTACGAGTCACGTGGCGGCTACGTCGCCGCGCGCAAAGCCCTCGCGATGGACACCAACGCGGTCGTTGAGGAGGTCAAGAAGGCCAATCTTCGCGGTCGCGGCGGCGCGGGTTTCCCCGCCGGCGTCAAGTGGGGTTTTCTTCCCAAGGATCGCACGACCACGCTTCTTTGTGTTAATGCCGACGAATCGGAACCGCCGACGTTCTGCAACCGCGTTCTGATGGAACACGATCCCCACCAGCTCATCGAGGGGACGATCATCGCCGCCTACGCCACCCGCTCTCAGGTTGCTTACATCTACATGCGTGGCGAGTTTCACGAGCAGTTCCACGTTTTGCAGAAGGCGATCGACGAGGCTTATGAGGCCGGGTACCTCGGCAAGAAGGTCCTGGGAACCGACTATGCTCTGGAGTGCTACATCCATCGCGGCGCGGGGGCGTACGTCTGCGGCGAAGAGACCGGACTGATCGAGTCTCTGGAGGGCAAGCGCGGTCAGCCTCGCATCAAACCGCCGTTTCCGGCCATTGAGGGTCTCTTCCGCCGGCCGACGGTTGTCAACAACGTCGAAACGCTCTCGTGCCTGCCGCACATTATGGAACGTGGCGCCGACTGGTTCACCGGAATCGGCCCACCGCACAGCGCCGGACCGAAGCTCTTTTGCGTCAGCGGTCCTGTGAACAAGCCCGGGTGCTACGAAGCGGCTATGGACATCACCGTTCGCGAGTTGATCGAGCGTGACGACATGGGCGGCGGGATGCTCTCCGGTCGGAAGGTCAAGGCGGTCTTCCCCGGTGGTCTTTCGATGGGGGTGCTCACGGTCGACGAACTCGACATGAAGATGGACTTCGAGGACCCGCGCAACTACAGCCTGCTCGGTTTAGGAACCGCCGCCGCCGTCGTCGTCGACGATGCGACGGACATCCGTTTGGTGCTTCGCAACGTTGCGAGGTTCTATGGTACCGAATCTTGCGGTCAGTGTACGCAGTGTCGCGAAGGAACCTCGTGGATGCAGCGCATCGCTCAGCGCATCGAGTCCGGCGCCGGGCGGATGGAAGACCTCGACCTTTTGCTTGAAACCGCGCGCAATATGGGCATGATGCCGGGCCTGAGTATCTGCGGGCTGTCCGACGGCGCGACGTACCCGATCGAGACGATCGTGAAGAAGTTCCGCCCGGAACTGGAAGCGGCTATTCGCTCCCAACCTGCCGGGCAGGTGGAGGCGGTCTTGCAGGCAGCGAACTAGGACCATGGCGAAGATCATCATCGACAACCAGGAACTCGAGTGTCGCGAGGGCATGCCGGTCCTGCGTGCGGCGCTGGAAGCGGGGTGGGACATTCCCCATTACTGCTATCATCCGGGTTTGTCGGTCGCCGCCTCCTGCCGGCTCTGCCTGATGGAAATGAAGATGCCGCATCCCAAGACGCGGGAGATGGATTGGGCGCCGAAGCTGTTTCCCGCCTGTCAGACTCCGGTGCGCGACGGGTTGGAGGTGCGATTCAATTCCGACGTGGTCAAAACGGCGCAGGAATCCTGCATGGAGTTCTTCCTGCTCAACCACCCGCTGGATTGTCCCGTTTGCGACCAGGCCGGCGAGTGCTGTCTGCAGGATTACAGCTACAAGTTCGGCCGCGCCGAGTCGCGGATGGTGGATCCGAAGGTCGTCAACCCGAAGAAGGACATCGGCCCGCACACGCTTCTTTACACCGACCGTTGCGTCACCTGCACCCGCTGCGTCCGCTTCACACGTGAGATCGCGGGGACGGGCGAGCTTTGCCTGGTCCAGCGCGGGTCGAAGAACGAGATTGACGTTTTCCCGGGTCGACCGCTCGACAACCCGATGCAGGGCAACGTGGTGGACATCTGCCCGGTCGGCTGCCTCCTCGACAAAGACTTCCTGTTCAAGCGTCGTGTGTGGGAACTGACGGGTACTTCGTCCATCTGTCCGGGTTGTGCGACCGGTTGTTCGATTCGCGTCGACCATGCGGACAACAGGGTGTACCGCCTCAAGCCGCGCTATAACCCCAAGGTCAATGATTGGTGGATGTGCGACGAGGGTCGTTTCGGGTTCAAGTACACGCAGGACAACGCGCGCATCATCAAGCCCATGCTCCGTCGTGGTCGCGAGGAGACTTCGCCCAGCTGGAGGGAGATCCCAGACATCGTCCGTTTTCGCTTTCAGGACCACGTTCGCGCAAGCAGTGCCGACAAAGTCGTCGCCGTTCTCTCGCCGTTCATGGCCACTGAAGAGGCCTGGCTGCTCATCCGATTTATCCGCGAGGTGGCACCCGAGGCTGCGCTCGCCATGGGTCCGGTGCCCGTCGAAGGGGAGCCGCAGGCGTTTCCGTGCGCTCCGCCCGGTGCACCGTCCATGCCCGACGTCAAGTTCACCATCCTGGAGGAGAAATGTCCGAACCGTCGCGGCATCGAGCAACTTCTCGAGGTCTCCGGCGGAACGGTTCTGACGTTCGAGGCTTTTTCCGAGCAGGCGGCCAAGGGCGACTTCACCGCCGCCTGGATCGTCGGCGGATACCCGAAACCGTGGGTCGAGAAAGACACCGCCAAGCTGGGCTCGAAATTCGGACTGTTGGTGGTACAGGACTTGTTCGAGAATAAGCTGACCGAAGCCGCTGCCATCGTTCTTCCCGCGTGTGCCTGGGTCGAACGCGATGGCAGCTTCGTCAATGCGAAGGGTCTCGCCCAGCCCTTCGAGCGAGCGATCAGCCCACCCGACGGTGCGATGCGAGATGGGCAGTACCTGTTTGAGATTGCCGGGTTTGAAGGACTGTACAGTGGGCAGCGCGTCCGCGAGCTGATGGCCGAAGCGACGGCTTCCCTGACGGAAGTGTACGAAGCGCCGCCGATACCGGCGCACGCCCATTGAGCCATGTAAAAGCGGAGGTTGGTTCCGCGCGGAGATGCAGGGACAGCGTTTGTTGACGGTAACATGATCGAGTTCCTCACCAGTCAACTTGGCGTCAGTATCATACTCACCGTCTGCGTGCTCGGCGCGCTGCTCGGCGCGGTCGCCTATTGCATCTACTTCGAGCGCAAGATTTCCGCGTGGATTCAGGACCGCTTCGGACCCAACCGCGTCGGTCCGCGCGGGCTCCTGCAGCCCATCGCCGACGGCGCCAAGTTCCTGCTCAAAGAGGACGTCATCCCCGGTCACGTCGACAAGCCGCTGTTTGTCCTGGCGCCCGCGTCCATCTTTCTGGTTGCCTTCATCGGTTTCGCCGCTATTCCCTGGGGCGGGCAGCTTCAGCTCGGCGACAACCTCGTCAACATTCAGGTGGCGAACCCCGACATCGGGCTGCTCTACATCCTCGGCGTCGCATCGATGGGGGTTTACGGCATCGTGCTGGGCGGCTGGGCGAGCAACAACAAGTACTCGATCTACGGTGCCATCCGGGCCACCGCTTCGATGCTCAGCTACGAAATTCCCATGGGCCTGTGCATCCTCGTCATCGTGCTGACGATGGGTACCTTGCGACTCGAGCAGATCACCGTCCTGCAAACCGGCAGCTGGCTAGGCTTCATCCCGCAGTGGAACATCTTCCTCCACCCGCTCGCCTTTATCATTCTCTTCATCACTGCATTGGCCGAGGCGAACCGGACCCCCTTCGACATGCCCGAAGCGGAACAGGAACTCGTCGGTGGATACCACACCGAATACAGCGCGCTGAAGTTCGGCATGTTCTTTCTCGGCGAATACGCGCACATGATCACCGCCAGCGCATTGATGGCCGTGCTCTTTTTCGGGGGTTGGCATCTCCCCTGGATCCCCTGGACCCAGGCGGATGCTCACCAGTGGTACGCCGTGCTCGCCAAGATTCTCGTCATCAGCGGGAAGATCGCAGGGTTCATCTTCCTCATGATGTGGCTTCGCTGGACTCTACCGCGTTTCCGTTTTGACAGGTTGCTCTGGCTCGCGTGGCAGCGCCTGATTCCGGCCACGCTCGGCCTGTTCGTTCTGGCCGTGATATTGGTCTACACCGGAAACCACCAGTCCCCCCTGTGGGCGCTGGGTGGAAATGCCGTCATCCTTGTGATCATGCTCGCTTCGGGCGCGATGGCTCGCCGTGAGGTCACCGGCCGTCAGGGAAATCTACCCCGGACCTTACCCGCGGATACCAGAGGTTTCGTAGGATCGCCGAGTTCCTGATGATTCCCGACGAAGACATCATTCAGTTGGAGGCACCGCAGCTCAGTTCGCCCGAGCGCCTCTACCTTCCACAAATCGTGGACGGCATGCGCGTCACGCTCGCCCATCTGGGCAAGAGTCTCTTCAAAGAGACGATGACCGTTCAATACCCCGAAGAGAAGCGCGACCTCCGTGTCGAGAACTATCGCGGTGTCCACCGCCTCAACCGCGACGAGAAGGATCGCGTCGCCTGCGTCGCGTGCTTCATGTGCGCGACCGCCTGCCCCGTGCACTGCATTCACATTGAAGGTGGCGAGTCCCCCTGGGAAGACCGCGAAAAATACCCCGTCAAGTTCGACCTCGACGAACTCCGTTGCATCTACTGCGGTATGTGCGAAGAAGCCTGCCCCGTCGACGCCATCGAGCTGACACACACCTACGATCTCGTCGGCCGGTCACGCGAAGAGATGATCCTCGGAAAGGAAGAACTGCTGGCCATCTACGACGCAACCAAAGCCGAAAAGCCGCGCAAGAATCCGCGCATCACCGGCTATCCCGGAACGGGAAATCCGTCCGCCGCCGGTCCATCACTCGCAGGAGGCAACCCCTCATGACCTCCGCAGCCGCCTACATGCTCTACCTCGTCTTCGCCCTCGGCGGCGTCGGACTCTACCTCCTGCTGCCCAAAGCCGGCGTCCGGCAGACGTTCGCGGGCGCGATCATCGGCCTGCTCGCCGTCGTCGGCTTGATCCTGGTCCTCGCGACACAGATCATCGGTCCTGGCAGTTCCGCCGGCTTCTTTTACCTCTTCGCGGTCGTTGCCGTGCTGGCTGCGGCGCGCGTGATCACCCATCCCAAACCGGTCTACAGCGCCGTTTACTTCGTCCTGGTTGTCGTTGCCGTAACGGCATTGCTGGTGCTGATGAACGCGGAGTTCCTCGCCGTCGCGCTGCTCATCATCTACGCGGGCGCAATCCTCGTAACCTACCTTTTCGTCATCATGCTCGCCCAGCAGTCCGGTTCCCCCGTCTACGACCGGCGCTCCCGAGAGCCCTTCTGGGCCGTGCTCGCCGGCTTCGTGTTGATGGCCGCCGTCGCGGGTCGCGCCGGAGATCTTCCGCCATCCGTGGCCGACGCGTCCGAGTCCGCGACCGCAACCGCACAGTCGGATCAACCGGGTAACACCAGTGCCATCGGCGCCATCATCATGACCAAGCACATCGTCGCGCTTGAAGTGGCCGGTGTGTTGCTCTTGATCTCGATGATCGGTGCCCTTGCGATGGTACGAAAAGAACTGCCGGTGGAAACCCTGGAACCGCCACCCAAACCGCTCGGACAGATCGGGCGGGAGGTGCAACCGTTCTGATGTTTGGCGCGACCGAATATCTCGTTCTCGGCTCGATCCTCTTCGCCCTGGGGCTCGTCGGTTTTCTTACCCGGCGGAACCTGATTGTCATCTTCCTCTCCACGGAAGTGATGTTCCAGGGCGTCGTGATCAACGCCGTTGCCTTCGCCCGGCACCACGAGCACCTCGAGGGACAGTCTTTCGCCCTCTTCCTGCTCGTGATCGCCGCCGTCGAAGCCGGACTGGCACTGGGTATGGTCGTCATGCTCTATCGACGAAAAGGGACGCTCGACGCCGAAGCCTGGTCGCTCATGCGCGGATAGTGCTGTTTGCTGACGACTGACGACTATTAACGAATGACACCCGAGACCCTCGACACACTGAAGCTCTGCGGAATCGTTATCCTGCTGGCGCCGCTGGCCGGTGCGATCCTCGCCGGTGCGCTGGGCCCACGGCTTCTCCGCTCGCACGCACATTGGCCGGCCATTCTCGGTGTGGGCGCCGCGTTTGCCGGGGCCGTCGTTATCTTCACGCAGATGCGAGGCGTCACTGAAGGCGCCACCACTGCCTTGCTTCCCGTCTACGACTGGATCAGCATCGGCACGAACTCGATCTTCCGCGTGGAGTTCCTGATCGACCCGCTCACGTCGGTCATGCTGCTGACCGTGACGGGCGTTTCGCTTCTCGTCGTCATCTACTCGCGCGACTACATGCGCGAGCACGACCACCCTGAGCGAGGCTACGAACGCTTCTTCGCTTTCCTCGCGCTGTTCGTCTTCTCGATGTGCGCGCTCGTGCTGGGTGGGAACTTCCTCCTGCTCTACCTCGGCTGGGAAGCGGTAGGTCTCTGCAGCTATTTGCTCATCGGCTTCTACTACGGTCGTCCGGCCGCGGCCGCCGCCGCGAAGAAGGCCTTCCTCGTTAATCGGGTGGGCGACTTCGGCTTTGGTCTGGGCATCTTTCTGATCTACCTGACCTTCGGCACGCTCGAGTACGGTGCCGTCTTCGAACTCGTGCAACAGGGCCTGACCGGAACCGGCCAAGCGCTTTCGGACGGCCGTATCACAACGATCGCACTACTTCTTCTTTGCGGCGCGTGCGGTAAGAGCGCGCAACTTCCGCTCCACGTCTGGCTGCCGGACGCCATGGAAGGCCCCTCGCCCGTCTCCGCGCTGATCCACGCCGCCACCATGGTCACCGCCGGCGTCTACATGATCGCCCGTTGCGGCGCCATCTTCACCGCCTCTGCCACCGCGATGACCGTCGTCGCCGTCATCGGTTCCGTGACCGCGCTCTTCGCGGCCACCATCGCGCTCACGCAGACGGATATGAAGCGCATCCTCGCCTACTCCACTATTTCCCAGCTAGGGTATATGGTGCTCGGCGTAGGCGTATACGCAGCCGACTCCGCCGTCTTCCACCTGTTCACACACGCGTTCTTCAAGGCCCTGCTCTTCCTCGGCGCCGGCAGTGTGATGCACGCGATGGGCGGCATCATCGATGTTCGCCAGTTCGGAGGCCTGAAGCGCATTCTCCCCTGGACCTTCAGGACGTTTGTCATCGGATCCCTTGCGCTGGCCGGCTTCCCGTTGCTCAGTGGGTTCTTTAGCAAAGACGAAATCATCCACCATGCACTGCAAGCCCACCCGATCCTCGGCATCATGGGCTTGGTCACCGCGCTGCTGACCGCGTTCTACACGTTCCGCATGGTGTTCCTCGCCTTTGCAGGCCCCGAGCGAATCCCGGAAGGCGTCCACGCACACGAATCCGGCAAGTGGATGCTCGCCCCGCTCTTTGTTCTGAGCATCGGTGCCATTGGCGCGGGTTACCTGGGCGTCGCGGGCAAACCTTTTCACACGTTCCTCGCGCCGGTGTTCGAGCACACATTCACAGCCGCCAATCCCGCGGCGCATGGCGCGGCCCACGGAGCGGCCGAGGCAGCGCATCCCAGTTTCTGGGCACACTATGGTCTGATGATCCTCTCCGGCGCACTGTCGATCATCGGCATCGCCGCCGCGTACGTATTGTACGTACAACAGAACTGGATCCCGGGGCTCGTCAAGGCGACGTTCCCTCGGGTCCACAAGATGTTCCACAACAAGTACTTTGTTGACGAAATCTACGACGCAGGTTTGGTTTCACCGGCCAGAAACGCCGGCCGCGTCTGCGTCGGACTCGACGATTACCTGATCGACGGTCTGGTCTGGCTGGCGACTGCCATTCCCCGGGCGTTCGGTTACCTCGTTCGTACGTTCCAGTCGGGCCTGCTGCAGGGATACGGACTCAGCATGGTCGCGGGTATCGCTGTTGTTGTCGTATGGGTGTTATGGGCATGATTGACGCGATGGACTCTCAAATCCTGACGCTCATCATCTTCTCGCCCCTCATCGGAGCGATGGCTCTCCTTCTCGCGCGCAAAGGCGATGACGCGGGTGTGCGCGGCGGCGCCATGTTCTTCTCCCTCGTCACGCTTGCCCTCACCATCCTCGCGCTCGTCCTGTTCACAGGGCAGTCCTCCGACGACGTACCCGACCAAGCCCGCTTCCTTCTATCCGCCCGCGCCGACTGGATTGGCGGCGAAACCGAAGGTGCCGTCGACATCGGCTACCGCGTCGGGGTAGACGGCATCAGCATCTGGCTCCTGGTCCTCACCGCGTTTCTCTCACCGCTGGCCATCTGGTCGAGCTTCACCGCCATCAAGACCCGCGTGCGCGAATACTACATTCTGCTTCTACTGCTCGAGGTCGGCCTCCTTGGTGTTTTCTGCGCCACCGACCTGCTGCTTTTCTACGTCTTTTTCGAGTTCACGCTCGTACCACTCTATTTCCTGATCGGCATCTGGGGCGGCGCCGAGCGTCAGCGCGCCGCCAACAAGTTCTTCATTTACACACTTGCCGGCAGCGTCCTCACCTTTGCCGGTGTGATCTATCTCGGCTACTACACCTACACCGTCAACGGCGTCTTCACCCTTCGCCTCGACGTACTGACGGACATGGGCCAGGGAGGTCTGATCCCGCTCAACGTTCAGTGGTGGTTGTTCCTCGCGTTCGCAGCCGGTTTCGCCATCAAGGTCCCGCTATTCCCTTTCCACACTTGGCTACCGCTCGCGCACACCGAAGCGCCAACCGCCGGTAGCGTGATTCTCGCGGGTGTGTTGCTCAAGCTCGGTACGTACGGCTTCTGCCGCCTGAGCATTCCCATTCTTCCCGACGCCGCTTTTGCACTCGCGCCGGTGGTGGCCGTCGCCGCCATTGTCGGCATCATCTACACGGCGCTCGCCGCCTGGGTCCAACGCGACATCAAGAAGCTCGTTGCCTACTCCTCCGTGTCCCACCTCGGCTTCTGCATGCTGGGTCTCTTCAGTTTGAAGATCGCCGGCGTCAGCGGCGGCGTACTCTACATGGTCAATCACGGCCTTTCGACCGGCGCGCTCTTCCTCATCGTCGGCTGCATCTACGAGCGCTACCACACGCGTGAGTTCGACAAGATCGGCGGCCTCGCCAGGAAAATGCCCTGGCTGACCTTCTTCCTCGTCTTCTTCACGCTGAGCAGCATCGGTCTGCCGGGCCTCAACGGCTTCGTCGGTGAGTTCCTCGTCCTGCTCGGCGCCGCGACCTCCGGTTCGACGAAGGACGGATTCGCACCGGGCCCGCTTGGCTACGGTTATGTCATCCCCGCGGCGCTGGGCATCATCCTTGGCGCCGTCTACATGCTGCACATGTGCGCCCGCGTACTATTCGGCCCGCTGAAAGAACCCCCCAATACGCCCGACACATCGAGCGGTCTGTCGAAGGACCTCACCCGTCGCGAGATCGCCATCCTCGTCCCGATCGCGTTGTGCTGCGTTTGGCTGGGTGTTTATCCGAGGACCTTGCTCGGCGATTTTGAGACTGCCATCAAACGAAACATCCTGATGGGACCCGCTTCCGTGACGCAAGTCGACCACCCGCTCCCCCCCGACGCCGTTGAACCGATCCCGGAAGAGGCACCCGCAGACCGCGCGGAAGAGGTCGTCAAGCTCGATACGCGTGAGACGCTTAGCCGGGCCATCACCCCCACGAGACCATCATCGGATGCGCCGGCCTTCCTCGCGGCGAGTAGGGTAGAACACCCAGCCGATATGGAAATGCGCTTCCGGGGCTGTGCCTGCACGGACTTGTGTACACATGGTGGACGCACCGCGGATAGCTGGCGAGTTGGACAACAATGACCCTCGACGCACTCACACAACTCGGCCCCGAGTTCATGCTGCTGATCGGTGCGTGCATCGTCCTGATCGTAGGGGCCACAGCAGCCTCGCAACGGGTGCAATGGGCATCACCCGTTGCGCTGGTTGTGGTCCTCCTCGCGATCCTCGCCACTTGGCGACTCGGCGTGCCCGAAGGCGACACCTCCATCCCCGGTCTCTGGCTTACGCCGCTGACCTACTACGTGCGGTGGATCACGCTGGGAATCGGAGCGCTCGTGATTCTCGCAAATTGGCACCAGCCCAGCGAATCCGAACGCGGCGAGTACATGGCCATGATCCTGTTCTCGCTCCTCGGTGTCCTCCTTACCGCATCCGCCAACGATCTCGTCGTACTCTTCTTCACCATCGAGCTGGTCAGCATCCCGACCTACGTGCTGATCGCACTCAGCCGACAGGACGCCCGTGCGGCTGAGTCCTCCGTGAAGTACTTCTTCCTCGGTGCGATGTCCGCAGCCATTCTCGCCTATGGTCTCAGCTTCCTGTACGGCGCCGCCGGAACCACAACCATCCAGACCGTTGGTTCGGGACTGAGCGTGGCAGGCCATGTCACCGGCGCTCCAGTCTCTTCAACAGCACTTGTCGGATGGCTGCTGATCTTCGCCGGTCTCGCCTTCAAGGTGGCCGCCGTTCCGCTCCACGTGTACGTGGCCGATGTCTACGAAGGGGCCGCCTCTCCAATCACAGGCATGCTGGGTTTCGTTCCCAAGCTCGCCGGCTTCATCGCGCTGATCAAGATCTTCGCCGCCTTCGATTGGACGCTTCCGCAGTCCGTCTTCTGGCTCGTCTGGATCGTCGCCGCCGTCACCATGACCGTCGGAAACACACTCGCGCTGATCCAACGCAACGTCAAACGCATGCTGGCCTACTCCAGTGTAGCCCACACCGGTTACATGCTCGTCGCGCTGCTCGTCGGTCCGGTCGCAGGCGAAGGGCCCATGCGCGACGGTGTCGCCGCGCTGCTCTTCTACGTCGCCATATACGGAACCATGAACCTCGGCGCTTTCGCCGCACTCACTGCCTTCAAAACGGGGCAGCGCGCGGTCGAAACACTGGACGACATCGCCGGACTCGCAGCACGCGCACCCATCGCGGCACTGGGCCTAGCCGTCTGCGCCTTCAGCCTCATGGGGTTCCCCCCAACAGCGGGGTTCCTCGGCAAACTCTATGTCTTCGGCAGCGCGTTCTCACTGGGCGAATCGCACCCCTTCCATCAAGCGGTGATCGCCCTCGCCATCATCGGCGTCATCAACTCCGCCATCGGCGCAGCCTATTATCTCCGCATCGTCTCGACGATTTACGTCAGAGCCGAGGACGCTCCCGCGGCTCCCGCAAGCGGCCGCCCCGTGCGATGGTGCCTGGCCGTCTGCAGCATCGCGATGCTGATCCTCTTCGCATGGCCCTCCCAGCTGGCATCGCAGGCTCGTAGCGCAACCGTCGCCCTCCACGCCACGCCCACCCGGTACCACGCCGTGTCAGAGGATCCCGACGCGGCAAACGACACCAGTCCGGACGACTTCGACCCCGGCCACTGATGACGGAAGAACCTGTGCTGTGTGCCACGGCTCCCTGCGCAGTGCAACCGGGCATTCGCCTCGCGGGCGGATCGCTCCGTCCAGTCCTCCGATCTCCAAGCAACAGCACTTCCCTCCACACCCGCTTCATCGTACATTCCCCGCATGACAGTTGCTCTGACCTGCGAGCAGATCCGCCGCGTCGACAAGCTCGCGATCGAACGATACGGAATCTCCGGTCTGGTCCTGATGGAGAACGCCGGGAGAAACGCAGCGTCGCTGATCGGCGAAACCTATGGCGACAACGGCAGTGCGTTCATCGTGTGCGGTGTCGGGAACAACGGCGGCGACGGCTTCGTTATCGCTCGCCATTTGCACAACGCCGGCTGGTCGGTTCGGCTTGCACTCGCGGGCGATCCGTCGCGCATGACATCCGACACCCAGACCAATCACCGTATCACTGTCGCCATGGCGATTCCGATCGTCGTAGCCTCCGACGCGCAGACCCAACGAATGATCATCGATTCAATACGAAAGACCGATGTTGTTGTCGATGCGTTACTCGGTACCGGCTTTCAGGGTGATGTGCGCGAACCGACCGCCACACTGATTCGCGAATTGAATGACGCTGGGAAACGAGCGATGGTGGCCGTCGACCTTCCGTCGGGCTTGGACGCGGACTCCGGTCAGCCGTCGAACGCGACGATCCAGGCCGACTTGACGGTTACCTTCGTGGCAAGGAAGTGTGGCTTCTCCGCGCAGTCGGCCGCACGCTTTCTAGGCCGCGTCGAGGTGGCAGACATCGGCGCGCCGCGTCAACTCATCGAGGAAATCGTGGGTTCTGCGTAGGCGACGGTCGGCGGTGGGTGGATTCGTAATGAAGATGGCCAATCATCATCCCTACCGCGCGATTCAACTCACCGGTGCCCGGTGCGTGGCATCGGTTGCCGTGCCGTTTGCCGCATTCATGACATCTATGACAGTGCAAGCCGATGGGGCGCCGCCGAAGGCGAACGATGGGGCGCTCCAGATGAGCGAGCTCGTGCGTGAGGGGTTTCGCATTCGGAAGACGGATCACTTCAGCATCGCGTATGACACATCCTATGACACGCTTCGGCCGCTCATCGGGCGGCTCGAAGGAACCTATGACGCGATCGAGCGATTCTTGGCGTTCAACAGAGTGGATGCGGGAGAGCGGGCGCTGGACTTGCCCGTCATTCTCTTTGACCGATTCGACGACTATGCGACGTATGCCAAGGGCGCGGGTGTCGACGCGACGTCGGTGGCTGGATTCTATGGTCATTCGACGAACGTCGCGGCGTTCTGCAACACGAGTGCCAGTCCACCCTTTGCTGACGTCAACGCCGAGATGGAGCGACTGCAAAACCGGCTTGCCGCGCTCGGGGGAGGTGGATCGAGTGCGTCGTCGGATCGGCGAAAGGGCATTGTGCAGCGCCTGTCGTCGCTTCGGGCGCAGCGAGATGAACTTGTCAAACGGTTCAACCGGTTCGTGATCCAGCATGAGGCGGCCCATCAGGTGTTGTTCAATCTGGGCGCTCATGTTCGTGGGGCTGACAATCCGTTGTGGTTTGTGGAGGGACTGGCGTGTCAGTTCGAGGTTTCGCAGACCGATCCGCGCGGGTTGCTCGCAGGGGTGAACCACATGCGGCTGGCAGATTTTCGCGATGCGCTGGGTGTGGCGCCTGGTGAGAAGCGTTTGTCTGGAGAGGCGTACGTCAAGGCGGTGAACAGCGGTACGTGGGTGAGGCTGCGCGATGTGATTACGGGGAGCGATCCGGGTCGCGGCGAGGAGATGGCGTACTATTACGGCGAGGCGTGGGCGTTGGTGCGATACCTTCATCATCGGCGTGGCGACGCGTTTGCAGGTTATCTGCGTTTGTTGAGGCAGCGTGAGGTGGGTCGGACAGTGCCCCGCGAGCAGTCGATCGAGGCGTTTCGTTCGGCGTTCGGTGAGCCCGATGCGTCGTTCGAGCGAGATTGGGTTGAGCATACCCTCAAGATTCGCCATACAGAATAGGGGCGAAGATAGGGCAGCCCCGAACGGCACTGCCGTCTCTTTCGGCCTCGTCGGCGCGAACGATTCACCCACGCATGCAGAGTTTCTTTGCGATCTCCATCGTGCGTGAAGGTATTGCTCCGGTACGCCGGACGGGTACGATGTTTTCGGCCCTCCGTGGTCGATATATCTGTACAGCCCTCCTTGGCTTAGTCTCCAACAAAGCCAGGGAGGGTTACGAGCAGATACCCGAGACGCTCACGTTGCGCGAGCTGAGATTCGACGTGAAGGTCCCCGGGCGCCGGACCGAAGCGATCACCGTGGTCACCACACGGACGGATCCGGAAGCATCCGTTGTGGAAGACATCGCTCCGTTGTACGGTCTGCTGTGGAGCGTAGAGCTGGACATAAGAGCTATCAAACAGTCCCTTGGCTTGGACCACCTCCGCTGCAAGCCGCCGCACAGGGTTCATCGGGAGTTGTGGGTGACGCTGTTGGCCTACAATCTGATCCGCAAAGTGATCGCGACGGCCGCAACCATGCACGACAAGCAGCCACGTCGTTTGAGTTTCACTTTGACCTGCCAGACGGTCCTGGCTCTTGGATACTCTTATCGACCGGCTCGGCCCGTGATGCGCATCAGTTGTGGACGGCGACGCTGGCGTCCATCGCCGCCCATGAAGTCCGCTGCCGCCCCGGCCGGATCGAACCACGCGTCCTGAAACGCCGTCGGCATCGCTACCCCCTCATGCAACGCCCACGTGATCCGCTACGATTGGAACTCGGGAAGACGTAAGTGCTTGTCACAAAGGAGATCGGCCACGGCAGTGCCATTCGGGGCAGTGGTCAGTCGCCGGTGATCAGGTAAAGAAACAGCCCTCCCTCAATCCCTCCCGAGGGGAGGGAGGTCAGGGTGCCGCGCGTTGGCCGATAACTCTTCGATGGTGTATAAACTCACGGGCCTTCGCGCGTCATTCTCCGTTGTTTCGACGGCGGCGAACGGCGAGGCTAAACTCCAGTAGGCGTCGGAGGGGACGCTTTGCGCTCTACCTGCTTCGGGGAAGGAATGCAATGGGACGGTATCTAAGCCTGTCGCTGATTGTAGGTCTGGGATGTCTGGCGGCCGGAGGTCGCACGGTGCCGGTGACGGCTGAAGGTGCCGATGATGCAACTCTTGCCTGCGCCGCGGCCACGGTGGCTTCGTCGACCGAGAGTCCGGACACGGCGCAAACGGACCCCGGTGGCGCGGGTGCGAGCGGTACGATCCGCCGTGATACCGCGCAGGCGACGGTCGACGCACGTTCGGTCGAACCGCCGAAGGCTAAGATCGTCCACGCATCGGCCATGACCGGAACGGGAGCATCCGATGGGCTGGCGCGTGCAGTGGTCGATAGCTGTTCGTGTGGCGTTGACGTCGAGGGCAACGATGTCTGCTTCAGCAATGCGCTGTGCGCCGACGTGACTGCGTGCACGAGTAGTCTCGAGTGCCCGCGCGGATCGCGATGCGTGGCGGACAACTGCTGCCAGGCGCCGAAGAACTTCGCGTGCTTTCCAGCATGTTCGACCACCCAGACTTGCATTGATGGAGGTACCTGCAGGACCGGCTATGCACCCTGCAGCCCCGACGTGTGCGAAGACGCATCACTTATCGCTGTTGGTTCACAGGTCTACGGCGACACGACGCAGGCGACGGTTGACGCCGCGCCGACGTGCGACACGGCCGGCGAGGTGTCGGGGCCTGGTGTGTGGTACAAGGTCATGGGAACGGGCACCACCATGGGTGCGACGACGTGCAGCGAGTTCAGTACGCATCCGGACACCAGGCTTGGCGTCTACTGCCCGGAATGCTCCGACCTGCGGTGCGTGGCGGGCAACGATGATAGCTGTGTAGGGTTCAACACATATCTGTCGACGGTGCAATGGTGTTCTGAGCTGGGCGCCGAATACTACATTCTTGTACACGACTACAACGCAGCGTCGGGCGGTGGGAACTTCACGTTGACGCTTTGGGATGATGGGGTCACCTGTCCCGCGGCGGTGAATTGCGCGCCGTCGCCGCCGGGCGACTCATGTGATCGGGCGGTTACGATTCCGGGCGTCCCGTTTACGACGCAGTTCGACAACAGTACGGCGCTGCCCAGCCCCCCGAGTGGCAGCTGTAACGCGCTCGCAGCGACGGAAATGGACAGTGATGTGTGGTACAGCTACACGGCTCAGGTGGACTGCACGCTGACGGTCGACGTCTCCGACGCGGATCTCTACGACATGATCATGTCCGTGCATACCGGTCCGGATTGCGCCAGTCTCACTGAGACGGTGTGTGTCGACGATCCGGAGCCGTACCATCTGCAGATCAGCACGGTCGCGGGTACGACGTATTGGTTTCAGATCGGCGACTGGGGCACGTTTCCGGGAGGCGGAGTGACGAGTCTGGACGTCGACTGCGTGCCTACCGGTGCCTGCTGCGATGATTCGACCGGGGTCTGTAACGACGGTACTGCAAGTGTCAACTGCGCGGCTCCTCTTCGGTTTACTGAAGGCACGTCATGCGCCAGCCTGAGCCCGCCGTGCGGGCAGATGGCCGAAGCGTGCTGTGCGGCAGACGGTTCATGTACGGAAATCCGTCCGGATGTCTGCACCTCGGCGGCGGGGACGCCACAAGGAATCGGAACGACCTGTGCAGGAGTGACGTGTCCGCAGCTGGTCGCGGCGTGTTGTGTCTCGGGTGCTTGTGCGGATGAGGCCCAAGCCGATTGTGCGGCTTCGTCCGGAGTGTGGGTCGCGAACCAAAGCTGTGCGATCTTCACGTGTCCGCCACCACCGGCGTGCCCGAGTAACACATTGTATGGTCAGCTTCCCAATCATCCGGCTGAGATGTGGTCCTTCGGCGTCTCGGATACCGACTGGCCCAGCGGAATCGCACAGCGCTACGAGAGCTTCGCAGCGCTGAACGACCCCATTTGCGATCTGCACTGGTGGGGGGTGAGCAACGGCGGGTCTGGCAGCTGCATCGAGAACCCCATGACGTTCATCATCAGGTTCTACGAAAACGCGGTCGGCGCCCCGGTTCCGGGGAATGAAGTTTGTTCGTATACGATCTCGGTTGACGGGATTCCGACCGGCTGGCCTTACGACGTGGGCGAACTGCAGGAATACCATGTCGACTTCGCGTCGTGTTGCGCCGTCCGTGACGGCTGGGTGTCGATCCAGGCGACGGGGGGGGCGGACTGCTTGTTCTGGTGGCTGAGTTCGTCGGCCGGCGATGGCAAGGCCTGCTTTAGGAAGGATGCGAACTTGGATTGTAGCGGAAACCCTCCGGATACGAGCTATGACCTGAGTCTTTGCCTGACCGGCGCCACGGCGCCTTTGGGCGCGTGCTGCGACGATGGCGCGTGCATCGATCTGATGACCAAAGAGCGTTGCCTCGAGCGGGGCGGCAACTGGTTCCATGGGGAAGAATGCGCGGCCTTTGTTTGCCCGGAGGCGTGCTGTTTCTCGGACGGCCGCTGTGCGGACGCGGGGCCGACTGAATGTCGAGCCATCAACGGCATTCCACGCGGACCGGGAACGAACTGCACGAATACATCCTGCCCGCAACCGCCTCAGGCCTGCTGCTTCGCCGGTGTCACGTGCTCGGCGGTGTTGGGTGGATCGTGTACCGCGGCATGTCCGTGCAAACCCGACATGAACTGTGACGGCGCGCTGGATGGGTTTGACATCGCGCCGTTCAAAGAAGCGATGACGGATCCAGTCGCCTACCAGAACCATTTTCCACTCTGCCCCATCGCCTGGGCCGACGTGGACTGCGACGGCGACATTGATGAGCTGGACTTGCACGCCTTCAACTGCCTTTTGCGCATCTCAGAGCCGTCGGAATGCATGACGATCGATGCGTTGAGCTGCACATCGCACGGTGGGACGGCGCTGGGACCCAATACGGCGTGCGCGAATCGGCAGGAGGCATGCTGCACATTCCCAGACGGCGCCTGTCTCCATCGCGATCCCGTCTGCTGCGCTGCGCTGCGGGGTTCGGCTCAAGGACCTGGGCCGGTCTGTGGCGATCAGGTCGCGGCCTGTTGCCTGGGCCCCGAGTGTACCATGGTCGATCCGCTGTGCTGTGACGACCTCGCCGGAGTGCCCTCGCCTATTAGCGAAACGGTCTGCCTTCAAGACAACAACGGCGACGGCGTCGACGATGCGTGCGAAGGCCCGCCGCCGGTCTGCGACGGGGGCGACACGGACGATGACGGGGACCTGGATCTGGTGGACTACTCCGTCTTCGCGAACTGCGTAGGCGGACCGGGGACAGCCCCACCGAGCGGAGAGTGTGTTCGATGCTTCGACTACGACGGCGACGGCGACGTGGATGCGCGAGACGTTGCGACGTTTCAACGATGGTTCACGGGAGCCCCGTAGCCCAGGACATGCGCGGGTTTGCTCTTGCCGCGCCCGGTGTCGGGGCATGGCGCGCGGTTGGGGAAACGTAGGATTTGGGACGAATTCCGCGGTCTTTCGGGCCTGCGCTCGCGCGGTGCCGCGGTTTCGTCTTCGTAACTTGCCTTTCGAGTTCCGGGGACGCCGGATCCGTTAAAGACATTCCCACTTGGATGGTCTATGCTGACGGCGTGAGCGCCGACTTGGTCCGGGCCTTGGGTGTGGAGTCTCTTTTGGAAAGGTGTCCTATGTTTCGACTTTCGCGAGCCGGCGCGCCGGCCGCCATCCTTGTTCTGTTCTGCGCAGGCGTCGCGGCCGCCGATTGGACTCGGTTTCGCGGCCCCAACGGTTCAGGCGTCAGTGCGGATGACAAACCGACTCCGGTCAAATGGAGTGAATCGCATAATCTCAAATGGAAGACGGCGCTGCCCGGCCCCGGTGCGTCCTGCCCCATCATTGTCGGCGATCGCATTTATGTAACCTGCTATTCGGGCTATGGGATTACGCGCCAAGATCCGGGCGACATCAGCGCGCTGAAGCGGCACCTCGTGAGCCTTGATCGCGCAACGGGCAAGAGGCTTTGGAGCAAGACGATCGATTCCTTCCAGCCGGAAGATCCATACAGCGGCGCAGGCGTTCCGGAGCATGGTTACGCTACGCACACTCCGGTCTCGGACGGTCAGAACATCTTCGTCTTCTTCGGGAAGTCCGGTGTATTGGCGTTCGACAGGAACGGCGAGCAACTCTGGCATACCAGCGTGGGAACGGAATCGGATCCGCCACGTTGGGGCTCGGCGTCCAGCCCGATCCTCTACAAGAACCTGTTGATCGTTCCGGCTACGGCCGAGAGCGAAGCGTTGGTCGCACTCGACAAGAAGACCGGCGAGCCGGTGTGGCGAGCTGAGGCTTCAGGTTTCAGTATGTCCTGGAGTACGCCGATTCTCGTTCCGGTCGACGATACGCGCGTGGATCTGGTCGTCGGCGTCGGTCGCGAGATCTGGGGCTTCAATCCCGATACGGGTAAGCTCCGGTGGTTCTGCGAAGGGATCAAGAACGACTCGTTCTCCTCCAGCGTTGTGGCGCATGGCGACATCGTCTTTGCGGTCGAGGGTGACTCGGGTTCGCTGGCTGTTCGCGCCGGTGGAAAAGGCGACGTGACGGATTCGCACGTGGTGTGGAAGGGGCGGGACTCCGGCCAATTCGCGAGCCCCATCGTGCACAAGGGCCGGATCTATGTGATCGCGAACAACATTGTCACGAGCATCGACGAGAAGAGCGGAAAGAGGCTTTCTCGAAGCCGCATCACCGGTGATGTGGAAGGTCCGCGGAGGGGCGGCGGCGGTGCGGACTACGCGTCGCCGGTTCTTTCCGACAATCGAATCTACTACGTGAAGCGGTCGGGCGATGTCCATGTACTGTCGACCGGTGACGAGATTCAGCAGCTCGCCGTCAACCGTGTCACCCGGAACGCTGAGGACTTCAGTGCGACACCGGCGATCAGCGACGGCGAACTACTTATTCGCTCGGACAAGACGCTTTACTGTATTGCATCGCTCGACAAGGCTCCGTCGCAAGTGGCGGGGAGACCGGCCGATTCATCGATCCGACCCACGAAGCTCGCCGACGCAGGAGCCCAAAGCGCTCGACGCGGCGGGGGAGGGCGGGGCAATACGTTCGAGCGCCGCGATCGAAACGGCGACGGAAAGCTCTCTGGACGGGAGCTGACGCCACGTCTTCGGAGTCGGCTGGCCAAGATTGACTCGGACAAAGACGGTGCGATCAGCCAGGCCGAATACGAGGCGGAAATGGGGACAAGATCGACAGCTCGCCGTCGACAGAGCGACCGCGGCCGTCAAGGGGCGAAGAAGCCCGATCGCCCACGCCGCCCGGAGCTTGAGGGGTAGCGTTCGAATCCACCCGTGTATCATGGATCGCGCGGTGCGTCGCGAGCGGCTGAGGCAGCACCGCCCGGGATCCGATCGGCGCCGGTCTACCGGGAACCGAGTTCGTCCTACGCCATACGCCTATTGCGCTGAAGTTGGAACCACTGTTGCCGACGGCGCTTGTCGAGTGGGGCCGGCCCGGCTATCTTGCGGCCGGTTTCACCGGCGCGGATTCCGTTGCTTGCGCTGAGTTGGCCAAGACGTTGCCGGGCCGGCAGCAGTTGCGTTGGAAGGAGTCTTGCGCATGCACAAGTTCTCGAGGCTCGTGGTTCTGGCGGCGGTTGGCTCCATCTGGCCGATCGGATGCGCGTCGTCGGGTCGCAAGGTGGACGTAGCCACGCTGGGACCGGCGGCTGCCGACATGAAGGTGCTCGGCGTATCGTGACTGGGGTGAACGAACAGCATCAAGCGCTCGGTCGAGCGTACCGGTAACGTCAAGCACATTTCCTTTCATCTCCCCACGGGCGAGGGTAAGATCTGGTTTGACTCGTCGGACACCAAGGTAGAGGCGGGACAAATCTGGAAGGCCATCAAAGACGCCGGTTTTACGCCGGTGTGGGTGCGCGTTGGTGATTCGGAATTCAAAGGGCCGTGAGCATAACAGAGGGACTTTCGATATGGCAAGACCATTCACGATCAACCGATGGGTCAAGGCGATGGCCGTCGGCACGCTGCTCCTGGGGGCGGGCGGTTGTCTGGGACCTAATCCACTGTTCTTTGTGAGCACCACTGCGGCGAATGCGACGATCATGCGGGTGGTGAACATGCTGCTCGACAACCTTCTGGTTGGTGGCTGATGGCAACGCTACGCCGTCGATTCGCGGTGGTGTTGGGATGTTGCGCCGCGCTGACTACGTTCGGGATGATGGTGCCGTCTTCGTTTGGGGGGCCGATCAACTCGGACGCCGCGTTTACACCTCGCGTAGGCGGAGGGATCCTGCGCCTCCAGTATGCGTTCGAGGAAGCCGACGGTCGTGATGCGGTGAGGCACATCAGCAAGTCCACCGCCAAGGCCGTCTTTGTGTATGGTATGAAGCCGAATCTGGCGCTGTTTCTGAACGTTCCCTATGTCAATCGCCAGGTCGATCGGTTCGACCGCCGTTTCGGGCGGAGCGAAGACGCGCATGACGGCATCGGCGATGTCACGGTGATGGCCAAGTATCGGTTCTTTCAGAATGATGTCGGCCCGCTGGAGACGACGCGTGCGGCTGTACTAGGGGGATTGAACATCCGGAGTGGTGACTCGGACTTCAGCAGCGATAGCTACGATCCCATCGTCGGCGCGGTGTATTCCTGGCGGAAGGATCGCGCCAAGTTCGACGCCGACGTCCTCTACCAAGTGAACACCGGTGGGGGAGAGCGTCGTCACGACGTACTGCGGTACGACCTTGCGCTTTCGCGCCGCGTTTACCCGGCGGCGTATGGCGAGGACCATACGTACGAAATCGACGCGGTGGCGGAGATCAATGGGCGCTACGTGGCGGACGGCACCCACGAAGTGTTCATCTCGCCGGGCGTCGCGTTGGCGTGGGAACGGATGAGCTTCGAGGTGTCTGTACAGATCCCCGCGGTGCAGGAATTGCCCGGTGGTCCTGAGGTTGACTATCGCATCGTCGCGGGATTGCGTTTCCGCTGGTAGGCCTCGAAGCCCCATTCTGCGGCATCTGGAGACCCTGCAAGGCTGATTTCGCTCATCTGACGCCGAAACTGCAATAAAGATGCGCCGCTGCCGAATGGTAGATCGGACGGTTGGCAGGATTCTACGTCGCGGCCAACCAGCGCGTGGGCGCGATTCGGAGTTTCGTCATGATGGTAATGCTCGCTCAAATCGACTGGAACACGTTGCTCCAGAAGCCCGACATGCTTCCGTTGCTGGTGCTCGTTCCGACCATGGGGATGGTTGCCTTGGTTGCCATCATCGTTCCGCAATGGCGCAAGGTGCGTCAGACGGACGCGGCAGCGGCGCTGAAGAGTCAGATGATCCAGCGGGGGTTCAGTGCCGACGAGATCATCCGCGTCATCGAAGCCGGTGACCCCTCAGGAAGGAAAAAGCGCGGGAGTCACGATCCGTGTGGCGTTGCGCCTTGTGGCTGCTGACGAACTGCGCCGTACGACTGCGCCGCCCTTAGATCGCGCGTGACTTTGGCGACGCGGCGTCGGACATCTCTCTGAACGACCATGGAAACGTGCCAGTTGCCCTGTGCTATCGCTGCGCCTTGGTGGCGATGGCTGCCGCGAGCGATTCGAAACTGCGCTGGGGCGATTCCAGCCACGGTTCCACGCCCAGTCGGCGCAGTGTGGCCGTGGTCGTGAATCCGATACTGGCGAAGGGGAGCGAAATCTCTTTTTCGTCGTGTCGATCGCCAGAAGAGGCATCGTCGTCCCGCAGAACAAACCCCGCATCTGTAATGGCGGTTACGGCCGACGGACTGGCGACGGCGACGACGTCGACGCGGTCGACGACGCTGGTGTCAAAAGTGCGCGACACGGTTTCATAGAGGATGGGGCTGGTGAAGGTCACGCCTGGCCAGGGTTCCGGGGGCGCCGCCAACGAGGATCGTGGATAGCAGACGGTTCCACATCCGACCATCTCGCTGAGATCGCGGAAGAGCGCATTGGCCCCGCTGTTGCCGACGTGCTCCACGCGCAGACCGCGCTCGCGGGCTGCTTTTGCGGAGGCGTCGCCGACGACGGCGACACGCGGTACGCGCGCAGGATCCAGCGCCACGGCTTCGACGGAGTAAACGCTGGTGAGCACGAGCCAGTCGTCAAACTCGAGACGGGAAATGTCTTCGGTTCCGTCATCGAGGACGCGTCGTTCGAGCACCGGTTCCCAGACGGGGGTGAGACCGGCGTTGTTCAGGGCCTCGGATAAGGGGCCGCCGGAAAGTTCGTCACGTGTGACCCATACTCTCATGCGTGTTTCCTGAGAATCGTACCGTACTTGATTCGTCCCGGTGTCCTGCACCGGATTCACCCCACCGATCACTACGGTGACGGACACATCCCGAGTTCGCTGAGCAGACGCCGGGCGAGTCGAGATCCCACCGAATGGGGATCGTCGCCCTTTTCGATGGTTTCCGCAACACGCAAGCCGTCATCACTGAAAAGCTGCCCGTGCAGTGCGATCGTCGTGCCGTCCAGCGAAGCCAGTGCGCCGACCGGCGTGTGGCAGCCCGCGTTGACCGCTCGAAGGAACGCGCGCTCCGCCTCGACCTCTCTCCGGGCGTCGGCCTCGTCGAGAACGCCGATGATCTCGGCGGCCTGGTCATTCTCGCGCGTCTGGATGGCTAGCGCACCCTGCGCGGGCGAGGGTACGAAGCGGTCCGTTGGAAGTTCGATCCGATACGGCGGGTCAATGCCGAGGCGTTTGAGGCCTGCTCCGGCGAGCACGACACCGTCGAGGTTGTCCTTGTCGAGCTTTGCCACGCGCGTAGGGACGTTTCCGCGGATTTCGACAATTTCCACTTTTGCCGCGCGGCGGAATTGGGCGGCACGCCTGGGGCTGCTGGTGCCGATGCGAAACCCTGCGGGTAGATTGTCGAGGTCGGTCGGCCCGCGCGTCACCAGAACATCGTAGACCACCTCGCGCCCGGGGACCGCTGCGATGGTCAGCCCCGGCGTTGTCGCCGTCTGCATGTCTTTGTAGCTGTGAACGGCGAAGTCGATACGGTTGGCCGCGAGCTGCTGCTCGATGGCGCCGACGAATCCGCCGGCGGGCCAGTCGGCGTCGAAGCGCTGGTCAATCGCGAGGTCGCCATGCGTCTTGATGATGATCCGTTCGATCTCTAAGTCCGGATGGGCGCTGCGCAGTCGGTCAGACACCCAACCGGTCTGCCAGAGGGCGAGGTCGCTGCCTCGGGTTCCCACGCGAAGTTTCGTCATGATGTCAGTTGCCCCAAACTGGCCCGAGCCGCGTCGACAATGGCATGGATCGAGTCAGGCTTGTGTGCCGAAGAGACGAACATGGCCTCGAAACCCGAAGGCGGCAACCAGACGCCGCGATCCAGCATAGCGCGGAAGAACTGGGCGAAACGGTCGTGGTCACACGCCTGTGCGTCCGCGAAGTTGTACACGGGACGGTCGGAAAACGCCATCCCAACCATCCCGCCGCAGGATGCCGTCTGGAGGGGAACACCGGTGTCAGCCGCGGCTTGCTCGAGACCGGCCGCGAGCGACACAGCCATGTCACTGATCGACTCGTAGAAGCCGTCCGCACGGCAGAGCCCGAGCGTGGCGATCCCGGAGGCCATCCCCAGTGGGTTTCCGCTCAACGTGCCGGCTTGATAGGCGGGGCCCAGCGGACTGAGCTGCTCCATGAGCTTGCGCGAGCCCCCGTATGCAGCGACCGGCATTCCGCCGCCGATGACTTTTCCGAGGCATGTCAGGTGAGGGCGCACGTTGCAGACGTTCTGGTAACCGCCCCAGGCGGTGCGAAAGCCCGTCATGACTTCGTCGAAGATCAAGAGGCTTCCATGGCGGTCGCACATGGAACGGAGGCCCTCCAGGAATCCGTCGGTCGGTTCGACGTATCCCATGTTTCCCGCGATCGGCTCGACGATGATGGCGGCCACATCGCCGCTGTGCTCTTGCAGGATGCGATCGACCGCCTCGAGATCGTTGTAGGGCGCCAGGAGTGTCAGCTCGGCAAACGCCTTGGGCACGCCCGCAGAGTCTGGTTCGCCAAATGTGGCCGCGCCGGAACCCGCTGCGACGAGGAGAGAATCGACGTGGCCGTGGTAGCAGCCGAGGAACTTCAAGACGCGTGACCGGCCTGTGGCCGCGCGAGCCAAGCGCAAGGCACTCATGGTGGCTTCGGTTCCACTGTTGACGAATCGAATCATCTCGACCGAGGGCAGTGCTCCGACGATGATCTCGGCCAGCTCCGTCTCTGCGGCACAGCAGGCGCCGAAACTGAGCCCTTTCTTTGCCGCTTCCTGCACGGCGTCGATGACGGCAGGATGGGCGTGGCCTACGATGGCCGGTCCCCAGCTTCCCACGAGGTCGAGATACCGTGTTCCATCCACATCGAAGATATAGGGCCCTTCAGCATGATCGATGAAGACGGGCTCTCCCCCGACGGCGCGGAAGGCTCGAACCGGGCTGTTGACGCCGCCGACCAGAACCTGGCACGCACGTGCATGGAGCTTGCCGGATTGAGGTCTGGCGTTGGTAAACTGCGTGGTCATAGCGGGAAATCGATCCTCCGGCAGAAGTACGGTACCCAGAAAGCGCCCACGGCCCACCACGGGCCATAACGTGTTCTGGACGACAAGCCCTCACCACATTCCGACGGAAAGCCGTGAGCAAACCGCGTGCCGCTCCGGTCGATTCTTGGGTTTGCGGCCGAGTGGGGCAGAAGCCGCTCAGGGTGGGTGCGTTTCTACGCGTCGCGCCACCGATCGCTGACAGCGGCGAAGCGGGAGCGAGCGCGCCGGCATCTGGGTTGTCTCGTGAGCAGGCGCTCGTGGGCTCTAGCGAGGCACAGGACGCGGTCCTCTGAATCTGAGGGTATTTCTGTCGTCTGAATTGCGACTTGGTCTCAATATTGCACGGATTGATAGCTGATTGCTCGAAAAAGGCCAGTAATCGGTTTTAATTGACACTGGGTCTCATTATAGTTGGTCGATGTGGTTGGTGGCGATCAAGGCGGATGGCGTGAGTGTGTACCAACCTCGCATCGCCTGGGAGGTGCAGCCATGGTTCGAAGCAGGCAAGCGTTCACGTTGATCGAGCTGTTGGTCGTGATCGCGATCATTTCACTGTTGGTATCGATTCTCATGCCGTCGCTTGCGGCAGCCCGCGGGCAGGCACGCACAAGTGTTTGTCTTGCCAACCTCAAGCGGCTGGGGACGGGCGTGCTGATCTACGCGAACGACCATCGGGATCGCATGCCTCCGTTCCGCCTGAAGAACCCGAGGGCGTCGGATGACTCGAGGACGTACGTCAACAAGTGGGGACGCCAGAAGCCGCGCTGGCAGTGGTTCGTGGATTCGCAGGAGGTCGGTCCGCTGATCGACCCGGAGCCGTTCCGGGATGAGATCGAAACGAGCGGGGGGTTTGGCGACGGATCGGTCGGCTCGAGCGGGGAATCCGGGCGAGAGATGACGAACAAGTATTTCGTTTGTCCGAGCCACGATGATGAATCGGAGCTGGACGTGCGCAACGGCGCCTACGGGTACAACTATCAGTACCTCGGAAACTCGCGAGAGGGCACGTCGGATGGGCAATGGGACAACTTCCCCGTTGGGTTGGGGCGGCTGCGCTCGGCGAGCCAGACCGTGTTGATCGCGGACAGTCGCGGTGCGGGAAAGCGACACGGCAAGCACTCGTATACCCTGGATCCGCCGAGGCTTGCGGTTGAGCGCAACGCAACGAAGTTCGGTCCCGGGAGCGGGGATGTTGCGCCGGGTCTGGATACCGCGATCTATCAATACTCGCCGGTTGAGACGCGGCACGGCGATCGTGGCAACGTCATCTTTCTTGATGGCCATGCGAGTTCGATGAGGCTCGAAGAACTTGGCTACGAGGTGAACGAGATCGGCGTGGCGGATCCGATTCTGGATCCGGTGGGTAGTTCGTATACGGCGAGCAATAAGCTGTGGAACGGTGAGGCGTATGACTCGATGGCTGCGGAACACCGTTCGCGGCCGCCTACACCGTGAGTTGGGGCCGGACGTCTTGACGGGCGCTCGGTTTGGCCTACCGTTCTATCCGGCCGAGCGCTTGTGAGTCCTGACGGTCGGAGAGATCGGGGCGAGGGTACCCATGTACCGACGAGACGAAGTTATCACGACAGCGGAGAATCTCTTCGCGCAGCACGGCTATCATGCGACGAGCGTGCGCGATATCGCCGATGCGTTGGGAATCAAGGCGGGCAGTCTTTATGCGCACATCGCGACGAAAGAAGACCTGCTCTGGGAGTCGTTGAGTCAGACGGTGGCGCGCTACGCCGAGGTCATCAACCCGATCGTCCGGTCGGAGCGATCGGTTGCCGAACGGCTTGGTGACGCGATCTCTGCGTTGGTGGAAGTCTCGATGGAGAGAGCCTCGGCGACGACGGTCTGCCGGACGGAGTGGCGGTACCTGAGCGAACCGCGACGGGGGCGTTTCGCCGCGCAGTGGAAGATCCTCGAAGACGCCCTTTGGCGACTCGTTCGGGACGGTGCGGCCGAGGGTCGGTTCCGCTCCGTAGACCCGTATATTGCGGGCAAGGTGATTCTGACCTCGGCCGTTTCGAAGTGCGCCGTTGTGGGCAGCGGCGACGGCCGTGTGATCGCTGAGGTCGGCCGCAAGGTTGCGGACATCTTCATTCACGGTCTGACGGATGTTGGAACTGCCATCGAGCCCTCCGCGACACACGAAAACAGTGGACGCTGAGATCCGCTCTGCGCCCAGTTCCGTCGAGGCGCCCCGGCCGTCTCTGGCATGGTTCCTCCATCCTTGCGCTTCCGCCATCGCATCTTTCTGCCTCTGCGGTTATCTTCCTGTTCCATGGCGTGGTCGAGTTGCTCGAACGAGGTCGTTGGGTTCGATGGATGAACGAATCTCGGCGAGAGGGTGCATCGCGTGACCGAGGCCGATCTCTATTGTCTGGATTGTGGGTACAACCTGCGCGGTCACTCGGGCGATCCTCGTCGTTGCCCGGAGTGCGGACACTTCAATTCGGTTGCGGATCTGCAAGTTCCGGCGGAGGAAATTCGGGCTCAGCTACGACGGATGGAGACCGGACCGGCGCTGTGTGGCGGCGCCGTTGGCGCGCTGGCGGTCTGGTTCCTGCCCCTTCTCTACGTCGCGCTCTTCCCTCCGTTAACGCCTCCGCCAGGGTGGGTGTGGCTCTTCATTGGCGTCATGGTCGCGTTGTCCCTGGCCGCTTGGGTGACGGGTGCCGTTCTCTTCTTCGCTTCCTGCCGAGGTAAGAGCGGATGGATGCTGGCGCTGTTGGCGTTCAATGTGTCTGCGTTGCTTGTCACTGTCGCAGGTGTGAGCGCCGTGGTTGTGTTGTATCGCGTGTGGCTGATCGTGGGTGCCTCGCGCCCGTACGTGCCGATGGCCCAGATCGTTCTGTCGGTCATCGTGGCTGTGGCGTTGTTCATTGGCACGCGATATGCGTATCGGTGGGGAAGGTCCTCCATTCGACCGTTGCAGCGAGAGGTGGCGGTTCAGACAGCGCGACGGAATCGACGTGGTGCGCTTCGCGAAGACTGACCGATCTTCTGCCCCGGTGGGCGCAACGCTTGGGGGTGCCGCTTTCATGCGAGTGAGCCCCGCATTTACCCGATAAAGTGACGGATTGTATTGTCTCGGATCCAACCGTAGCCCCCGGGAGAAGCTCCATGTTCGGGAAGATGTCCGGTCGAATCGCCGCATGGTCGGTGACCTTCGTCGTCGTCAGTACGTTGGCGGGGTGTGATGCTGTCAGCTTCATGGATCCGGATGAACAGGATGGATTTGCGCAGAACGGTGGTGGCGACGGACAAAACGGCAGCGGCGGTGATGCGGGTGCCGCTTCGGACGACATTTACTACGTCGCTGTGGATGGGGACGACCAGGCCGAGGGACTTACGAGCGACACAGCGTTTGCGACTCTAGCGCACGCGGGCAGCTTGGCGTTGCCCGGCGACACGATCGTCATGCTCCCCGGCGTTCATTCTCCCCAGGTGGTGCTTGAGGATTTCGGTGGAGTCGCGGCGACGATCACATTCAGAGGCGAGGGAGACGGTGTCGTCCTGGACGGCAACGGATCGAGCGACGTCGGCATCTGGTGTGAAAGGTGTACGAACGTCACCATCGAGCATCTTGTCGTTCGCAACTTCACGGACGTAGGGATTCTGTTCACGGAGAGTACGGGCGTAACCCTCAACTCCCTCGAGATTCACGACAACGGATTCGCCGCTGCGTCTGACTGGGCGGAGGGGTACGGTCTGCACGTCGAGCATTCGACGGATGTATTGATTCACGACAACGACGTATACAGAAACGGGCCGTCGCCGCAGGTGTTGGGTCACTGGATGGGGACGGGGATCAACACGTTCGGCAATACCGACGTCGTCATCCGTGATAATTTCTCGCACGGCAACGTCGGCGGCGGCATGCTGGTGGAGGACAGCGTGAATGTTCTCGTGGAGAACAACCTGATCACCGGCAACCAACTCGACGCCACGGTCGAGGAGTGGTGGGACGGTGCGCTGTGGGTCGACGGCGGGCACGACGTTACGGTTCGCGGCAACACGTTGACAGGGAACCTCGGCCCCGCGCTGCAGATCAGTGACGAAGACAATCAGCAACCGCACGGCTACGTTCTTGAAGATAACATCGTTACCGACAACTACTTCGGCGTCTATTTGTGGAACTTCGGTACGGAAGACCTTCCGCCCGACAACATCGTCACGCTGTCGGGCAACGACATCTCCTCCAATACGCGGCAAGATATCTGGATTGAGGCGAAGCCCTGTCCGCCGGAAGATCCGTGCATCTGATGCCGACTCATTACCAGTGAGGGGTACACGGCTTCACCCGTACGGGGATCCATCATGGCCTGCCGATGCTGGTCGTTGGCGCGCGGACGAAGGACTGCGGCCGATTGGTGAATACCCGTAGGTTGGACGGTGCTCGTATGTTCAGGCTTCTTTGACAAACGCCATGAGCGTGTGCGCGAGCAGTAGGGGGCTGAACGTGGCATCGGTAAAGACGTGCTCATCGACCGCGCGGCGCACGTCGGGATCGGCTTCTGGTTGGCCGTTGTGGTTGCCGTACCCATAATCGTGGAACGCTATGCATCCGCCGGGCGCCAGTAGGTCGCGGTAGTTCTGAAAGTCGGCGAGGACCTGTCGATACGAATGGTCGCCGTCGACGAAGATCAGTGATGCGGAGCGCGGCGCCAGGATATGGCATGCCTGGTCTGAACCGCATTGGATCTGGGTCAGTCGATTCTCCTCACCGATTTGACGAAGTGTGACGCGCAGCTGGTCGGCGTTACTTCGGTGTTCGGCGTGTGGATCGATCGAGAGCAACAACGATTCACTTCCGACGCCGCGCAGTGCCATGGCGAGCATGGCCAGCGAGCGGCCTCGAAGTGAGCCGATTTCGATCACGCACTTGCCGGTTTCATGACGCCATTGTGTGAGGGCATGGAGAACACACCCTTCCAACGGCTCGGGCCAGGGGACAAACTCGACAAGCTCGGCGATGTCGCGATTGGTGAGACCGGTCCAGGGGATTCCAGTGGAAGTCAGAAGGTGCCGGGCGATCGCTTGATGGTTCGACCATCGATGCGGCGACGTCGGCCAGTCGTCGTCGGGCATGGCTTCGACCGGGAAGAAAAGTCCCATGGCCTGGCGATGAGGATCCTCTGTGTAGGGGCGAAAGGGTTGGGGATCGGCGCTTCCCGAGGCGAAGTTCAATCGTCCCATGACCGTATTGACGTCGGGAAAGCCGCGCTCGTGTTGAAAGAGCGCCGCGGGTCGAATCGTACACCGGCGCGGAAGCGGCTGCTGTGGTTCGACGGAGATCGTCCGGTCTCGTCTCGAAAGTCGAAACCACGCCGCCGCCTGTCCGATCAAGGAGGCGGGTATGTCGGCGGGGAAGTCGAAGCGCTCGACGCCCCGCGCTGGTGTGCTGGTTAGCTGAGTCATTCCATCGTTCCCGGCCGCCATCGTCGTCCATGCGTACGCACAATCTACGGCCTATATCGGGTGCCTGGGGCTTGCGCCGCTAGCCTGGATTCTCGGGCGAGAGCGCATGAAACCCGCCACGTAGAAGAGGTGGGCGTGATAGGCTCGGGCGAGCTCGTCGACGTTCGCGGAAAAGTAAGTGGGGAGTACGGCTTCACTGAAGCTGAGGTCGGCGCCGCGGTGACGGAGCACCGCGGATCCGACGCGCGCATCGAACGTTCCATCGGCAACATCCCGCATCATTCGATCGAACGCGGGGCGATGTCGCTGCTGATTTCCATGTCGCAGGAACGTGATCAGGGCCCAGGCCTGCGCGTAGTATTCCTGGGCTGCGCGATTTCCCTCGCGGCGGATGATGGTCCCGACATCGGCGGTGAGAACCTCGCGTAGTGTCAGGATGCGGCGGCGCTGAATCGCCTCGCGAAGCGTGTTCATGCGGAAGGTGTTGTGCCTTGGGCTGAAGTCCGGTCCGTTCGATCCAAAGCTGACGGCCTCGTGGTAGGCGGCGAGGCCCTCGTTCAGCCAGGGCGGGACGAAGGTCTGACATTCCGCGCCGAGGAATTGATGCCAACCTTCGTGGGCGAGGGTGGCGAGGGCGCCGGCTCGCGTGACTAGGAATGTCACGGCGGTGTCATTCTCGGTAAACCCGCCGGATTCGATGCGTGCGTAGATGTCGAATCGCTCGGGGTATTGGCGCCGGGTGAAATCCGCCCATTCGGCCCGGGTGCCGAAGATGTAGGTGGTCAGCTTCTTGGCGGGGGCGTTATCGACAGGGAGTGTCTCACGATAGCGGGTGTAGCAGCTCTCGAGGAAGCGGGGGAGGGCCGCTTCGAACTCGTGATCGCGGAGCGTGCTGAAGATATGGAAGTGATCGGTGGTGATTTTCCGGCCGTTGAACCCGGCGTCGGTCCAGGGATGCACCGACGGCGATGCGGCGTCGTGTCGGGGTCCGGGGGATGTACATCCCGCGAGGGCGACCGCGGCTGCCCATCCGGCGATGATGATCGGTCGTTTCGTTTTCTGCATCCAGGCACGTCTCTTTCCGGCTTACGGTTCGGGTGACGTCTCTCTCGGAAGCGAGTATCATGCACGAAACACGCGGTCGATTCAAAGTCTCTGGGAGGGAGGAGCGGCTGCGTGTGCCGTCGAGCGGGATCGACGATGCGGTTGGTCGTCCCGCCGACAGGATTCACCAAAGATTTCAGGAGAGTGAGCTCACGATGTCTCAGAGCGGCAAGATTGAAAACGTGATCGTCATCGGTTCCGGTCCGGCTGGGTGGACTGCGGCTATTTACGCCGCGCGCGCGAGCCTGTCGCCGTTGGTTTTCGCCGGTCGTCCCAAGACGATTCCGACGACGCTGCTGCCGGGGGGGCAGCTCATGATGACGACCGAGGTCGAGAACTATCCCGGTTTCCCGGAGGGGGTCACGGGTCCGACGCTGATGTCGTATTTCGAGCGGCAGGCGGCGCGGTTCGAGACGCGGATCGTGACGGATAACGGGTTTACGCCGGACGTCTCGAACCCGGACGACGGGCACAGTTACAGCTATCACGACTGCAAACGGGTCGATCTGTCGAGCCGGCCGATCTTGGTGGTGGGGGAAGACGACACCGAGTATCGCACGCATTCGCTGATCGTTGCGACGGGTGCGACGGCGAACTGGATGGGGCTCGAGAACGAGCAGCGTCTGGCGCGGAGCGGCGGGGGGGTGAGTGCGTGCGCCGTGTGTGACGGGGCGCTTCCGGTGTTCCGGGATCAGGTGCTGGCTGTGGTTGGCGGTGGAGATTCGGCGGTCGAGGAGGCGGCGTATCTGACGAAGTTCGCGTCGAAGGTGTACATGATTCATCGGCGCGACGCGCTTCGGGCGTCGAAGATCATGGCGCGGCGGGCGATGGATGACCCGAAGATCGAGATTCTGTGGAACAAGGTGCCCGTCGATGTGCTGGGCGACGATCGCGTGACGGCTGTTCAGCTCAAGGATACGAAGACGGGCGAGGAGTCGACCGTCGACATTGGCGGTTTGTTCATGGCGATCGGCCACACGCCGGCGACGGAGTTTCTGGAAGGGCAGTTGGAACTCGACGAGAAGAAGTACATCAAGCTGGCGGACCCGTATCGCTCGACGACGAGCGTGGAGGGCGTGTTCGGCGCGGGAGACTGCGTGGACAGCGTGTATCGTCAGGCGATTACAGCCGCGGGGATGGGGTGCAAGGCCGCGATCGACGCGGAGCGGTGGCTGGCGGAGCAGGGGGCCTAGGGCGATTGTGCCGAACGACCTCGAGTTGGGATCGTCTACATTATCGGGCGTCGGTGAGTTCATCTGGAAAACTACGTTTCTCATAGAAGTGTCATGGATTTGGCACTTTCGGCGTGGGAGACCCGCTCTGCTGCGATCGTTGCGTCTTCACGTTTCGCCCTCACCCTGACCCTCTCCCAGGGGGAGAGGGCACCCTTGACTGCGGGTGTGCGTAGAG
>JAJDDV010000192.1 GCA_029260135.1 Phycisphaerae bacterium | reverse complement strand
ATCCTGCGAATACGGCGTTGCCATCCGTGACTCCTTCCTGCCCCACTCCGGGGGCCCGGAACGAATCTACGGACAACACGCGCAGGGCGCAACCCTAACAGGCGCCGAACGCGCTACGAATTAAGTGAAACCGCTCTAGAGGCTCGTCTTGATGAGCTGGTAGATGGCTCGCGTCGCCGTCGAACGATTCAGCGTATAGAAGTGGATGCCGGCAACGCCCTGCGACAGAAGGTCCAGACACTGCTGCGTCGAGTGATACATTCCGACGTGGCGCACCGCCTCCGCGTCATCCTCGACCGCCTCGATCTTTCGGAGCAAGCTCCCGGGAATACGGGCTCCGCACATTTGAGTGAATCGCTTGACCTGGTTCACGCTGAGGATGGGCATGATGCCCGCGATGATCGGCAGGTCGACGCCCGCCTCCCCCAACCGGTCGCGAAACGCGAAGAAGTCGGCATTGTCGAAGAACAGCTGAGAAATCAGGAATTCCGAGCCGGCATCAACCTTGTGCTTCAGGTGGTCGATACACTTCGCCCTGTCCGGCGCCTCAGGATGACCTTCCGGATAACACGCGCCGCCAAGACACAGATCGGGATGCCGTTCCTTGATGAACGCGGCCAGCTCACTGGCGTAGCAGAAGCCGCCCGCGGCCGGCGTGAACGACGGTTCACCCTCCGGCGGGTCACCGCGAAGTGCAAGAATGTTCTCGACGCCGCGCTGCTTGAGATCATCGACGACACCGCCCAGCTCCACTTTGGTGGCACCGACGCAGGTCAGGTGGGCCATGCTCTCAATGCCAATGTCATTCTTGATCCGCGCCACCAAATCGAGCGTCTTGCGCCGTGTGACGCCGCCGGCACCGTAGGTCACCGAGACATACGTTGGCTGCACCGGCTTGAGAGACTCGATCGTGCGGTAAAGGTCCCAAAAACCGATGTCGTCCTTTGGCGGAAAGAACTCAAAGGAAAGGCTTGGTTTGGGCCCGTCAAGTAGGTCGCGAATATGCATAGCTCTATGTGACGATTGGGCGCGGCAGGATTCGAACCTGCGAAGGCTGTCGCCAACGGGTTTACAGCCCGTCCCCTTTGGCCAACTCGGGCACACGCCCCTTCGACGTACCCGGAAAACGAATGCGCTACCCGGACATCGTGCAAAAGCCGGATGCTTCTACAGCAAGATGATGTGGCTGACAACCCAAGGGGACGCCCGAACTTCCGTTACGTGCACCCGCCACCCAGGCAAATCGCCGTGATCTCCGTCAGCTGGGGCCATTTCACCGGAGAAAAACCACAACGCACGATCTACAAGACTTCGTCGTACCCGCGCCGGCCCGGCCTCGACGCCGCTACCAATGGCAGACTCAGACAGCAAATGAAGATAAACGGACGCCACCTTAAATAAAGCAAGAACGGCCGCCGTCAAGGCCATCGGCGTTGCATTCGACCTCCAGGCGGCCTATCCAGCCGTTGCTCCAGCCGGCCCTCAACTCGTTTGCACCAGGAAGTCCAACAGTCCGAACATCAGCGCCAGAATGAACATGGTGAAAGCAGAAAACAGGGACGGCATGGTATTGTCTCCTTACAGCCGATCACTCAAGCGACGTCTCATTCTCGAGTCGTCGCCCTAAAGCCGAACAAGCAACAGCAATACGGTTTGAGTGTAACACCGAGCCGACGCACCTCGCAAGAGACGCCTTCGATCTTCGCGGCCAGTCCGGCGCCGAGCCTGCGAGGCCGTTGACACTCTTGCGGGGCCTACCTAGTGTACGATCGACCTTTTTGAGGATGACGAGAACGGCCGGCGGCGCTGAAACCATGAACGAAGCATTGCATCGGACACCCCTTCACGACCTCCACGTCGCCTGGGGAGCGCGGATGGTCCCGTTTGCGGGCTGGAACATGCCGGTTCAGTACACCGGCGTTATCGCGGAGCACGTACATACGCGAACCGCCTGCAGCGTGTTCGACGTGTCGCACATGGGCCGTTTGAAGTTGACGGGAAACGATGCCGAATCGCTACTCAATCGGCTCTGTACACGCAACCTTACCGATGCGGAGGTCGGACGTTCCTATTATGCACACATGTGCCGCGAGGACGGTGGCATACTCGACGACCTGATCGTATCCCGTTTCGAGTCCTTTTGGGGAGTCGTCTGCAACGCCGCAAACCGTGACAAGATCGTGGCGTGGCTCGAAAAACATCGATCCGGCACGGACGTCGAACTCAAAGACGAGACCGCGGCAACCGCCATGCCTGCGATTCAGGGCCCAAAGACGCTGGACCTGGCCCAGGACATGATGGGCGAGGACCTGTCCACCATCAAGCGCTATCGGTTTCGAACCATCGAGCTGATGGGGATGCCGATCACGCTCTATCGTAGCGGCTACACCGGCGAGGACGGATTCGAAGTCGTCCTTCCAGCCGGAATCGCGACCATGCTGATGCCCCGGTTGTTAGGGAGACCTGAGAAGCCCCATCCGGATATCAAACCCGCCGGCCTCGCCGCTCGCGACACACTCCGCATCGAGGCGGGGATGCCCCTCTACGGTCACGAGATCAGTGAAGACGTCGATTCACTGACCGCCGGGCAGAGCTGGTGCGTCGACCTATCGAAGGACTTCATCGGTGCTGAACCGATGCGCAGACTTCAGGAACAGAGTTTGCCACGGCGTTTGGTGGGTCTAGAACTCGAGGGGCGGCGGATCGCCCGCCAGCATCAGGAGGTGTGGCACGGGAAAGAGAAAGTGGGAACCATAACGAGCGGAACGCTCAGCCCGACATTGAGCAAGAGCATCGCCATGGCGTCCGTCGGAGCGGAGAGTGCCACTGAAGGAACGGCGCTAGAAGTTGACCTTGGGCGAACGCGCGTCGGAGCGATCGTCGTGAAGCTCCCGTTTTATAAACGGCCAAAGTGACAACGGACCTCGCGCGGCGCTGACCGTCGTACAAGTCCCGCACGAACAACTGCCGAAGAGCGAAACATGAACGTCCCAACCGATCGAAAGTACTCTGAATCGCACGAATGGTTCACCGAGGGTGACGGCGTGGTCACCCTGGGGATCACTCAGTTCGCCGCCGACGAACTCACCGACGTGACCTACATCGAGCTTCCCACCGTCGGCAAGAAGGTAACCGCAGGCGATGCCATCGGCGAGGTCGAATCCGTCAAAGCGACGGCCGAGGTCACGACCGCCGTCGGCGGTGAAATCATCGAAGTCAACGCCACACTGGCCGACCAGCCCGAACTCGTCAACGACGACGCGTTTGTGAAGGGCTGGATGGTCAAGATTCACCCTGATTCGAGCGAGCCTCTCACCAAGCTGATGGACGCCGGACAGTACGTGGCGTTCGTGGAACGAGCGGGATAGGCAGGCGAAGACGACAACCGCCGCACCCACTCACCTCAGCCGCTCCACGGTCGGTCGAGGTCTTCCCGCGCATTTTGCCTGAGGCACTTCGTCCACACGCCACTGAAGGCTGACCGAAGGCTAACCAATCTAGACCCCCGAAGCTGCCGATAAATACACGTCTGCGAACAGCGCTGCGTTGACTGTGCGCCGGGCGACCAGCCTACGCTCCCGAGGCAAAGAACGTCGAACCAGATGATTCCCTCTGTCGCGCGACATCTGATCTGCCCGCTTCACGAGCGTCTGCTGCGCCGACCGACCTTTCGTTTCGCGCGTCAGCTGGAAGAATCTCAGTGGTACGCGCCCGACGAACTCCGCGCCGTCCAGCGAGATAAGCTCCGCGATCTTCTCCGCCACGCCGGAAGCAACACGAGCTTCTATCGGCGTCGATTCGACCAGGCCGGCGTAAACGTCGACAGACTCGAACCGAAGGAAGTACTGAAGCGACTTCCTCTGCTGGACAAGCCGACCATCCGAGCGGCGGGCGAGGAACTCCTGTGGCGAAGCGCCCCCGGCGGACTGTTCCCACACAACACCGGCGGTTCGACCGGGGAACCGCTGGTATTCTACTTCGGCCGACGCCGCCAAGCCTTCGACCAGGCCGCCCGAATCCGTACCCACCGCTGGTATGGCGTCGACATCGGCGATCGCGAACTCTATCTCTGGGGCTCACCGATCGAACTGGGAAGCGGTGGACGCCTCAAGATGGCCCGAGACGCACTCTTCAACCACCGCCTGCTCAATGCGTTCGATATGTCGCCGGACCGAATGGACGCCTACATTCGCACGCTCCATCGATTCCAACCCGCGTGCCTCTTTGGATATCCCAGCAGTCTTGCGCTCCTGGCGGAACACGCGCGAGCGAGAGGACGACAGCTCAGTACGGCCGGCTTGCGTGCGGTCTTTGTAACGGGTGAGGTCTGCCACCCCCACCAGCGAAAGACGATCGCGTCCGCGTTCGGTGTCGATGTGGCGGACGGGTACGGGTCCCGCGAGGCGGGCTTCATCGCCCATCAGTGCCCTCAGGGAAACATGCACCTGACCGCCGAGAACATCTTCGTCGAGATCATCGATGGTCAAGGGAGTGTACTCCCGCCCGGCCACACCGGAGAGATCGTCGTCACACACCTGGACGCGTATGCCATGCCCTTCATTCGATATCGCACAGGTGACGTCGGGCGCCTCAGACCGGGTCGTTGTTCCTGTGGACGCGGTCTGCCCATGATGGATGTGGTGCAGGGCCGAACGACCGATTTCCTTTATCTTCCAGATGGCACGGTCATGCACGCACTCTCGATCATCTACCCGCTTCGCGAAATGACCGGAATCCGTCAGTTTCGCGTCACGCAAAACGAGGATTTCAGCGTCCTTGTCGACGTCGTGGCCGACAATCGCATCGAACGCTTGACCCGGGAGGCTGTTGCGCAGCGTGTTCGCCCGGTCCTGGGTGGACAGGTTGACCTTCAGGTTTCACTCGTCGACGGCATCTCCCCTTCACATTCGGGCAAGCACCGCTACGTCGTTTCGCGGGTCCAACGAAAGACGGATCGTTCACCTGAGGAGGTCGGCCCGGGTGGCTAGTGGAGTCAAACAAGCAACGATGTTCAACGCAGTGGTTCGCCCCGAAACGGCCGCGGTAACGGACGATGCTCGAAACGCCTCGAGCGTTGCGAGAGCCCTTGCTTCATCGCCATCGGAATCGAGCGTCACGTTCATTCCCCATGAAGACTGGGACGAGTACGTTCGCGGACACCCCGAGGGCACGATCTTTCACACCAACGCTTGGCGTGACGTCGTCAAACACACATTCGGCCACCAAGACCACTACCTCACCGCCCTTCGACACGGGCGCGTTGCGGGCGTCCTCCCGCTTTTTCGCGTGGACAGTCTGTTGGCGGGACGAATGCTGGTGAGCGTGCCGTATGGCGTTGGCGGCGGGACCCTCGCCGATGACGACGACGTCGCCGCAGACCTCTTCACTGCGGCAAGGAAGCTGGCTGAGGATCTCGGATGTCGATCGATCGACCTACGCAGCGAACGCGCTCACGTTCCCGAGCTTCCCGTCGTGGATCGATATGTCGGATTTCAACGAGAGCTTCCGGATTGCGCGGAAGATGTGCTCGATTGGCTTCCGCGCAAGGCCCGTGCCGCAGCTCGGAACGCGCGAGACAAGTTCCAGCTGACGGTGGACACCGGTGACGAGCACCTGCGCGAGGTCTGGCGGTTGTACACGATCAGTATGCGCCGCCTGGGTTCGCTCGCCTATCCCTATCGGTTCTTTGAGCAACTCGTCGCGACAACACCGAGAGAACATTCTGTGTCGATCGTGCGCCGGCACGGGCGACCGGTGACCGGCCTGCTGACGCTGCTATTCCGCGATCGCGTGCTCCCGTATTTCATCGGCACGACCGACGAAGCAAAAAAATGCAGTGCCGCCAACTTCATCTACCTCTCGGCCATGGAGCGAGGCGTATCCGAGGGCTATCGGGTCTTCGACTTTGGCCGTTCGCGCCGCGACAACATCGGCAGCTTCAACTTCAAACGGTTCCACGGATTCCAGCCGCGTTCACTGGAGTACCAGGCCTACGCTCCAGCAGGCCTTGCCGCACCCGATCTGTCTCCCAATCGCCGAGCCTTCGCCTTCGCCCGAAGCCTCTGGAAACACCTGCCTCTCTCCGTCACGCAACGGCTCGGTGCCAGAATCGCGTACCATATTCCAGGCTGAGACCATGAACATACTCTATCTCGCTCACCGCATTCCGTTCCCGCCCGACAAAGGCGACAAGATTCGGTCGTTTCATCAGATCGAACACCTCGCCAAATATCATAAGGTCTGGTGCGCCTTCTTTCTGGACGACGTTTCTGATCGCCGACACCTGGGCCGTCTCGGGCGCTACTGCGTTGACATGGCCGCCGTACGCTTGCAGCGCGGCCCGGCTATACTGCGCGGACTGTACGGGCTGGCAAGCGGGCGAACACTCACGGAGACCTATTATAAGAGCGCCGAAATGTCTGCGTCCCTGCACCGGTGGACCCAGACGCGTCAGTTCGATGCGGTCGTCGCATTCTCCTCCAGCATGGCACCCTACGCACTGCAAGTGCCCACCTCCCGAAGAGTCCTCGACCTGTGCGACCTCGACAGTCGAAAATGGATGGACTATGCGGACAGCAGCAAGGGACCTGCCCGTTATCTGTACCGCACCGAGGGCAGGCGCCTGGCGGAACAAGAGCGAGACTGGGCTGAGGCCTTCGACGCGACATTGCTCATTACGGAGACAGAGGCCAAACCGATTCGACGGTACGTGAATCCTGGCAGAGTACACGTGGTCGGCAACGGCGTCAGCCTTCCGGTCGACACTGACGGCCATCGAGCCCATCCCCCCACCGTCGGGTTTGTGGGCGTCATGGACTATCGACCGAACGTCGACGCTGTCTGCTGGTTCGTGTCAAACTGCTGGCACGAAATCCGCACACGCTGCCCAAGCGCTACCTTGCGAATCGTCGGCCGATCCCCCACCAGAAGGGTGCGCCGCCTGAATCACATTCCCGGTGTTCGAGTTGTCGGTGAAGTCGATGACGTCACCGCTGAACTGCGAGGATTTGACCTGAGCATCGCTCCCATGCGCATCGCACGTGGCCTGCAGAACAAAGTCCTGGAAGCCATGGCAGCCGCCAAACCGGTCGTCTTGACGTGTGCCGCGGCGGACGGAATCAAAGCCGACCACAACCGCGAGTTCTTCATCGCCGACACGCCTGTCGCCATCAGTGCCAACGTATCGTGGCTCCTCAACGACGAGACCGCACGCAGCCGCATGGGACAGGCCGCACGGTCGTTTGTCGCTGCAAACCACCGCTGGGAAGGAATCCTGCGTCGATTTGAATTGATCGTCACGCGTGCCGTGGAACGATCGGCGGATCGAACCGACTACCGAACGGATCGTGACCGCATCGAGAACGCCACCCCGGAGCGCCTCACGGAACCGGTGTGAGCCCGCCCCTGTACGTCATCCCCCATCCGAGTCCGAAACAACCGGAAGAACGAGATGCGAAGGATACTGCGCATTGTGGTAAATGGCTTGCTCAGCGGGAACGTAGCGCGTTTCCATCTCGTTGTGACCACCCGTGTTGAGGTTGCGCGAGAAGAGCGGGAACGAAGCGGAGGCCACTTCGACACGCAGCCGATTCCCGGCCGGAATCCTGATTCCCGTTTGCCAGAGGTCGAGCGCAAACTCGTAGATCTTCCCCGGCTCTAAAAACTCAGCCTTCCTCGTCGACCGGCGAAATCTAGCCCGGATCTTCCCTTCCCCCAACAGGAATATCTTGTCTTCCTTGTCCACTTCCATCACACGAACGAACCAGTCGGTATCACGCGCGGTCGACGACGCGTAGAGCGTGGCCGACAAGGGTCCGGCAAAGGTCAGAGGTTCGCCCAGCGGTTGGGTCGTGTACACCAGAATGTCCTGACGCTGTCGCGTGACCTTCTCGTGATACGCTTCTCGGTCCGCCTTCTGCTTTTCAACGGACTTCGCCTTGGCCTCACCTTCCTTCGTATCGTCGTCCGGAGCGATGTAGAAATGAGGACTCGGTGTCGGATCACCGGGGTTATACGTGTAGCGATCGGCCCCAGCATCGGCGCCGGGAACCTCGCGAGAAAGCCCGCCGTCACCGTTGGACGTATTCGCATGACCGCCGCTGGAGAGATACCACTTCTCCATGCGCGTTCCGGACAGTGGATAAGTGTCTCCGTGAAGCCACTTGTCCGCCCCCATCACGAAGATGCTCACGAGCGGTTCCTTGTCAATCCCGTTATCGATGCCCTTGAGCCAATGGTCGAACCAGCGAAGGTACTTCCGCTGAAGATTCATAATCGCCGCCGGTCCGAAGTCACGATCGCCGACCCTCCGCTGAGCCTGCGGCGTGTGCCCCCAAGGCCCCAACACCAGCTTCTGATGGGGGTGCCCGTGCGATTTCATACGAAGGTAGTTCAGCTTGGACCCGATTCCGTCACCATCGAACCATCCCGACTGATGAAAAACCGGGATCCGAACCTTCTCCAGTCGATCGAGAAAACTCGCACGCGCCCAGTAATCATCATTCGTCGGGTGCTCGATCCACTTTCGCCAGTACGGGTTCTCCTTGCCGAGCACGGCCTTGTCCAACTCGACCACAGGAAGAGGTCGAAGCAACTCGTGGTATTTCTTCTCGCCGATTTCGTACATGGCCGCACCCGAAAGATCACCGGTCGCTTCGGTTTCCAGGATGTCCGCCCACCAGATCGAACCGAGAAGAAAGTAGACGCCATACTCGTAGGGAATATTGTAGAACGGATCCGGCGGCGCCACGTTCGGAATGATCGTGACCAGATGCGGCGGTCGCTCACTCGCGGCCCACCACTGAACCCACCCCAAATACGAAGCCCCGATCATCCCGACCTTACCGCTCGACCAGGGCTGCTTGGCCAGCCATTCAATCGTGTCGTATCCGTCCTCGGGCTCGTTGACAAACGGCTCCCAAACACCTTCCGAGCCGAATCGTCCACGGCAGTCCTGAACCGCAGCGGCATAACCTCGACGAGCGAAGTACTTCGCCTGGACCTCCGTCATCTCCTTCTTGTAGGGCGTCCGCACGAGCACGACCGGAAACGGCCCCTTTCCGTCGGGAAGGAAGAGATCCGTCGACAACTTCACGTCGTCACGCATCGGAACTCCAATACCCCGCTTTTCTTTGACCGCGAACGTAGGACGCGACAGCAGTGGATCAACTTCGTCCTCCTTCCGCAACATCTCGTAGCCCTCTCGCACGTACGCGGCATGCTGCGCGGGAACATCGGCAAGATAGAGCTTCCCGTCTTCGTCGACCCAGACGATGACGTCGACACCGGGTACGGCGTAGGTGTATCGCGTAAGCGTCATATCCCGCGAACCGATCGTCCGCTCGACCTTGTCCTTGAGTTCAAGCGAACTGTCCATGACGACTTGCGGAACGATGAACAGTGGGAACGACTGCTTGCCGCCTTTCGCCTTGTCGTACGCACGGACAGCCTGGCTCATCAGCGCCGGAGTAAAGTTCTCGAAAAGCATCGTGTCCGGCTTGAGCGTCAGTGTTTCGGATTTCCCACGAAACGTGACCGTCGCCTTCGCGCCGTCACGCGTCACCTTCACCGTACCCAACGACGTTTCCATGGACATGCCCGACCATCGACCGTCACCACCCGGCGCAATCGTCAGCTTGCTGTCCACACGCTGACCGGCCATCTCGAGCGACGACTCACCCTCGAACGTCCCGTCGTCCTTCCACTGGAAGCGCATCGTCGCCAATCGAGACTCGTTCTTGTAGAGATGGAATACCCCCTCGTCGCTGAATCCTGACAGCGGCGCCGGCGATCCACCAACCTCCTCGGACGAAGCCTCCTCATCCGCCTTGTCCTGGCCAACGACCGTTCCGGGCGCAAGCAGGAACGCCGCCAAGAGTACGCTCAACCAGGTGTACGATAGATGAGACGAACCGGTCATTCTCACGACTTTCTCTCCCTTTGCGGAATCGCCATGCAAGTGATTGTGCTCACGGCTCCGCCGAGGCGCATCGAAAGGCGCCACGCTGAGACGCCGTTCACCTTCAGCTTCCCAGAGTACCACCCGGACCGTTCATCGACAATCCACCGAACACCGTTCCTCAACGCCCGCACGCCGAAAAGACGACAACTCGCCACCTGCAGTAAGTCGCCGATTTCCTACGTTCACCGGCTTCTTGCGCTCATGATCCGATCAACGCGCCGACGCGAGCGATGCACTTTTCACAAGTTTCGACAGACATCCCGATCGTGCCCCTCCACCCGCGTGCGTTGACAACGCTTTGCCGCAACGGCTAGCCTATCAGCCTCGGGCGACGGAATCGGCGCCCCGGACCGCACCCGCACGAAACGCTTATGAACGGGCAACGGAGCAGCGTAGATGATAGAGCTGGCTACTCACTCGGATCCGTAGCCGGAGTGGTTGAAACAACGGAGACGATCGGATGAATGCGAAAGACGTTATCAAGAACTCAATCGATATGGGCCACGAGATCCTGACGGCTTACCTCGGCGATCTTGCCGACGACGATCTCATGCTACGCCCGGTACCCGGAATGAACCACATCGCCTGGCAGCTAGGCCACCTGATCTCCGCGGAACATCAGATGATCTCCGACGCCGGCTTCGCCATGCCTCCGCTTCCCGATGGATTCGCCGAATCGTACGCCAAGGAGACCTCGACCTCCGACGACCCCTCCAAATTCGCCAAGAAGCAGCAGTACCTTGATTGGCTCGAGCAACAACGCGCGGGCACCATGGCCGCACTCAACACGGTATCCGATACCGACCTCGACAAGGCCACGCCCGAATCGATGCAAGCCTACGCGCCCACCGTCGGTTCCGCGTTCAACGTCATCGGTATCCACACCATGATGCACGCGGCGCAGTTCGTGGCCGTGAGACGCAAGCTCGAAAGGCCCGTGCTGATTTGAGCCCGCGAGCTTCGGGCGTGGCACCGCGGGGCTTTTCAACCAACAACGCATTCGATCGTTTCCGCGGCCGATAAGGGAGCAGCCGCCGAGGCAGGGCACACTTGGAGTGCGCTCGTTGACACAAATTCAAGTCCGGAACCACGCAATACTGCTCCTGTTTGAAGCGGCTGATCGATCCTGCTACACTGGCGTCTCTCACGGTCATCGATGCGATGTCTGGTAGGGGTCCGCCTGTGGTTCATCCACCTCGGCAAGCGACTGCACGTGGCGGCTGCGCGACACCGTCCGTACCCCCAGTGGGACCTCGGACAAGTTTCACGCGTTGAACTCGAGTTCTAGAGGAGAATGAATAGTGAAGACGTCAGTCAAGTTCGGTCTGATCCTCATGGGTACGGTCATGACGCTGCCGCGAGAAACGCTCCTCGCCCAACCCACCGATACGGCATTCACTTATCAGGGCCAGCTCAAACAAGATCGTGCGCCCGTCGACGGCCCCGCCGACCTGACATTCACGCTCTGGGATGCGGAAACAGCTGGCGCACAGATCGGCACCGCAGTGGACCTGAAAGCGGTGAATGTGGCCAACGGTCTGTTCAACGCGGAGCTCGACTTCGGCGCCGCCGCATTCAACGGTCAGCCACGGTGGCTGGAGGTATCCGTACGAACGCCGACGTGGGACGGCATGGGCGATGAGCCGGCCTTCACGGTGCTCACGCCGCGACAACGCCTGACGGCGACTCCCTACACGCTTCAAACGCGGGGGATCTTCGTTTCCGAAACCGGTGCAGTCGGCATCGGAACGACGAATCCCCAGAAGCCGCTCCACATCGGTGACGAAGGGGCACCGAACGCCGAGGGAATGATCCGTCTCGAGTCTCGGTCCGGAACGAATGGTGCCGTGAGAGCGTGGGAGATCGGCGTTCCGGAGACGGATGCCGATACGTCGGGGGAGGGCTACTCCTTTGTGATCGACGACACCTACAAAGGCACGGATCCCGAGTTCATGATCAAGTACGGGTCCGGTTACGTCGGCATTGGTACGACGACACCGAAGGACCAACTGCACGTCCACGAACCGGGCACCGGAGCGGCGTGGCGAGGAAGGGGCGTTTTTTCGGGGGACACCTCTGCCGCGATCCTCGGCGAGTTCAACGGCAAGGCCGTCGTCGGGGCTCACAACAGTGCGCTCAATGACTGGTCCGACGTTTACATTGCTCCGGGTGGTAATATCAGCGTGGGTTCGATGAGTCCGCCGCAAGCCAAGCTCGACGTGCGGGGAACCGTGCGGACCTATGCGGTCACGATCACCGGCGGCGCCGACATCGCCGAAGGCTACGACGTTGCTCCACACAACGGCGTGAAGCCCGAACCCGGGATG
>JAJDDV010000191.1 GCA_029260135.1 Phycisphaerae bacterium | reverse complement strand
CTGAGGTGTCGGTTCCCTGACAGGTTCCGGCTGCATCGCCCAGACAGGAATCCAGCGTCGTGCAGGCGTCACCGTCGTTGCACGTTCCTGTCACGCCCGTTCCGTCGTTGAGGCATCCCGCCACGGTATCGCAGGTGTCGGTGGTGCAGATGTTGCCATCATCGCAGACTACGGCTGGATCGATCGGCGCATTTACACATCCCAAGACCAGGTCGCAAGTATCGATTGTACAGGCGTTGGAATCATTGCAGGCGGCGTCAACGGGCGTGTGCGTGACTGTCCCGAGCGAGCAAACATCCGTCGTGCATGCCAAGCCGTCGTCTACCACCACGAGAGTCAGCGCGGCGGTATCTGAAACATCTACTGAGGTATCGGGCAAAGGCGGCGACCCGCCGGCGAGGGCGAATGGGAACAGTCCATGCGCCAGCGAGAAATCGGCTGAACCGGGTGCGATCGGCGTCATCCGGACGCGCGCAAGAAGCGCCCAGTTCGGTGCTACGGCCAGTCCGGCCGAGATGCTCGAGCCACCGAAGTCGTCGATGAGGCCTGTCGTATTGTCGATTACACCCGGATTGGGCGGTTGATTGTAGATGACGCCAGGATCGACCGAAAGAGCAGTCAGAACCGAGCTGTCAAACAGCAGATCCACGGTGCCGCCTGTAATCCCGTCCGCGTTGCCGTCGACCTGGGACATCCAGACTTCCACGAAGATATCATCGCCGGGGCAGACTGTCGTAAGTCCCGTCGGAAGCGAACCTTCTTCTGGGGAAGTTGGGTTGGTCGCGTCCACGACGCGCAGGGCGACGTCGACGACGAACGTGTTCGTGTTGAGCCGTTCCACCGTCGCGGTTCCTACGTTTCCGCTACCCCCGAGCGCATAGATGTAGCCGTCATCTCCCCGTGCCGTCGCGGCGCCTTGCCGGGCGGTATTAAGGGTGGGTCCGGTGGACCAGATGCCGGTCGCTGGATTGTAGACCCGTACTGTGTTCGCCGGGAAATTGACATTGTTTGCCCAGCCTCCAATCACATAGATGAGTCCGTCAGCGCCGAGCACCGCGGCCTGCCCCTGTGCCGCCGTTGGCTGCGGTGTCAGGCCGGACCAGGCGTTCGTGGCGATATCGTATGCCATCACGGTGGTTTGCGAGACGCCCAGGGAATTGGCACCGCCGATCACCAGGATACGACCAGTGCCATCGTAGACGGCGGTCGCGTTCTCTCTTGGGAGTGGCATTGGTGCCAATGTCGTCCACGCTCCCGTGGGGTCGGCGACGCTCGCCTCGAATCGAATCATTGAAGCGATCATGTTCTGCGAGGCATCGATCCCTCCGATCATGTAGAGGCGATTCTGGTCATCGACGGCCGTGGCGTGTTGCGCGCGCGCAGACGCAAGGGGTATTCCGGCCACATCCTCGCCGACTCCGCCCACGCAGGTGCCACCGGCGGTGCATTCGGCGTCTGTCACGCAGGGCGTGTCGGGTGGTTCCGCGCCACCGGTGCAGGTCCACTGGTATTGGTAAGCGAAGGCCCTCAAGAGCGGGATGAACCCGCCCGCCGTGTCATCGAACGTCCATCCTCCCGCAACGATCAGTCGTCCGATCGCATCGACACCTACCGCGGGGCGCGATAGTGCGACCTCGAGGGGGTCGCTCGTCGCCCACGCTCCCGCGCCATTTGGAAGGTAATGTACGGAGGCATTTTCGCCTCCGGCGACAAAAGGGCGACCTCCTGCGACGACGATTGCCCCCTTGTGGTTTGCCGCGCCGGCATCCTTTCGCGCACCGCCTGGAAACGTCGGTCCGGACTGCCAGACGTTCTGCGCGGCCGCGGGTAGCGACAGCGCGACGATTCCCAAGATCGATGCGAACGCTCGTACACTGATCATGCGATTCCCGCGATGGCTCAGCTCCCCATGCATTATCACGTTTCTCTCTCCGGTCATTCTTGACTCACTTTTCAGCGATTCGGATCTCGATGTTCGTGCCGGCACGATGCGGTTACTGAACCGTTAGATTCTTCAAGGCATATTCACCAACGGCCACGGTTACCCTGTTTCCCGTTGTCACGGATCGCATCGTGTTCTTGAACATGACGAAATATGTTCGCCCGACGAGAGGCTTTCGTGTCGTCTGGCGTAGCGGACCAATCTTGGAACTCCTTGGAACGAAGAACTTTTTCCCCGTGGTTTGATCGAGCAGGAAAACGTCAGCTTTTCGATCCATCCATGGTTTGACCTTTTCGGGGTCGAGTACGCGGTATTGAAACTTGAGAAGGTAGCCTGCGGCGGTCAGGCGCACGCCGAGTGATTCGATTCCCAGTTTCTCCATCAGTTGGTCTGCGGTAGTGGCGTTTCCGTTCTTTGCATCCGCCGTCTGAGCGTTGCGGGATGAATCCTCGTTCATTTCGTTGCGGGAATCGCGCTGTGTTGTGGTCGCGGTGCCAGTTTCGGTTTCGGGTACGTTCCGTGGGTCCTGCACGCCGAGCACGCCCGTTGACGTTGTGTTCACGGGCGCCGTGGTATCATTCATGTGTTGTGGGTTCGTCGTTGTACATCCGGTCAGTAGGATCAACAGCGCGATGAGCATCGTCGCTGTCGCCTTCGATCTGTTCCCCTTGATCGCCACCCGGGATCGGTTTCGCAATTCTTTGTCGATCATCTCTTTTCTCTCTTTCCGCCGTCAGCCTACTATCGAAGGCCCGCCCACCACCGGGCCGTTGCCCACGGAATGGAATCGTTTCAGGTCCGCATGCTCAGAGGAGCTTCTATTCCTTTTCTGCCGGTGTCCGTCGCCGGATTCAGCAATGAAGTCTGGCCTTCTGGCCTGAGTCCAATATACGGAGACGGACCGCGAACCGAGGTTAGCCCTCCATTCGCGGCCATCGCCAACATGCCGTCTCGTACTGGTTTCGTCTTGCGAGTCGGCGGTCAGGGCGCCACAACTAAATAGCTCAACATCCCTCCCGGCGTCGGCGCACCTGCGTTTGTCAAGTTCAACTTTCTGTCGAATATCGGATAGCGCCCATCCTGTCCCGTGGTCGGCGTCATCAGCGCGTCGCGCGTGTTCCCTGCCGGTAGGAAGAGCACGTATCGTTCTTTAGGGAACGGGTAGAGGCTTCCGTTTTCGGCGACTACATTCATGTACAGGCCGAGCAGTAGCGGTGCTTTTGATTCTTGACTCGCATTGAGGACTCGAAGGAGTATGGTGTTTCCGACGTTACCCGCTGCGATATCCGCGGTCACACCGGGGCGATAGGGTTCACCGTTGACAAGGAAGTACTTTGGCTCATAGCCCATGGTGGATGTCATTTGGGTGGCTGGATCGCCAAACGGCACATAGGTTCCTCCTGCGACAGCGGCGTGAATTGCCGGATCGATCGCGCTGTAGATCAGAAGCGTTTCCGCATCGTAGGCTACGCCGGTGTAAGCCTGGCCGAGTGCGGCATCGTGGGTCATGGCGCCGTAGAGGCCCATCTGCACCTGTATTTGCGGGTGACTTCCACTATGGTAGAGATACGTTCCGGGTCTGAGCCCTGTCCACGAATAGGTGACCGCGGCGGTGTTTCCCGCAGGCGTTTCGTGTGTGAAGGCCCTGGCACGGAGCCTACCGGTGGCGTCCGTGAACTTGGTTGGCGTCAGGGCCTGGACTTGCCCTGGAATGACGATTGAGATTGGTACCGTGAGGTTGTTGTCCAGATGGATGTTCAGCGTCGTATCGCCGGGCGGGACGACCAACCTGGGTCCAGGGACGCTGGCGGGGGCCAGCTCGAGCCCCTGGAACGCGTCGTCTTGTGCGAAACCCCACATAGGGATCGGGATATCCGGTCCGCCGGCGGGATCGGGCATTGGCTTGGTGATCGCCTCGGCGCGCAGATAGACATCCGCCGCTGGAGCATTGCTCACCGTCACCACCGAGAAAAGGGCCGGGAGAGCACCGGCTAGGATCGTTTTCACCATCTTGTGAGTCATCCGTTTCTACCTCCTTTTCGCTTACGGGATCGGTGTGCCCCAGGATTCGATGATCAACAGGGTGAACGTACCGCCCGGGAAGATGTCGTTGTTGACGACTTCCTTTTCGTGGTGCACGTGCCAGGGATACATCATGCCGCCGTAGAAGTTCCACCCACCATTGCCCGGCGGAACATCACCGGAGCTGCCCAAGAAGGGGCTTCCGCTATAGCCGGAACCGAACGTCACCTCCAGCTGCGACGGGAATATGA
>JAJDDV010000020.1 GCA_029260135.1 Phycisphaerae bacterium | reverse complement strand
GACGGCGACCGTCGGTCAAGACGATGTGATTGACGCCGTGGACTTCTCCATCCTCGCCAGCCGATGGAACCAACCGATCAACGCCCAGCTCAGCACCGGCGCCGACGCCACAGGAAACGGCGTACAAGATACGGCAGATTTTACGGCACTCCAGGTCAACGCCTTCACGCAGAGTGACGCTTCGGACGGCTGCGCCGCCGCATCGTCGCGAAGCGATCAGATCGCTCGTGGATCGGAAGAACGTAGCGGAAAAGCCACTTCCGTTTCATTGGGATCGCCTCGTGTGAATCTCACATGGGGTCCCGAGCCGCGCGTGATCAGTGACGGCGCGACGTTCGACCTCGGATTGTACGCCATTTCGGCGCGATCTGACGGCGCGAACCAGTCGATCGCCGCCATGGATGTGATTGTCCGGTGGGATCCAGCTCGGGTCGACCTCATCGGTGTGCTCGACAACGGTCCCTACCGGTGGATTCGTTCTGAGTTCGCTGACGATTCCGCCTTGGATGGACTGAACAATTCGATCCACGACGGTGACGCAAAGTACACGGCGTTGTCGTCGATCGGAAATGCGGCGATGGCCACAACGGACGGATTGTTGGTGACCACGTTTCGCTTTGCCGCACGGTCGGAAGGGGCCGGCGCAGACATCGTGATCGAGCCGGCGCGGGGAGACTACTCCGTAACACGAGTGTTTGGCGCCGATGCCGCGAATCAAATCGTTACGGGCGACCTTCACAATGCGAGTGTGTCGATCGCGCCGCCGCAAGAGTGTGATGGTGATGAAGACATTGATCTCTATGAATTCAGCCGACTTCAGACATGTTTCACCGGATGGGTTCAGATGAACAGCGAACTGTTACCGTCGGCTTACGCATCGGATCCGCTGCTATGTTGCGCGGCGTTCGATTATGACGACGACGGAGATGTGGATCGGTCGGATGCTCAGCTCTTTGTCGGGCTGGCGAACGGTCCGATGCCGTGACGTCGCAGTGCCACGCGAACGCGTGCTCGACGTGGCGTGTCCCGGGAAGAAGCCAAAGTGGTCTTCCCGACACGATTGATGGCAAACAAAGGGTCTGGATGTAGCGGGTCGGTCGGACTGCTGACATCTCCACCGCAAGCGTCAAGGGTGGGGCAAAGGGAGAATTGCGATGAAAAGTGGAAACAAGAGTCCGAGATTCGTAGCACGAGCGTTCGTGCTTGCGACGCTCGCCACAGCGCCGGTGCTTGCACAAGAGACTCTAAGCCTCAATGTGGTTGGCGGAACCACCTTCGCACCGGGTGAGACCGTAACCGTGACGCTTGATGTTTCTGGACTGACGACGCCGATCAACTCGGTTCAAGCGTTGATCGATTACGACGCGACGCTGTTCACGTACGTGTCAGTCACCCAGGCAACGACCGCCACCAACGGCAGTACGGTCAACTGGACGTTCGGACAGCTCGACAATCTCCCGGCGGGGCAGATGACGTACGTCGCGTCGCTTCTCGGTGGGTCAACCACAACCAGCCATGCCATTGCGACGTTCACGTTCACGGCCATCGCTGAATCGACGCCGACGACGAGCTTTACGTTTCGCGCAGACGGAGCCGTCGTAAAAACAAAGCTCGTCAAAACCGACAATAGTCCTATCTTCCCTGGCAAGAACGACTCGGCGGTCATTACCCTGACCTGTGACGACGGAAACGAGTGCACGACCGACACCGTAGTGAGCCAGGCCTGCGTCAACACGAACAACACGATCCCGTGCGACGACGCGCAGTTCTGTACGGAGAATGACGTATGCAGCGGCGGCGCCTGCAGCGGGACGCCGTTCATACCGCCGAGTTGCGTGGACGGCAACGGCTGCACGGACGATCTGTGCGATTCACTGGCGAACGCAGGCTTGGGTGCCTGCAACAACCCGAACAACACGGCCGCGTGCGACGACGCGAACGCATGCACCGAGAACGACGTTTGTACAGGCGGCGTCTGTGCCGGGACCGATCCCGCGCCGCGGATCACGGTCGACCTTCAAGTCGACGCTCTGAACGGCATGACGGCTCCACTTGCGCGCGACGTGATGGTCGACATTACAACCTGCCCCGCAACGCTCGATGCCCGCATCGTGTCGGTGACCTTCGACAACGTCACCACGACCGGGCAAGCGGTGTTGGACAACGTCGATCTCTTCGCGAACTGGATCAGTTTCAAGACGGGCCATTCGCTGAGTTCCTTGACCGCGATTTCCCTCGATGCGTGCGGCAACCAGACCATCGACTTGACCGGCGTGAACTCGTTGGTGTCAGGCGATTGGTCAAGCGCGCCGCTGTCAGGCGGAGTCGCTATCCAGGACGATCTTGTGGACGTCATCGACTTCTCGATTCTCGCCACCGCTTGGAACGCGCCGATCGATCCGACCCTGAGTGCTGGTGCCGACGCTGACGGCGACGGTCAACAGAGTACCGCGGACTTCCCGGTGCTCGCCGCCAATTTCCTGAAACAAAGTGATCCCGTCGACTCGTGTGGGGCGGCAATGGCCGGTGGAGGACTCCGACCCATCAGCGGGAGCGTTCCGTATCGACCGTTGATCAGCGTACCCGTTGAGCAACTCGACCTCGTCAACGCCGACTGGGTGGACCTCGATGGTAACGGCATCGTCGATGTCGACGACATCGTTGTGTTTGCCGACGAATGGGGGCTCGAACTTCCTCCGAGTTTTCCGCGAGACGCGAGATCGCAGAAGCCGGCCCGTCGAATCCGCAGAGAGGCGCCGGACGACAGATGATAGATCGTCGCGTAACGACCGTTGAAAAGAACGGAGTTCGTGGTCATGACGGTCAAGGCGATCGTCCCGGACGAAGGGAGCCTACGATGAATGCGAGGCGGTTAGGAATAGCGAGTGCTTTCGCCATATTGCTGTGCCTATTACCCTCGGCATTGCACGCAGATCCGGTCGTGGACTTGGTGTGGAAAGACAGGCCACAGTCCGTGGCGGGAGGCGTCGAGTTCACAATCTCTCTTTATGCGATGTCCGTTCGCCCGGATGGGCAGGACCAGCCCGTCTTCGCACTGGATGTTGTATTGACTTGGGATCCCACAGTGATCCAACTAATCGGAGCCGATGACATCGGGCCATATCAGTGGTTGTCATCAGGCTTTCTTGCGGATCCCCTCAACTACAATCTGGACGATGGCAGAGCAAAATACACCGCGCTGTCTCGATTCAGCCTTCCGGCGGCGGCCAGGGCTACGCCAAAAGGGCTACTGGTGACCAGTGTAAGGTTCTTAGCATTATCCGAGAACGCGCTGGATACGATCGTCATTGCACCTTCGTTGGGGCCACACGCTCAGACAAAGGTGTTTGGCGCGGAGTTTCTCGGACAGGATGTAACCGGCGCTCTGGATAACACGAGCATCGCCATCGCGCCGCCCTATGACTGCGACGGAGATGGCGATTTTGATCTTCGTGAGTTGTCGCGCCTACAGAGTTGTTTCACAGACTCCGTAACCGGTGGAAACCTCGGCGACCCACGTGCGTATTCAGTGACTCCAGAGGAGTGCTGTGGCGCCTTCGACTATGACGACGATGGTGATGTCGATGGGCTGGATCTGGAAGTCTTTGGTGGCCTCTTGAATGGGCCTTTGCGTTGACAGTGTTGTTGGGCGATCCATCGGTGGTTCGGATGTGCTCGTAACGGCAAGGGTGTACGGATGACTCGGAAACAGGCTTGGAACATCATCGTGTTGGGCGCCATAGGTACAGCGTCCATCGCGCCGCAGATTGCGGCGACCGACGATCTAAGCCTCAACGTGAGCGCCGGCTCAGAGACGGTGTTACCGGGGGCTACCGTGACGGTTACCCTGGACGTCACGGGGCTATCGGCACCGATCAACGGGGTACAAGTGTTCCTGGCCTACGATCCGACCTTGCTGACCTTGACGGGCGTCTCTCCAAACACTTCGATCGGTGCCGGGTGGACCGAGGGCGTGGAATCGGATGTCGGTGGCGCCGTGGACTTCGTGGCTGCAATGAATGGCGGGTCCACGCAGGCCGACCACACGATTGCCACGTTGTCGTTCACAGCCGATGCGCTCGGAACGACCAACATCGCCTTTCGAACCGTCGCCGCGCCGATCTTCACGAGGCTGACGCGGGTCGACAACAGCGTCATTCTCCCAAGCGTGTTCGATTCGGGCGGCATTGTGATTCACGGACCGCCTCCCCATGTGGCGAGTATTGACGTGTTCTATTCGGGCAAGTTCGCCGATGCGACGGATCCGAGCATCTGGTGTCTTGCCGCCGGGGCAACCGCGACCATTGATAATATCGGTTACTACATTCGAGGGATCACCGGAATCCGGATCACTTTCGATGAGCTTGTGGACTTTCAAACGCTCGACCCGCGAGATGCATTCTCCTTTGAGTGGACGGCCGTGAATGGAACGACGTTTACACCGGTCACGAACGCCACCACCACGATCTCCGTGACGTCCGCAGCAGTGGGCGGGGTGACCGTCGCCACCGTTGTCATCAATGACGACCACGTGATGAAGCGATGGTTGAAGACGACGATCGACGCGACGCAGGTATCGACAGCCGGCGTCTTTCTGGATGGAGAGCTGACGGGAAACCCGATCCTGATGCCAAGCGGCGACACTGCTCCCGGCGGCAACGCAGTCTTCTTTCTGGCGAACATGGCCGGAGATTCGGACGGCACCGGCGTGACCGACCTGAACGATGTGAGCGTGGTTCGCGTGAACTCCAATCAGTTCATCGGTGTTCCCATCGATGATGTCTTTGATGTGGACAAGAGTGGTGTCGTGAATCTGAACGACGTGAGCGTGACAAGAGCAGCAGCGAACCAGTTTGAAGGTGTCCCGCTGTTTACGCCGATCCCGTAGTACTATGGGCTGGGGAATGCGAAAGCCAATGGAGAGACGCGAATCTCGGACAGGCCGGACGGGCGAACAGGGAATGCACGCGGCATACTGCTTCGTGAATCATACGAGACGGAGGCAGGACTGATGGTACTTCGAAAGCACTTCCTAGTGGTTGTGGGTGGGTTGCTCGCATGCCGTGGAGGCCTGAGGGCGGCTGAGATATCGGTTGCCGACGTGTCGATCGTTCAGGGAACTACCGGTGTGATCGTTGTGTCCGGCAATGCCCAGGGCGACGTCGTCGACGGGGTGACCATCGTCGTCGAGCTTGTTGCGCAGGCTGGCTCCGTGGGTACCGTGACGTTTACACCGGCGGCAATTCCTGCAGCAAATGACATCACCCAGCTCGGCAGCCCCTTTGCAGGCGGGATGTTTACCGGCGAGGACACCAACCTCTCCGGGTCCCTCGCGAGGAACGGCTCGCAACGCGATAGCGGCGTGGCCCCGGCCGCGAATCTCTTTAATGGTTCGCTCACGGAATTCCCGATCATCGCGAGCGCCGATGCTGACGGCGTCTGGCTCATCAAACTCACCATGACGGAGTTTCCATTCTCGGCGAGCTTCTGGAGCCCTAGCGTCGCGACGACGCTGGTCGAAGGCACCCTTACGGCGACCCCTCCCTTCTGTAACGGACACGGCGACTGCAACGACAGCGACCCGTGTACAGACAACCAGTGTGTTAACGGCGGATGTCAATTCCCGTACAACACGCTGCCATGCGACGATATCGACAATTGCACGGTGAACGATGTCTGCTGGAACGGTATGTGTGCTGGGAACGCGGTCGTGTGTTTATCGTTCAGCGATCAGTGCAATACGGCTTCATGCGATCCCAACGGCACGGAAGGAAACTGCGCCACGCTGACGGCGGTGGCCAACGATACGCCCTGCGACGACGGACTGGGCGTGTGCAGTGTCGGCGAGACCTGCCAAACGGGTACCTGTGCGGGCGGGTTTGCTCCGAACTGTCTGGGCACGGGTGATCAATGCAACGCTGACAGTACGTGCGACCCGGCGGGTGGGGAAGGCAACTGCGACACACCGGGCGGGTCCATCAACGAGGGGGTCGGCTGCGTCGATGGGGATCTCTGCACGACGAGCGACGTCTGCACGAACGGCATATGTGCCGGTACAGCCCCCGATTGTACGGGCTTGAACACCCAATGCAAAAGCGGCGTCTGTGATCCGGCAACCGGGGGGTGCATAGACCAGCCATTCACCGATGGGACAGCCTGTGACGACGGAGAGGGCTGCACGGAGTCCGACCAGTGCGCTGCCGGAGTGTGCGGCGGTACGACAATCCAGAGTTGCGTGCCCTGTACCGTGCCCACCGTGGCCGTGGACTGTGGCCCATGGAGCCCCGTTCCGACGAACTGCTATGCGCAGGCGTGTACCGCTGGCGTCTGCGTGTTCTCTTCGAACGGGACTTGTCCGACACTGGCGCTGAACGCGGACGCTTCTTGTTACGATCAAGGGGCAAACGACATCGTCACCGTGGACGTGGCCTTGACCGGATTGGGAAATGAACCCCAGGACATCGTCGCGGTCGAGTTTTACTTGACGTACGACGCGGCCATGTTGACATTGCTCAACGACCCGATCACCAACCCGATTCCAACCGGAGCGCCGTTCGATTTTGTCTTGCAGGAGATCACCAGCACGCCAGGAGAGATTGATTTCGCTGTGAGCGTTAACCCCCAGCTAGCGGGAGGAACCAGAGCCGACACCACGGTGGCGACGCTGACGTTCCAAACAGCCGGACAGTGCGATCCATTCGTTGCGTTCCGAAACCATACGCCGCCCAATCAGGTGGTGAACGCCCTCGGCGCCTCGGTAACCACCATCTTCGAAGATATGGAGCCGATCCGGATCGATGGGAACATACCGGTCTTCAGCAGCTGCCAGACCTCACTTGGCGATATCAATGTTCTGGCCGACGCGGGAGATACCTCCGCTGCCGTCACATGGGTCGTGCCGGATGCGTCGGATGACTGTGACGGCTCGCGCGTCGTGAGTTGTGAGACGCTGAGCGGCACATGCAGTGGCGGAGACAACAACGGATTGGCCTGTTCCTCTGACGCACACTGTACAGGAATAGCGAACGGCACCTGCCCGTCTCCGAGTGTCGTTCCAACGGGCCTTGCCGGCGGCGTGTTCCCGGAGGGTACCACGACGATTACGTGCCGGGCGACGGACGCCTGTGCCGGCACTCCCGTCGGCGGCGAAGAAACCTGCGTGTTTGATGTAACCGTTGACACGTCGAGCGAATTGACCGTCGATGTGACGCTTCTGGGGGTGACATCGTCCATGACACGTTGCATTACATTCGTACTTTCGGACTGCACCGGCGGCGGAGCCACGGAGATCGTGAAGAAAACGATCGGGTTCACAAACGGTGTCGCGAACAGTGTCTCGGTACTTGTTCCCAGTGGCGTGTACACGTGTCTCACCGCGCAAGACGAGCTGCACACACTTCGCAGCACGGCTCCGGATTTCACGAACGTCGGCACCACCTACAACGCTTCCTTTACGGGGGCGAACGGTCTTCGGCCCGGGGATCTCAACAATAGTGGGTACGTGGACGTTCTCGACTTCGGCTTACTATTCTCGCAATGGGGTTCCTTCGTATCGGCCGACTCGGACTGCAATACGTCGGGTGTCCATGCGGATTTCAGCGGCGACGGGTTCGTCTCGACTGCGGACTTCGCGCTATTCCCATGGTACTTCGGCCAAGGCGACCAGGCCGATTGCTGCACGGCCGGCGGAATCTCTGCGACCGACGATGGACCTGTTCTGAGGATCTCCTTGGACGAACTTGAGCAGAAGGGATTGCGCGAACTCGGCGCCGCAGACCTGAACCGTGACGGGTGGCTGGATCAATCCGACATTACGGTCTTCTTGGAAGGTGCGGGCCCCAGCCGCACACCGACGAAGACCATCTGGTCACGAGGCGCCAGACAGAACTGACGTAGGTTTGTGCATCCGTGACTGGAGACGAGGAACGCAGCGAACTCGGGTTTGCGATGCATCCAGAGCCCTTGGCAGACAGGCAAACGTCCTCCGCTGGTACAACCGATGCGGCGGATGCGGCGATCTCGCCTCGCCCCCTGCACGTACGGCGCAGAGGTCCGCGCTCGCGAACTCTCCCAGCCAGTGAACCGCACGTTTTGCGCCCCGCATCTCACGGGAAGCGGACCTCGACCAGCTCAAACGCGCGAAACACGTACGCGTCGCATCTCTGGCGCTGGGGGACCGGACGCCGCACGCCTGACAAAACAAGGAACACATCGTTCCGGCGTGGAACGTTCTGTACCACTCGACGGCACAAAAAGTCCCGCCCGATGTAACCTCTTACGAATACTGACGTTACGGCCATTTCCATCCCTCGCGGGAGCGTTGTGCACCGAGAATACACTTGACGGTAGAATCCCAAGAGCTCCGTAACCTTCTGTGTGGTAACGGTTTATGGCTCATGCCTGGCAACGCAAGGTTCGGTACGCCGCATGCTCTTCCAGTCCTATGCTGAAGTGGATTGGTCTTCGCTACAGCGGCGACCGTGGCCAGTACCGTGTGTCTCACAAGGTGACCCCAATGAGTTCGGGCGTTGAACCTCAACCGAACGCTCTGCTTGGTTCCGGAGGGACCGAACCGGACGATTTGGCAACCAGTAAGGTAGCCAGTCCATCGAGAACACACGGTACTGGCACGTCAGCCCTCGCAGAGGCACTCGCCGCGCGGCGACGGGAGCGAATCCTCCTTCGACGTCGGAGGCCACCCCGTGATTCCTTCACGATCTTGCTGCCCAGACCGCGCGTGCTGCCGTCCAGGTCATGCAAGCGGGGCGCAGACTTCTAAGTGTCGGTCGATCGACCCAGCCATCCACACGTGCGGATGGTTGTCCGGCACACAAGAAGAGAAGCGTGGCGTCCATCAAACGCCGTGTGGATCTGACGGCGCACCAGTCAACGCATCGGAACACTCGGAAGGGGTAAGGAGCTACGACAATGATTGCGAAGAACAATCTGTCAGTCATGACTGCAGTATTGGGTATCTTCCTCGCCGTCGGCACAGGACACGCCCAAACCACCCTCATCGGTGGCAACATCTACACGGGAGCCAACAGCGGAGCAGGGCCGGTCATGGCGCCAGCCGCCGCAGATCTCGCCGGAGCGCAGGTCATGGTGCAGAACCAAGACGCGGACGGTGCATTCATCGCCTACGGTGCCGTTACGGGTAATTCATGGACCGCCCAGGTACCGGTACCGGGCGAATACGTTGTCATGTTCTCGGCGACGGGACATGAGTGCACAAGCCGTGAGTTTGCGGTCGCAGCAACCGGTGAAATCCAGCTCGAGGATGCGTACCTGCCTCCGCTTCCTTTGCCCCTGGCCAACCTTCTCGTTTACACGTTTTACGAAAACGAGATCAACGGTGAACCAGACGACGGAGATGACGCACACCTCAACGGTGTGACGGTCAAGGTCTGGGACGACCGGGGAAATCTCCTGGCGACCGGTATCACAGGAACCCAGCCGGTGGCCAGTCTCCCGCTGGGTGGAGACCTGAAGGGCCCGGATGGCCTCTATTACTTCACCGGTCTTCCCCCCGGCGAGGTGCGCGTGACGTCCGATCCGTCGACGGCGCATCTCTATGACGTGAACGGGCCAACACCTCTCCCGGTCGTGAACCCTGTCAATCGCTCCCCGCTCGATTTCGACGCTTCAACGGAATTCTACCTCCTGAGCAGCGAAGAGGGCGGACGAGCCTTCGAGGTTGTACTCTTCCCAGGCGATCCGGGTACCGAAGAAGGTGGTTTCCTCGCCTGGCATGGCTTCGCCGAGAAACTCGGTCAGATCAACCAAGACAACGTGAAGAAACGCTTTGGCGCGCGCGGAACCCTCATCGACGCAGGCGGCATCATCGGGAAACTCGCCGATGCCGACCAAGGTTGGGTGATCGAACTGCCCGATCCAGGCGAGCCACCGGAGGCGCCGGAGGCGCTCGTTCCTGCACGCCACCCCGGCGTGTCCGCCAACTCGATCGTTCCGGATGGTCTCGTCGTACTTCACACCGACACCGAGACCTTCATGCCACATTCCGTCGCCACCGCGGAGCCCGACCCGTTGACCGGCGAGTTCGCATTCTACAACGTCCCCCCAGGCCGGTACAAGATGTTCTGTTCCGACATCCCCATCGACTACGTATACGTTCAACAGGAGGTGACCGTATTCCCGAACCAGAACACCTACGTTCCAAATCCTGCATTCGCAGCTGAGACACCGGGAATCATGATCCCTCGCTTCTATGCACGCGCCCATGGCTTTGTGAAAGACAACGCGACCGGCGAACCCATCCCCCACGCGGAGGTGCATATTCGTCTGAAAGACGGCAGCGTGTGGAGGACCCAGACCACGGATGCCGCAGGTCGATATCTGTTTGATGATCTGCCCGAGGTCGAAGTCCTTGCGCACGTCGATGTCGCATTGCCGACCGGGTATCGCGGTGCAGTCGTCACCGACACCTTCTTCCCTAACGCCGTGTGGCTTCACCCGAACTGCAATCCGATTCCCAACGACGCTTGTGTGGACAAGGGACTTCCATACAACGTGACCCACACCGCCATGAACCGGCACATCCAGTGGTATACCGCCAATTACCAGGCCGATCTGCTCCTCGAACCGATCCCCGCGGCGACCGGTGACATTGGTGGATTTGTGTTCTACGACCACCTCGAGAAAGGCACCTGGGTCGGCGACGGAGTCTACGACCAGGAAGATGACCGAACGCTGCACGGGGTGACCGTCGAACTGTGGGATGCGGCCGGCCTCACCTTGCTCGCAACAACGACCTCCGGAAGCGTGGACGAAGCGGCGTTGCTCGCTCAAGGGTGGAAGCCACCCTTCACCATGCCACTCGACGAATGGGGCGGTGTCTACGTCGGCCCGCAGCCCGGATATTACGAGATTCGCGATCTGGCGCCGGGCGACTATCTCCTCAAAGTGATTCCCTCCCCCGGTTTCGCCCCATCACCCTTTGGCTCAGATACCGTGACACTGACGGTCACCGGAGGTGCGCGCGCCGATTACGACTTCGGTCTCAACACGCTTGCGCCCTTGTCCGCCGAGATCGAAGGCGGCGTCTTTGACGACCTGTTCATCGACCCTCGACCGTTGAGCTTGATGTTTATGGAGAAGGCCGGGATTGATAGAAACCCGGTCGGCGCGTACGACCATCTGGGGTACTTCCTTGGGGCAGGCTACATGGGCATCCCGATGTGCTGGGACGGCGCCGACGTCGGTCCCAATCCCATGACCCAATGTCCGAGTTCCGAACCACTCGGACAGAAACCGGAACTGACACGGCGCCTGGCCCCCGGAACCCTTCTCTATCTGGGCAACGACCCGAGTCTTCCCGGTTATAACAACGAGTTCCTGCCCCTCATGATGCCTTACGCCATGAGTCAAGGGAAGAACAAGTTCGAGGCAGACTGGTCGCTCATCCCCGTGGCGTTCGGCCAGGGGCCCACGACCAAGGCCTTTCCCCCGATTCCCGGACCGGCTCAAGAACCGCCTCCACCACCACCTCCGCCCGTGATCGAAAATGTCGCTCCGGTCGGAAGCTATTTGATCACGGGCCTGAATTTCGGAGACGAGCGAGGATTCTCAACCGTAACTCTCAGCGGAAGAGAACTCTTTGTCACCTCGTGGTCGAATACGCAAATCCACGTCGAGGACCCGACGGACCCCATCCGAGGTCCCCTGATCGTTACGACCCATGCGGGACCCTCCAACGCCGTATATGTCGACGTTCCCTACGATGCCCAGCGCGAACGCTACATGGCCGAGCGATCCGTTTTCGTCGACGCTGCCAATTCCGGTGTCGAAGATGGAACCTCCGCGCATCCATGGAGCAGCATCGGCGAAGCGATGAGCCACCTTCCATCTGCAAAACCTCGCTACGTGTTTGTTGCGGCCGGTTACTACAACGAACGGATTCAGATTAGGAAGTCCAACATCCAAATCATCGGTGCAGGCCCGCTCGAAACCACCGTGGACGGACTGGGCTCAATGCAGATGAGCATGGAGAGCCAGGGTTTCGTAGGAAGAGGCCCCGTTTTCTTCATCGGAAAGGGCGGTCAGTTCGGAGGCGTAAAGAACATCTTGATCAGTGGGCTGACCATCACGCGCGGTTCCGTAGACGACGACATCGGATGCGGGATCTTCGGCGATGCAGGCAACCGCAACCTCGACATCAACACCTGCATCATCGACCACAACGGCGGCTATTACGGAGGCGCCATCTGGCTGCAAAAAACCAACCACGACGTGAGGATCTGGTCGAACACGATCTCCAACAACGGATGCGCCGGCGGATACAGCGGCGGAATCAGCGTCAACGATGAACCCGAGTACGGACCGCATCACGGCGAACCGGAACACGTCGTAGACGACGAAATCCCCGGATGCCCGCCGGGCACCTACGAGATCTTCAACAACCACCTCTTCCGCAATTTCTCGCCCGATTACGGCGGCGCCATTTCGCTCTATGAGGTCAAAGACCACCTGATCGTCGCCGGTAACCTGATTGAAGACAACCACGCCGACGACCACGGAGGTGCGGTGTTCTTCGAGGACTCCGGACCCATCGATCTCTATGGAAACATCATCCTTCGCAATTCTAACTACGACGACGGAGGAGCCATCAGCTTCGAAGACGTGACCGACCATAACGCCATCGTGAAAGTGCACCACAACGTGATCGCGCAGAACTGGGCCGACGACCATGGCGAAAACCATGTCCGTGGCGGCGCGATCGCGTTCGACGATACGTTCTACGCAGAAATCTACAACAACACGATTGTCGGCAATATCGCGGCCGGCAGCCGAGATCCCGTCGGCGGCGCCATCGACAGCGAACGCCACGGACATGAGTACAACGGCATGGAGCCGCTCGGTCGAGACTTCGCCCCCGGTTTCAGCGACGCCAAGATTTACGGAAACATCATCTGGGGAAACTTGCGTTTGAAGTACGATCAGAAGCCTCATTCCGACGAAGAAGACCTCGATTGGCGCTTCGGAATCAACCATGTCTGGTCGCCTGACAGTTTCCATGTGGACGATCCAGCCATGCAGACGGAATCACAGAGCCATCTGAACTCGGAGGCGTTCTCCGTTGTCGAATCCAACTGCATCGACAACGGCGAATACGCCGACCGCCTCGGAAACGTCAGTGTCGATCCGCAATTCGTAGACCCGGAAAACCAGGACTGGCACCTCGCCTCGAGTTCACCCGTGACCGATAGGGGCGCCTATGCCGGCGGCGGCGGACAACCGGACCCTGTCGGAACCATCTCGCCTTTGAACGCGTCGGAGACGATGTGCAACGCCGGCTGCTTCACGATCAACGACGTGACGATCGGCACGAACGGCGTCGACGTTACCGTCCGCGGAACTTTTGCAGAAGCGCGGCGGTTCCGTCCGGCGACCGAAGGGGTAACGCTTTCGATCGTGGATGGTTCCGGGCACACGGCCGATTGCTCGATCGCCCCAGGTTCCTTCGTGAGGCAGGGACGTCGTAGCGCAAAAACGTTCAGCTACGAAGGCCCGGTCCCCGGCAAGAACATGGCCGTCGACGCGCTCTTCGAACGCTGTGCTTTCACCATAACGACCACGCGCGCGCCCAACATCGCGCGACCGATCGGAACGAAGATGATGATCAGTCTCAGCGTCGGCAACGACCTCGGCCGTGAGTCCATCGAACTGGTGGACACCAACGGGCAGTTGCACTTCTCCCGAGAGCAGCAGTATGACTGCTGTCCCGTCCAACCCATCAAGTTCGATCATGCCGAACATCTGGAAGAGGACGAGGCGAATCTCACGTGCATGAATTGTCATGCGGACGCAAACACGAACGCCTTCACCGGAATTCCGGGAAAGAGCACCTGCCTCACCTGCCACATCGCCAAGACGGACGGCGATGATCACGGCGATGATCACGGCGATGATCACGACGACGATCACCATGATGGCACCGGCCAAGAGCTGCACGAAATCGACGGACTGGCGCCGTTCATGGACAACGACGTGGAGATTCCCTGGGTACCGATGGCCGTGCTCCGCCCCGGAATACCCTTCTCGCATGATCAACATGTCATAGACGCTCAGGTCGATTGCCTGGCCTGTCACGCCAGATTACCGCGATTGGAAAGACCCCGCAGAGCAATCTATCGGGTCATGACCATGAGGCAATGCAGGGTCTGCCACGAAGATTACGGAGCGAGCAACGACTGTCAGACCTGCCACGAGTATTCATTTGAACCCGGGGCGTACATCGCCGGTGAATAGGTGCCACGGCGCCCTGTGCCTTGGTCCAGCGGTTGTGGCGAGGTCGATTCGCCGTGTCACTGGGTGTCGGATGACACCGGAAGGCCGTCAACTCGACCAGAGTACGACCCAAGGCCGTCTCCAATTGCGGCACCGTCGCGAAGGTGATCCAGGCTGTTCTCCATCGAGTAGCCACGGGGCCCTCCATCTTGGCCGCGACCGAACATGCGTTGTGGCCGCGAAACGCCCTGAAGCCTCCCGTGCTACTGGCGGTGGAATTCGTAAGAGCTTTTCAGATAGGCACCCACAAGTTCGGGGCGAGAGGATTCGAACCTCCGACTTCTTGACCCCCAGTAGCAACGATCAGCCTTCAGGACGTCCAAAAAACGCCAAGACCGCGTTTGAACCACGGACAAAGCCGCCGGCCAAGGACAAATCGGACAGATCCGGACAGCCGGACAGCCTCGCCGCCCAACTGGTCGCGTATTGGTCGCGTGTTTTCAACGGAGTCTGGACCAATCGATAGCTACGAAGATATGCGATGTCGCGTGGCCCGGGCAGGCACCGCTATCTTCGGAGGTGCAAGAGAGGCTCACACGTTGCATCATACTCGGATTGGCGTCTGTCATCGTTCTGGCCAGCTTGGCTCATGCCCAGACGGTGCTTCATGTGGATGCCGGTTCGCCGAACGACGGACCAGGCAACGACTGGGAACATGCCTATCACTATCTGCAGGACGCGCTCACCGCGGCGGCATCACCCGGTTACGAGATCCGCGTGACCGGCGGAATACACTACCCGGATGAGAGCACGGTCGATCCAAACGGAACGGACGATCGCACCGCCATATTCCAGCTCGAAAACGGCGTGGGCATCTGCGGCGGATACCGGGGCTGTACCGCAGGGGTCTGCGGGGGCGATGCCGATGACCGGGATCTTGCGCTTTACGAGACAATCCTCAGTGGCGATCTAGGCGGCAACGACGTTGCCGGAGAGTTCCCTGGTGGGCCATCATTTGCTGATAACAGCTTCCACGTCGTGACCGGCAGTGGCACTGACGCAACGGCGATCCTCGATGGCGTCACAATCACGGCCGGCTATGCCAACGGCGGCACATGGGATGACCTCGGCGCCGGCGTGAACATAGAGTCCGGCAGCCCCAAGCTCGTCAACTGTCGGCTCATCGCCAACGCGACCGTCAGGGGAGGCGCCGGAATGTACGCTCGTACGAACAGCGGCCCGGCAGTGATCGGTTGCGTCTTCAGCGGAAACTCGGGGGGCGACTTGGGCGGCGGCATCCACACCTTCCAGTATAGCACGCCCACAGTGATCAACTCCGTATTCATCCGGAATCAGGCCCTTTGGGGCGGGGCAATCCAGAACCACACCAACTGTAACCCGATTCTGACCAACGGCATCCTCTGGGGGAACTCCGCCCCGAGCGGTCCGGAGATTCATAATGACGCCACTTCTGCAAGCGGGGATACCTGCAGTTGTGTCCAGGACGCCGATCCCACCGATGCCAGCGTCTACCCCGGCGCCGGGAATACCGACGCCGTCCCGCTCTTTGTCGATGCGCTTGGGTCGGACGTCGATCTACACCTGCAAAGCGGTTCGCCGTGCATAAACACCGGCGACAACGCGGCCGTGCCGGACGACCTTCTGACGGATATCGACGAAGCCCTTGCCGACAACGAGGTCGTGGTCGGGCCGGGAACGTACGTCGAGCGCATCAACCTGCAGGGCAAGGCCATCACGCTCCGCAGCGCCAACGGCCCGGAGGTCACCATTATCGATGGCGACGCCGGCGGCAGCGTCATCGCCTGCACCAGCGGCGAAGGACCCAATACCGTCATCGAGGGCTTCAAGGTCAAAAATGGTAATGCAAGCGTCGGCGGCGGTGTGCATATCGTAGGAAGCAGTCCGGCGGTGTCCAAGTGCCAGTTCGTAGGCAACACAGCCACGCTCGTGGGCGGCGGGATGTACGGCTCGCTCGCCAGTCCCACACTGACGAATTGCACATTCAGCGGAAACTCGGCTGGAATCAGCGGCGGCGGAGTATACAACGGGTCGATCAGCAGCCCGACGCTGAGCAACTGTGTGCTCTGGGACAACGCGGCGCCCACCGGTGCGGCGATTCATGACACCGGCCGGTCTATCAGCACCGTTACGTACACGTGTATCGAGGGCGGCTGGCCGGGCGATGGGAATGTCATCGGTGATCCGGCGTTCCAGCGTGCCCCCAATCATGGTGGTGATGGGTGGGGCGACGATCCGGGCACACCGGACGTCGATGAGGGCGCCAACGACGACTTTGGCAACCTGCGTTTGAGCCCCGGCTCTCCAGCCATCGACGCCGGAGATCCGGGCTTCGCGCCCGCGCGAAGGGGGCGATTCGTCCGTGTAGCGTCCGTGCAACCGTTTCACGTGGTTTCAATCCGCGCCCCCGCGAAGGGGGCGATCCTGGCTGACGACGATCATCGACGCGCGGAGCCGTTTCAATCCGCGCCCCCGCGAAGGGGGCGATGCAAGATGATGATCACCGACAAGGCCAAAGCATAGTTTCAATCCGCGCCCCCGCGAAGGGGGCGATTCGCACCGATGGTCTGGTTCGGCTTTGGCGGACAGTTTCAATCCGCGCCCCCGCGAAGGGGGCGATCACAAAAGGCGGCGGATTTCCGACTGTTCGTTCGTGTTTCAATCCGCGCCCCCGCGAAGGGGGCGATTGGCGTTCCGGTCTCGCGGACTACTGCCCTGGATGTTTCAATCCGCGCCCCCGCGAA
>JAJDDV010000190.1 GCA_029260135.1 Phycisphaerae bacterium | reverse complement strand
TCCCCGGCGCTCCCTCCAAATCTCGCGCCGACCTCTACCCCGCGACCCCCGATCAGGTGATCTCGATCATCGACATCGTCCAGGCCGTCGATGCCTTCCGAGGCCGACCCTACGCGCTCCCGACCGCCGCGCCGTGTCCGTGATCCACAGTCCTCGAGTGCCATCGCCAACCGCAGCGCCGCCCTTTGCCGCCGCACCGCCGCGCGCCGGACTTCCCGCGCGGCAGGAGCAAGCGGACGGCTGCCGACGCCTCCCCCGCCTGTCGGGATCGCTCCCTCTCAGTCCGCAAACGTCACGCCCCTCTGCATCGCGGCGAAGTCCTGCAGGTCGATGTCTTGATCCCCGTTGACATCGAGGACGTACAGTGCCATCGAGAGGCACTCGGGAGACGGTACCGGCGGTGGGACCCCTACCCCGGCCATCAACCCGACAAACGCCCGATGATCGACGAGATCGACAACGCCGTTGCCGTCGAAGTCCAGCACCGCGACGGCCTCGCATTCGTCCGGTACACGCGTGGTGTTGCAGTCCAGACTCACGCCGCCCGCGATGTCGCACTCGTCCGGAATCGTGGTGGTGTTACAGTCGTCGCTGGTACCGTCCGCAAGATCGCAGGAATCCGGAACCTCATTGGCGTTGCAGTCCAGACTCGATCCGCTCTCGATGTCGCACCGATCACGAATGCTGTTGGTGTTACAATCACACGTCGGCCGCAGATCCCGCTCGGCCAGACCGGGGTGGAACGACGTGCAGATCGGGCTGACGGCACCGAGACTCGCGTCCACGTCACTGACCCACGGGGCCGGAATGGCCGAAGCATCGAGCAGGATCGGCGCCACCCCGGCGGACCCAAGATCGAGCACGCGAACCTCCGAAGGATTCGACTCCAAGGCAAACGTGAACCGCGGTTGTACGTGGAGGATTGACGTGTACGTTCCACCGTCACAGTGCGATTTCGTAGCCGTCAACTCACCGACCGGAGGGTCGTTGCTCGGATCGCCGTCGGTATAGACGGCGGACAGATCCACCGTGACGGACCATCGCTCGAAGCGCGACCCGCCGTCGTATCCCACGATCACCGGTGCAACTCCCTGGAGGCTCAGCGCGGCGAGTTCGATCGGGACGGTCACCGGACTGGCCGACGGCAGCGCGCAACGATCGAACGGATCCGACTCGCGCCGGATGATCGTGTCAGCGAGTCCGACGTCGACCACTCCGAACTCCGGGAGCGTGACCGTGCCGAGAGGAACACCACGTAGACACACCGGACCGGCGAACGGATCGGACCCCGGCCCGAAGAAGCCCGCCGGAATCGACGGTGAACCGGTTATGCCAAAGGTGTGACACATTTGGGCGTCCTCCGGCGACGTCCACGTGTCCATTTTCGGCCCCGCCCCCGGCACGCACGGCGCCATGCGCAGCAGTCCCGGCGTGGGGCAGTCGACGACCGTCACGATTGCGTGATTGCAGACATCCCCACCCGGTTCGGTCTGATACTCCACCGTCTGTGTCGGACATCCCGTGTCGAAGCCGAGGAAAGTGCCGCCCAGGTCGGTGCATGACGAGGGGTGTCGCGTGATGACACACTCCGTCGCGCCCAAGCAGCATGCCCCGGCCTGGAAGGGCTGGCAGACGGTGGTGGCGCAATCCGTGCCAACCGCTTGCCCCAGTCCGCCCCGTTCGAGGCAGGTGACGGCGGGGAGCTGAACACACGAGCCGTCGGGGAGGCAGCAGGTGTCGGTTCCGCAGGGCCAGTCGGCGCAGGCGGTGTCGGGACCCAGCGGAGCACCGCCGGACTCGACGCAGAACCCCAGGGGGACCTTATCACAGAAGGCGCCGGTGCAGGGGTCGTGGCCGTAGCAGCAGGCGCGTGGAGCGCAGGTGGTTCCTCCGCAGAAGTTCTCGCCGGCGATGAAGCTGCCGCCGCGTTGGGTGCAGCCAATCAAGGGAAGGAGTTCGCAGGATCCGTCGTCGAGGCAGCAGGCGCCGAAGCCGCAGGCGGTGGTCGTCGAACACGTCGAGCCGTCGCCTTGGGGTCCGCCGCCACCGAGGCTGCAGGCGAATGACATCATGTTGACACAGGCGGGATCGCCATCGAGTTCCATGCAGCAGGCTTCCGTCGGGAAGCAGAACGTCATGGCGCAGGAGTCGCCCATCGGCAGGCCGTCTTGCGCTATGCAGGTCAGCATGTCGGCGTTGGTCGTCATGTTCCAACATCCGCCATCGGCCTCACAGCAAGCACGGGGCGGGAGTGGCGGGCAAGGATCGGGATCGCAGGTGCTTCCTGTTCCCTGGGGGGTTCCGCCCATGTCGAAGAAGCACGTTGACGGAGGGATTTCGACACAGCCGGCGTCGTCGATGCAGCAGGCTTGGGGCGGCTGGCAATTGATCTGACTGCACGAGAGAGCTGAACTATACCAGACGCCGCCCTGAATCACCATGCACTCGTGGAAGGTGAGGAGTTCACAGGTTTCGTCGGGCAGGCAGCACGCGGCGGGACAGCAAAGTCCGAACGAGCAGTCGGTTCCGGGGCCCAGCGCGGCGCCACCGCGCAGAAAGCACTCGTTCGGAAGGAGATACTGGCAACTATCGTCGTCTGGGATACAGCAGGCTTGGGGCGTTTCTTGGGCGATCGCGTCGGGTGTGATCGCGGCTGCGATGACCAGCATCGTTGCTGCGGAAGCGGTTCGTCGAATCACGATGTCGTTCTCCCCGCTGTCCGTGGCGGGAAGGCATTCGGAGAAATGGCCCTCCTTTCACGGAACCACTTGGTGGTCGGTGCGGCCGACGCCATTTCGTGTGGCGCCGTCGCGAGGGTCATTCTAACCGTCCGGATGGCTGAGTCCACCGGGGATCGACAGATTTGGTGTAGGGTGTTAACCGGAGGATGAGACAAGGGCGCCCGCCTGCGGCGGGTAGGCTCCGTGGCGGAGGGATACGGGGGCGAAGACGTATGGAATTATCGGGCGTCGGTGGGTTCGTTTCGCATATACGTTTTTTCACCGGCGTGTCACCCTATGCACTTTTAGAGGGCGGGTGTCCGATCGGACACTGGGGGCAAGCCACCCGGCGAGCAGGCCGTTGTTGGATGTCCGGGGCTTTCCCTGGCGCGCGGGGGAGCGCTGGTTCCGTTTCGTCGGTAGGTTCTTTCTCACGCCGTTCATTTCCCAACGAGTCACCGGATGGGCCGCACCGCGGCCCCCCTACGATTCCGCGTGTGCCCGTGCAGACGCCGCCATGCTCTTTAACGTCGCGGGTGATCGGTTTGTGCGGCGTTTGGGGCGATCAGGGGGTGGCCATCAGCCGTCAGCCTTCCGAAATCGCGGCGGGTGGAACCCGCCCTAAGTCTCGTTCGTTTCTCACGGGCAAACCAGTTTGCCCATGCCACACGCGTGTGCCACACAGCATGGCGGCGCTTCGCTTGGCCATGCCACCCGGTCAGACGCGGAGCGCCGGTCTCACCGGTTGACAACCGGTGCCGCAGAAACCGGCGGAACGCAATCCGGTGCCACACCAGGCAAGTCGGCCTCGCCGGTTACGGGCCGGTGTAGCATCGGGCCATTCGTCCGATATCGTGCGGAGCGGAAAGAAACGTCGAAGGATCGAATCGCCGTGGCTCATAATGTCGGTGTGGTGTGCGGGCGATCGATCCTCTTCTCGGGATGTTGCGTGATCGGACGCTGTGGGCAAAGAAAGCTGTCGGATCGGGTGGAAAGCGGTGCGGGCTGCGCCTAGACTGGAACGGTCGAAAGGGCGCGGTACCCTCGAACTCTGTTGGCGCGGATTGAACGGGGAAACGAAGCATGCGTCGGATCAAGACGCTCATTCACCTGCACACGGACTACTCATACGACTGCAACATCCCGCCGGAACGGTTGATTGACCTGGCCGAGCGGAAGGGCATCGGGTGTGTTGCGGTCACGGACCACGATACGATCGAGGGCGCGTGGCGTGCGGCCGAAGTCGCTTCGGGTCGCGACGTGAAGGTCATCGTGGGCGAAGAGGTCAGCTCGGCCGACGGTCACATCATCGGTTTGTTTCTACGACATGGGATCGAGGCGGGCATGTCGGCGCGGGAGACGGCGTTGTCGATTCGGGAACAGGGCGGATTGGTTCTGGTACCGCATCCGTTTACCGAGTTGTTCGGTTGCGGGATGCTCGATGCCATCTGGGACATTGCGGACCTTGTCGATGCGATCGAGGTCTTCAACGCGCAGAACATTCTGCCCGGTGCGGATCGAAGGGCGAACCGGTTCGCCGAGTGTGTGGGGCTGACCAAGTACGTCGGTTCGGATACGCATCTGGCGGCAAGCCTTGCACCGAGTTACCAGTGGATGCGGCCTTTCGAGGGTCCGGCGGACTTCCTGGATGCACTTTCCGGTGCGAAGCTGAATCGTGGTCGGCATCCACTCTGGTATTTCGCGTCGGCGGCGTATCGAACCGCGCGTTATCATTTCGGGTTGGGCTTGCCTCTGGGATTCGGGGCCAACTACCGTCCGGTCGCGATTCACGGGCTTCGTCCGGCGTCGACGGATATGGCGGCGGCGTAGCGCGCGGCGCGACGGTCTTCATCTCAGGTCGATCACCATCCGAAGGTACGCCGGGTCGCAGTGCGGCGGCCGGCAATCATCGTGTCCCCCACCTCAGGATGGGCCACCCGTCCGAGTGAGCGCGGCGGGGGAGCATGCCGGCGCCTTTGGCTTGGGCATTGGCACCGTTCGAAATCATCGAGTCCCCCACCTCACCGCTTCGCTAATGAGGCGGGCCACCCCGGCACACATTGGAGTTTGCCGGTCATCAGTGGTCAGTCATCAGTGGTCAGTCATCAGTGGTCCGTCAAAGAAACGCCCCTTCTCGATCCTCGTTTGGCCAGGTGGAGGGGCCATTCGACGGAATCACAGACTAAGGGACGGGCACGTGGTCGAGGACGGCTCGGACGACGTCTTGTGAGGACTTCTCTTCGGCTTCGGCTTCGTAGGTGATGATGACGCGGTGGCGGAGGATGTCCATCGCGACGGTTTTGACATCTTGCGGGGTGACGAAACCGCGGCCGGCGAGGAAGGCGGTGGCTTTGGCACCGACGGTCAGTGCGAGCGTGGCGCGCGGGGAGGCGCCGTATTGGACCCATTCGGCGATGGGGAGTTTGTAGGCTTTGGGGTCGCGCGTGGCCAGGGTGAGATCGACAATGTAGTCCTTGATCTTGTCGTCGATGTAGATGGCGTCGACGATTCCACGGGCCTTGCGGATGTCCTGTGGATCGGTGACCGGGTCGATATCGAGCGTGGGGTTGGTGACCGCCATGCGGTCAAGGATTTGGCGCTCTTCTGCCTTCGTGGGATAGGTAACGATCAGCTTCATCATGAAGCGGTCGACCTGTGCTTCGGGGAGCGGATAGGTACCTTCCTGCTCGATGGGGTTCTGGGTGGCGAGTACGAGGAAGGGGTCGTCGAGCTTGAAGGTCTCTCTGCCGATGGTGACCTGCCGTTCCTGCATGGCTTCGAGCAGGGCGGACTGGACCTTGGCTGGGGCGCGGTTGATTTCGTCGGCAAGGATGATGTTCGAGAAGATGGGGCCTTTCTGGACGACGAACTCGGCGTCGGTTGGCCGGAAGATGAGGGTACCGATCAGGTCGGCGGGGAGCAGATCGGGCGTGAACTGGAGGCGTTGGAAGGCGGTGTTGATTCCTTTGGCGAGGCAGGCGACGGCGGTGGTTTTTGCGAGGCCTGGTACGCCCTCGATCAACATGTGTCCGTTGGAGAGGAGGCCTACCAACATGCGGTGGAGCAGTTCGTCCTGCCCGACGACGACACGGTGCATCTGTTCGAGCAAACGACGGAAGGGCTCACTGGCGGCGGCGACCTGTTCGGTAATCTGCTTGATGTCAGTTTCAGAGACACTCATCCTGCGAAACTCCTGCTATCCAACGGTACCGTAGTTTTGTAGGGGAAAAACGTACCCAGACCTCAGCTTAGACGCAAGCGCACGGGTCGTCCTGTCAGAATCAGGTTTGGTGGAATCGGCGGCGGATCAGGCGGGTTTCTCGGTGGTCAGGGCGGATCGGATTTCGGCGAGGAGCTGGTCGACCTTGAAGGGCTTGAAGAGGACGGCGGCGAGGCCTTCACGGCGGGCGCGGATAATGGAGTGGTTGGGGTCGTAGCCAAAGCCGGTGGTGAGAATGACGGGGGTGTTGGGGTTGGCTTCCTTGGCGGCGGAAAAGACTTCGTATCCACTCTTCGTGGGCATCTTGATGTCGCTGAGGACGAGATCGAAGGCCTGGTTGGCGATCAGCTCGATGGCCCCGACGCCGTCGTCGGCGGTGGCGACGTGGCATCCATTTCCGGCGAGTACGTCCCGGACGGTCTCACGGAGGACCTGCTCATCGTCGACGACGAGCACTCGTTTGCCGTCGAGAACGGGGTCGCGTTGGACGGGTCGTTTGGCGTGGATTCCGGTGATCCCGGATTTTGGTGAAGTCAGGTCCTTGATGATCTCACGAATGCGATCGGCGTTCTCGGAGATGGTGCGGAGTCGGTGTCGGAGGTCGTCGTGCCCGATGTAGTCTTCGACGAGGTTTTCGACGTCGGTCAGGATGTCGTTGACGGGTGCGGTAATCTCGGTGAGGACGTCGGTTCCGACCTGGCCTGTGGTGGTCTGCCGCTCTGAGGCCATCAACTCGAGCAGGTGCAGCGCCAGTGCGATGTAGCGGCCGAAGATCTCCGCAAATTGCCGGTCGTCTTCGGTGAAGGCGGCAAGCTTGGCACTTTCGAAGTTGGCGACGCCTACGACCTTGTCGTGCAGGTGAAGGGGCACGCTCAGGGACGATTGTGCGCCTTCGATACCGGGGATGTAGCGGGGGTCGTTTTTGACATCGGAGCAGATGTAGCTTCTCCCGCGGGCGGCGACGTACCCGCTGATGCCGTTACCGTCGGTGCGGGCGAAGAGTTCGATGTTGGCTGACTCGGGCGGCATGCCGGAGGAGAGAACCAGATCGAGTCGGTTCGACGTCTTGTCGCGAACGCGGATTTCAAAATTGTCGAAGTGCAGCAGTTCTCGGCTGCAGCGAAGAATCTTCTGCTCGAGCAGCGAAAGTCGCTCGTGGGGTTTCAACCGTGACAACTGGGTGGCATCGAGGCTGAGCAACTCTCGACCGGCCTGGTCGATCGCATCGATCTTGTCCTGGAGTCGGCCTGTGGCGGTCGCATCCCACACGACGGCGGCGACCTGCGTGACGTTCTGCTGGCGGTCGATGACGGGCGTGGCGGTCATTTCGTATCGGCGATGGTCTTTGGCGCCGAAGCTGAACCGCCGCGCACAGACTTCGGGGGAACCGGCCTTTGTTTCGGCCTGGGCCCAGGCAAAGGTCTCCATGCAGCAATGACAGACGCGCTCTCGTACGGCTTTGTCCATGTTGAGCATGAGCGGGTTAGCCCACTCGAGGTCGCCCGATTCACCGACGATACCGACGCCCTGATTGACGCTGTCGATGATGGCGGCGGCTTGTCGGGAGAAGTGGTGGCTTTGGAAAGGGATGAAGTCGGCGGCGCGGGTGATGATCACGTCGAACGGTCCGCTACGGAGTGCCTCGAGTGCGGCACCGACGGAGTCGACGTACTCAACGCGAGCGTGGTTTTGCGCCCAAGCCGGGAACTCCTCGCCCCAGTCGGGTCGACCGAGAACCAGCAGGTGCAACGGCTTAGCGGACGTCTGCGACATAAGTTCTGTCACTTTCGTGGCGACACTCTACGAACCCAGGGGATTGTAGGCGCCACGTTGTCCGGTCGTCTTTCTTTTTCGTTTCGAGCGGAAACACCCGAACTCCGCGAGTATAATCCAGATGAGGGGTCGGTTGCAAGGAAACTCGCAACTTTCGTGAGACCGCAATCCCGTCACCGATGGGTCGGTCAGGTTTCGACGGTTCGCCGGCGCCTTGCGTGGCACGGCAAGCCGCCGCAACGGAGACCCGACCCCATCGCGGCGACGCGGGGCGGCGAATCCAACGAAAGACTCTCGGCACCTCCTGTCCGCGAAAGTCACCTCCGTCCAAGTGACGATGTCATCCGGACAGTGCTCCCACACAACCGCCGGTGATCCGCGCGTCGGGCCGGTGGCTCGAAACATTATCGCCCGTTGGGGGTCTTCAAGGTGAGTCTGTTTGACATGAAAGTGGGGGGAGACTGCCGGCCTTGCGGGCGCGGTGGAGGTGATCAGAGGGATGGGGTCCCTGCGATGGCGTCGTACAACGCCGTCATCTCGGCGCAGTGGCGAGCCATGCTCACTTCGGCGACGGCGGATTTGGCGGCGCGGCCTACGACGCGACGGCGGTCGGGGTCTCGAAGATCTTGAATGCGGTCCGCTAATGTGGCGGTGTCGCAGACATCGTCGATCACGTAGCCACTTTTCCCATCCCGGACCATCTCGGAGGCCCCGTCCCAGCGGGTGGTGATGCAGGGAAGACCGGCGGACATCGCCTCCAGGACGACCCGGCTGCAGGGGTCGTAGTAGGTCGGGTGAACGAGGGCTTCGGCGGCGTGGCGGAACGCGGCGACGCGGTCGGTCGGACCGGTGAAGGCCAGCAAGTCATCGACGCCGAGGCGAGCGGCCCGTGTGTGCCAGCGAACGGAGTCGCCCTTTCCGATCACGAGCGAGCGGACGTCGTCCACGCCGCGTTTTCTGAGCAGTGCCAAGGCCTCCATCCACCGCCCAACGCCCTTTAGTCGGAAGTTGTGCGCGATCAACAGCACGAGGCATTGGTCCTCGCGGACGCCGAACTCAGTGCGGATGGCGGCTCGGTTCTTCGCGCGTGTTTCCTCGGTCGCGTCGTCGGGGTCGACGCCGTTGTAGACCTTGCGGATCCGCTCTTCGGGCAATGCGTAGTGCCCTTCGAGTTGCCGAACGACGTAGTCTGAGATCGCGACCACGATGGGGCCGTCGGCGCCGCCCAGAATCTCGCGTTCGAGGCGAAGCTGGTAGCGCTGCTTGAAGTTGAAGCGGTTTGCACAGCGTTTGAGGCTCTGCCCCGACGTGGTCCGGATCAGCGCGAGGTTGCGCTCGATCGTCTCGGCGACGGTACCGCCGCGTGGCTGATAAACGTCGGCGCCGCGGCAGGGGGTGATGGCGTGAACAATATCGAACCGGCCGTTGGCGACGTGGCGCTCCACGCGACGGGCGAAGGTAATGCTCTGCCGCGTACGTGACATCGACGCGCCGCTGACGGTGTGAACGGAAAGCCCCGGCGCGGGCGAGGGTCGACTTCGCGTGAAGACGTGGACCTCGATCCCCTTCGCCATCAGGTGATGCATGAACTGAAGGGTCGACGTTTCGGCACCGCCGCGCCAAGCGTCCAACCATTCCGTCACCAAGGCTACCTTCACGACACGTCTCTTCGATGCCGGCGCGCTCGACGCCGCTGGTGGCGCGCGATTTGCTGCGACTTTCCGATCACACGATAGACAAGCCGTCGCGCCGGGTCATCCAGCTTGGTCAAACCGAGGTACTGCGTCAACCAGCGGAGGCGATCGGTTCGAGAGATCAACGCGGGCGGCGTGGAGAAGTCGAGCGCGGCGAGGTCTTTGACGACCCAGCGACGGCGGCGGACGCCCGGGTGTATCATCCGCTGAAGGTCGATCAGCGTCAGCGAGCGTTGCGGTGGCGCGCTCGGGTCGAAGAAAACGTGCGACAAGTAAAGATCGCGGTGCATGTAGCCACGCTCGTGAAGTCGGGCGATGAGGCGGGCGAGTGGCGTGAGCAACGCCTGGATCGTATCGCGATTGTTGTCATCCCAACGATTGGCCCAGGTTTCGAGCGAGTCGCCACCGACGGCTTCGGTCAGGATTGCGCTGCGAAGTTCCTGCCGGCCGAGGTGCAACTCGCCGAACGCGATCGGTCTTGCGCAGGGGATTCCGCCGTGCATCAGCCGGTTGAGCCAGTTCCACTCCACGCCGGCAACGCTCTTCGCACCGCTGCCGGATCGCCGACAGGACTTCGCGGCCGCGCGGGGCGGGTCTTGAAAGCGTTTGAGGTAGAAGGTCCTGGGCGTATCCTCGACGGTGAGGGTGAGACGGATGCGCTCGCGCCAGGTGTCCAGCCCGGGTTTGGCGAGAGCGCCGTCATTGGGAACCGCGAAGAGTCTGTCGAGCGAATCGAGCCGGCCGGCGCGAAGGTGCGGCGCGTAGGCCGCGCTCACGATCAGGTCGTTGAGTCGGACGACGTCTGGAGTGCCTGGCGTATCGTCGCAATGTCCCATTCGTCTTGTCGCCGGTTAGCGAGGTTGATGCGTCTTTACGTTCTGGTTCAAAGCGGCGGTCAAGAGTTCCCGGCTCGCATTAACGACCATGTCGACCGTAACGCCCGTCATGCAATCGAGATGCTCGAGCGGGCAATCGCGTTTCTGACAGGGTCCGCACTCGACGTCGATTCGGACGATTCGCTCCTGCTCGTGACTTGTCGCCGTCCACTCCGGATCGGTCGGGCCGAAGACGGTCACGACGCCGACGTCGAAGGCCTTGGCGAAGTGTCGAGGCCCGGTGTCGTTGCAGATCAACAGGTCGCTTCGGCGGATCAACGATTTCAACTCACCGAGCGACAAGCGCGGTTCGTCAAAGACGATGCCCTGGCATTTCATGTTGGAGGCGATCTGTCGAGCGATCGGCTCTTCGCCGGGACCGCAGGTGATGACGACGGTGGCGCCGTCCTCCTCGATCAGGCGATCGGCGACGGCTGCGAATCGATCCGGGAACCAGCACTTGGCAGCGCCGTACTTCGCACCCGGACTGACCACGACGAGGGGGTGATGGTCGGTCATTTCGAGCGACGCGAGACGCCGTTGCAGCGACTCTTCGCACTCCGGCGTGGTGAAGAGCTCGAGGCGGTCGGCGGGTCGCTCACAACCGACGGCCTGGGCAAGATCGGCGTAGTAGTTGACGAGCGGCATGGGCTGGAAGACTCCGTCGCTACGGTTTGGCGGGGAGATCCGATCCGTCAGGAGCCAGCCACGCCCGTCACGGTCGTATCCGATCCTGCGTTTGGCGCCGGCCAGCCTTGCGATCAGCGCAGAGCGGAATGAGTTCGGCAGGAGCACGGCCCAGTCGTATCGCCGGCGGCGCAGGTCCCAGACGAGGTCGCGATAGGCTTTGTAGATGGGCGATCGCGCGGGCGCGGCGAGGCCGCCTTGCAGCGGCCCGCGGCTCCGGGGCCACTCGACCCATTCGTTGGCCCAGTCGCCACCGGCGGCGAGGTCGCGGAGGTTCGGTTCGATCAGGAACTTGATGTGGGCAACGCTGAACCGGTTCCGCAGCGCGCGGAGGAAGGGCGTGGCCATCACGAAGTCGCCAACCCAGGTGGGCAGGATGACGAGGATGGATCGCGGATCCGGGTCATGGGCATGATGAACAGATTTCATCGGGGGGGATTGTACAGCGAGGCGGGCGGGCCTGCATCCTGTGCTGCATTGAGGGGAACACGGTCTGTCCCCACCGGTACCGGCGGCGAGCGAGGTCTTCGGTTGAAGTAACGGTCAGTAGAGGTTGAGAAAACGCAAGGTATCAAGATAAACCTGTGAGCCGAAACCGCTAAATAGGGTCATCAGGATGACGCCGGTCGCGAGAAAGGCGATGACCTGAGATGCGATGGCCACGGCAAGGCTATGCGGCATGCGCAGGTAGTCTCTGTAGCCCAGACGCAGCGCGCGTGTGACGAACACCAGGGCCACGACGGCTGTGAATCCTTCGACTTCTTTGCCGTAATTCCCAACTCCGAATGCCGCCGCATAGCTGACAAGGAAAGTCGCGGTCGTCGCAACCGGAACGATATGTGGAAGTGCGTAGGCCCATACACGAAGGACTTGCGCGAAGCGGACCCGGCAGAGGCGCATCGATTCCGGAAACAACATCAATGAGAGAAGTGACGCCGTCAACCACACGACGATGGCCGTCAAGGCGGCGTGCAATACAGGAGAGAAGAAGGCCCCGAAGATATAGAGCGGGAGCGCTCCGATCGTCGGCGGAAGTGCACGGCGAGATCCAACTCTCCACCCTCCCCAAACGGACCACGCAAACATGTCGATCCCATCCAGCACCACCATGGAAAGGAAGACGAGGACCGTCACGACAACCGTCATGGTGATCAGCGGTCCGACGCGCGGGGGGTCGTGGATGTCGACGGTCTTCCAGAACTTGCCGGGGCTTAGCGCTCGAAACCATGTGCCGAAGAACGAGCGGATCGGCTCCTCGCGCCAGCGGTATTCGAAGAGTGGCTTGCGACGGCGGTGATACTCGGCCAAGGCGGCGTCCCAAGTGAAGTTGGTGCCGCATTCCGGGCAGCGGTTCTCCTGCAAGCCGTAGAGGTGGTATCCGCAGCGCAGACAGATGAGCCGCTCGATCGGCACGGCGTCGGCCCAGTCGAACGTCAGGCTGCAACCGGGGCAGGTTGGATCGGTGAGCCCATGAAGGTCTTGGCCACATCGTGCACAGGCAACGTCGAAGGGCACATTGTCCCAATCGGGGGGCGGGGAGCTTGTGGACTGATCGTTCCCGTTCGAAGAGCCGGGCTCGGCCAGGTTGAAGCCGTCGGATGGGGTCGTGTCGGTGGCCACATCGTGATTGTTCGACGTCCGGGATCGGTCGTCAAATCCGCTGGTCTTCCGCCATTTGCTGTTGGCTGTGCTTCAGTGGCGCGGCAAGGCCGGATTGTGGAACGGGGAAAACGACGGAGCCTACCTCGGGGAGGGATTCCGTAGTGCGCGCACGATGTACAGTCCCCCTCGAATTGACATCGTCCGAGGGTCGAGAGGGGCCTATTGCCGTGACCAAATTGCGCCCCTTCGCCCGATATAGGTAACTTGGGGAGGTGTTCGAAGATGGTGACCCAGAAGACTTGCCCGAAACCCGAGACGCTCACCGCGTACGCCGGCAATGATCTTGCGTTCGACGACGCGGTGACGGTCGAGGCACACTTCGCGCACTGTCGAGCCTGCCTCGACCGTTTCGTCGAACTCGGCAAGAAGTCGCTCACACCGGAGATTCCCGACTGCCACGTGGTTAAAGAGATTGGGCGCGGGCGCTTCGGCGTCGTCTATAAGGCCTGGCGAACCGGGGCTGAGCCGCATCTGGTCGCGTTGAAAGTCCTCAGCAGCCCCGGCGAGATGGAACAGAACCGCTTTGACCGTGAGATCACGGTGCTGCGGAGGCTGGACTCGCCCGCGATCGTCAAGTGTTTGGACTCCGGCCAGGCGGGCGAATCGCGGTATTACGTCATGGACCTGGTCGAGGGTGTTCACCTTGATGAATATCTGAAGTCTTCGACTGCGAATCTCAACGAAAAACTCCTTGTTTTCGAGCGTGTGTGCCGCGCAGTGGCAGAGGCTCACACACTGGGTGTGGTGCACCGTGACCTCAAGCCTCGCAACATCTTGATCGACGCGGCGGGTCAACCGCATATCCTCGACTTCGGCATCTGCTCGGTAGACGCAGCAGATTGGAGCAGCTGGGATCACTACACGCTGACGAATCCGGGCGACATCATCGGGACGTTGAAGTACATGTCGCCGGAACAAGCCTGGGGTGGTGCCGCCGGGGCGATCGATCATCGCAGCGACATCTGGTCGCTCGGTGTCATGCTCCATGAGATCGTCACGGACGGTGGTTATCCCTATTCGCTGGAGCCGGCTGCGGATCGACCCGCGCACGAGGCGATTCTGGAACGCATTCGCAAGGAGCTTCCGGCGCTTCCGAAGCTAACGGCAAGGTCGAAGTTTCACCGGCTGAAAACCGGTGCCACACATCCGGGGTCAAAAACCGGTGCCACACCAGGCTCAGAGGCGCCGTCGGGGCTCCCTCGGGGACGGGATCTCGAGGTTTTGCTGGAACGGTGCCTTGCCTGGGATCCGAATCGGAGGATCGATTCTGCCGGCACTCTCGCGGACGATCTTCATCGGTATGTCGAGGGTCAGCGTATTCGGACGCGACCGCTGTGGATACCGTATCGATTGCAGCGCGTCGCGGTCGGCGCGGCGATCCACGCTCGGTGGGCGCTTTTGGGCATGTTCGCGACGGCCGCGGTCATTTCGCTTTGGGTCGGCGCGATGGCGGCGGGCGTCGGATGGCACCGGGAGGGTGATCTCATCGGCGGAAGCGGTGGAGGGGCGAGTCCAGGCGGTGGGTTTGTCGCAGCGGACGTGCGGGACGGCATCGTGATCGCGGGCGTGTTCGACGACACCATTGACGAGGTGGTGTCGTTGGCGTCGGAGCGTGGCATTGACGGCGTCACGGCTGATGTGACGACATGGCGTGCGGTTCACGGGCAGTTGATGAATCGGATGGTGGCCGCCGCCCCCAAGGCGCTGGTTTGGGACTACTTCTTCCGTTCCGAGCGTGAGGGGGACCTGGCGTTCGTTGTGGGTCTCGAGAATCTGGAGCGTTCCGGCGTTCCGGTCGTGCTCGCGGCGCATCGGTATCACGAGGACGGTTCACCCGAGCTCAGTTCAGGGATTGTCGATCGTCTGGGAGATCGGTTGCGTCACGGTCTGAACATGGCACGGGACATGGTCGAGCGACCGGGCGAGTTCATCACCGCGGTACGTCGCGGGAAGGGCCCGGTCGTACCGGGGCTTTCGGTCACGGCGCTGGGCGCGGTGATGCACCCGGGAGCGCACATCGACGTCGACTGGGCTCCGCGCGAGCTGTCGCTGGACTTGCTCTACGAAATAGAACCCGGGCGGTATCTGCGCGATCGCGGTCGCGTCGCGTTAACGCTGGCTGTGGATTCGAAGATCCAGCGGTTGTCGGTCCGCAAGGGCGACTCCCTGGCGATCACGACGACCGCCCTACAGCGACCTCAACAATGGGAACCAAGGACGATCCCCTACCAGCGACTTCTGACGTGTTCGCCCGATGAACTCCGCGAGCTGGTTGGGGACAAACTGGTGTTGGTCGGTGATCTGCGGACCCCACAGTTCGGATCCGTTCGTGACCGTCACAGGGTCAAGTTCGGTTCAACGATTGTCCCTGACGTCCCGGGGTGTTATCTGCAAGCCGATGCGATCGCGGGCCTGATGACGGGGCATTACAAGCAACTGGCGATTCCCCCGTCGCTGAACTTTTTTCTACTCATGCTGGGCATGGCGATACTCGGGTGCGCGCTGCCGTTCAAGTTGGCGACTTTCAAAATGCTGGAAGGGCCCGGCGTTCGTGTCGTACTTTGGGGTGTACTGTTATTCGGGTCGGCGGGGTGTGTGCTGGGTATGTTGGCTTCGCACGATTACTTGACCGTGCATTTCGCCTTGGCGGGCTATCTTCTATTCGTGCCGATGACCGGATCGTTCTGGGTCGAGTTCGTTCGCAATCGTCATCGGATTGCTGAACGGAGTCGGCGCACGAATGAAAGCCTTTCACTATCGGCGGCGGGAACGATTACCCTGCCGCCCAAGCGACGGATATAGCTCCCTGAAACACAGTGAGCACCACGGCCACCGTCAGGCCGATCCGCGAGCCCCACCGGATGAAGCGATCCTCGCCTTGCGTAAGTGGGTACACAACCATCCTTGCTTCTCCTACCCTTCCATTCCCAGTGTGATCAGCGGGACATAACCCTCGAACATGTCGATCAACCAAAAATAGATAGCCTGCATGGCAGCTGTCCTCCCTGCTAAGGTCGTTAAGAAAAAAATGAATTTACAACGACTCTTATGTATTCGCGGTGACCGTTCGAGTTGAGCCCGAGCGTCACCGCGCTGGAGTTTCGCGCTGCGACGTATCTGGTCTATCGGCAAGGGGGCGCAGAGGTTTAGCTACGGCAGGCACTTTCTGAAAAAAAAACGAGACCGGCGTCGGGGTGAACCGTCGGCGAAACGACAGCTCGCACGACGATGCAAGACGAAACGGAGCCGGCCCCGCTCACTCGGAGACAAGAAAGTGCAACTAGCCGGCGTCGAAACCGGGGGCTCGGGCGGGACGATCGTGAAGTCTCTCCGAAGGGTGCAAGACCGTGGCCGGGCATGGTTTCCGCCTCTCATCCACTGGAGGGTGCCCCTCGCTGCATGCGTTCCGCGGTCGCCTTTGAACCCGTATCGATCGCACCTTCCGCGGTTCGAGCGCAAAACCACCGACCGTTTGGTTTCGGCGCCGTTGAAAACCGCGGTTCCACGACTCCTCGACCGGTTGCAAACGGGAGCCACTGGGGCCATACTCCGCGTTCGAATCCCTGCGGTTGAGGATATCGGACCTGGCGTGGCAACCGCATCGCGGTATGGCCCTGGAGCAAGTAAACGTTGGAAACGAGTGGAATCCACTGTATCGCCGAGTTGTATGAGTGCCCGTCGGAGCTTCTCAATGACGAGGCCCATGTCAAGCAGTCCCTTCGAAATGCGGTGGATCAGGGTATGGCCACGCTCTTGCAGGAAGTCTCGCATCAGTTCCACCCGCAGGGGGTCACGGCACTGGGGTTGATCGCGGAATCGCACGTGGCTATACACACTTGGCCTGAATACGGCTACGCCGCGGTCGACGTGTTCACGTGCGGGGATCGAGCGAGCGCGGTCAAGGCCTGCGAGCATCTCGTGACGGCGTTGAAGGCGCAGCGTCACGAACTCAAACAGCTCGCGCGCGGCATGGCTATCAATGGTCCAGCCGAGAAAGCTGTCGCGGGTCGTCCGGTTTCGAGGTAACGGTTGTGGCGTGGGCGTTTGGCCGGCGACCCTATTGAGGTTGCCGCTGATTCATATTCCGGAAGCGAGGAGACCCATCATTGCCCGACGGCGAAACCGGTAGCGAATTCTGGCTCCATGAGCACATCACGCCGTGGGATTCGTACGCCCACGGAATCACCAACATCCTCACCTACCGCCGCACCGCTTTTCAGGAAATGTACATCGTGGAGACGGGCGCGTACGGGAAGGCGCTGGTTCTCGACGGGAAGTGGCAGTCCTGCGTCGGCGACGAATTCCTCTATCATGAGCCGCTCGTACACCCGGCCATGCTGGCGCACGGTACGCCCAAGCACGTTCTGATCCTTGGAGGTGGCGAAGGGGCCACCGCGCGCGAGGTGTTGCGATGGAAGAGCGTCGCGCAATGCACGATGGTCGACATTGACGGCGAGGTTGTCGAGGCGTGCAAGGCGCACCTGAGCGAAATGCACTGCGGCGCTTTCGAAGACCCTCGCCTCGAGGTCGTCATCGATGACGCGCTACACGTGCTGGATCGAACCGAGCGCAAGTGGGACGTGATCGTCTCGGACCTCTCCGACCCGATTGAAGCGGGACCGTCCTTCAAGCTCTTCACCAAGGAATACTTCGAGAGGGCGCGCCATGTTCTCGCTCCCGACGGCGTGTTTGTGCTCCAGGCGGGGCCCGTCGCGCCGGCAGAATTGCGCATGCACGCGAGGCTGGTCTGCACGATGAAGGCGGTCTTTGCGCATGTCGAGTCGTACACCACGTTTGTGCCGACCTACGCCTCTCCCTGGGGGTTCGCCCTTGGTACCGGGGAACCGATCGACACGCGCCCCGATCCACGGCGCATTGACGAACAACTCGGCGAGAAGACCACCGGTGGATTGCGGATGTTCGACGGAACGACGCTGCTTGGCCTGCTCCAGCTTCCGGGTCATCTCCGCCGGGCCATTGCCGAAGAGACCCACGTCTACACGCTGAAAGAACCCCCCAAGTTCTTCGGGAAAGGTACGCTCGGCGCGGAGACCAAGTAGGTGTCGTGCCGCACCGAATTCTCGCTGCGTCGGCACGAAGAACGGATCACGATGAGCAGGCCTGTGGCCGCCCCGGTTCGGGATCCACGCCGAGACCGTCCGCAATACGGTTGATGTAGTTGAAGAATGCGATGACCTGCGCCGCGTCGTTGATGGCACGATCGTCGAAGCCAAGCTCCCTAAGGCCGGCGACATCGTCATCCGTCACAGCAGCCGGCGTGCGCGTGAGCTTGAAGGCGTAGTCGCACAGGGCGCGATCGGCGTCGTCGAGCTTGGCGGCCGTATAATCCGATTTGATCTGCTCGACCCACTGGGCATCGTCGACCTCGGCCCGGAGGTCGTAGGCATGGGCCTCCACTCAGTAGTGACACTCATTGGCACTGGAGACGACCACGGCCATCATCTCTCGCCGAGCACGAGACAAGGGCGACTTGCCGAACATCACCGCGCGATACAACTCGATCATTGCCTGGAGAGCCGGTGGGTTGTTGCTCTGAAGCTGGATGATGTTGGCGATGCGGCCTGACTGCTTTCGCGCAGCGCTGTAAATGCGCTCGAGCAAACCCTCGGCATGGGATTCATCAATCGTGGTGATCCAGGCCATTAGTCGTGAACCGTGACGGTCGAGTGCTCTTCAACCAGATAGATGTAGAGCGAGGTCACGTCTTCGTTGTACATGCGCACGCAGCCCATCGACACGCTCTGCCCGATGCTCTGGGGTTCGATCGTTCCGTGGATTCCGTATCGCATCTGGCCTACGGCTTCCCCCGAGATTCCCTGAAGACCGATCCAACGTTCACCGAGCGGGTTCTTCGGGTCGTCGGCGGCGATAATCCGCCCGCCGCGCGGTGGATAATAGGTCGGATTCTCGAGCTTGACCGCGACCTGCCACTTACCGGTCGGCGTGCTGTCATCGGCGCCAAGCCCCACCTTGAAGTGCTTCGCGAACGTGCTTCCCATGTACACGTCGAGCACGTAGACCGACTTATCCAAGACCGCGTGAAACGGCCCGTGGATGATCTTGATCGTCTGCCCCGCACGAATGCGATTGACGTTGGCAATGCCGTTGATCGATGCCAGAAGATCGACGGAGACCTTGTTGGCCTTCGCAATCTTCCCGAGCGAATCGCCGGACTGAATGATGTACCGCTCCGTCAGGGGATCGTCGGCCAGAATGCGCGAAGAGAAGATCGTCTCGTTACCCAGGCGGGTAAGCTCCGCCCGCACCAGCGCCTGCTCAGGCTCTTCGAGCCCGGCTTGGAGCGCGTCACTCAGGTAGGTTCGCGCCGCGATCAACTCGCCCCGTTCCAACGCCTGCCGACCGGCGACGGTCAGTGAAGCGGCTCGCTGTCCGACGGGGCTGGCGCCCTCCGGCGTAGCGGCGTTCGGCGCAGCTCCCTTCTCCGTCACCCCAGGACGGGCGCCATTCGTCGTGTCGAATTCCGGCCGACTGCTGGTGAGCGAGGGCGGCGCGCCGCCGATGAGCAATTCGACGCCATCCGTCAGCGGGTCGGCAAACGGTGACATCCACCAGGCGCCGGCCCCTACGGCCAATGCAGCCACGGTGAGAACACTCGGACGCGCCCATGGGCTTCGTCTTCTCCGGCGATATCGTGCCATGGATCAACCTCCGTGCGCGACGAGGAACAGCCCTGCATCGTGAGGGTCGCCGTGGAACGGCCGCTCACTGCTATCACTCCGTCGAGCATACCTGCCAGCCTCGACGATGCAAGCGCAACGGCGTTGAACGTCTTCCAGGAGCGGTCAGCGCGTTTCAAATTCAGGTGTGATTTGTGAGCGGCAGGACGTGGGCGTCATCCCTTCCTTCCGCGTGCATGCTGCGTGTTCGTGTCTTTTGACTCCGCCACAGGAATGTACAAGTACCAAAAACTCACAAGTGCTGCGGCCGTTCCTACGGCGATGAACTGAATCGGAAGAATCCTCGTGAACTGGCTCAGAGGAACCTGCGGCGGTCGCAGGCCGGATGACGGGCGCAGCGCCGCCCAAAGGTACCCAAGAATCGCAAACGCCAGGACGGACGCGATCGGCCACATGGCCGTTCGGACGGGAATAAACCGGTACCCAACCCAGACGCCTGCGAAAACCGACGCACCCACCACAAAACACGCCTGCCCGTGTTGAACCGAACGTTGCGAGAGACCCTCGGACAGAATCGCGAAGGCCACCAGCGCTATCCCCGCGGCGATGACCGCGTGCTTCCAGCCGTCGCTGACTGGCGTGCGTTCCTCGACCGCCCCGCGATCGCCAAAGTGCGGTGCGAGCCAAGGTAACTCGGTCCCCGCCAGCGCCGGGAGCACGAATGATTCCGCCCTTCCTTTATCGCCCTCTGCGGCGGTCGCACTACCGAAGCACCAACGCATGACAAACGCGGAACTCACGATCGAGACCAGCATCACCACCCACCAGCCGACCGCTTCCAGCGCAAATCGCCCGGCGAGTGCGCGCTCGAGCGACGTCGCCTCGCCTGCCGCCTCGACCAAGAATGATGACGCCGTATTCGCCCGAAGCGACACCACGACCAGCCCCAGCGCAGTCGCGAAGACGCCCGCATCCGTCAATTGCCTACCCGCCACCACCGTCGCGAGACCGGCTACGACGCCGGCCAAAGCCGCTGCCTGGACCAGCATCATGGTTCCGCCCCCGCGTGCGTAAACGCTCAGCGGCCCCATCGGATCGTCCGGTGCCATCGCCAGCCATCCGACCGTCAGAAAAACAGCCACAGCCAGCACCCAAGAACTCAGCACCGCAACGCGGTCAAGAAACGTGGGCTGCGAGCGTGAGTCAATTTCACCGGGCATCGTAGTTCGCAGGGATTCAATCACGCGTGCTGACACTCCGCAATCTCATGTCGTCGAAGCACGCGCTCGATGTCACGGCGCGCCGCCTCGTCGAGCGGGCAGAGCGGCAAACGAAATTCCTCGCTCAGCAGTCCCATGACCGCCATCGCCGTCTTGATGGGCAACGGATTGGGACCGTGTCGCCCGATCCCCCCAGCCAGGTCGTCCACTTTCTGATGAATTCGACGCCCCTCGACCCACTGTCCGGCAGCCCCGGCCGTCACCAACGCCTTCATAAGGGACGGACAGAGATTACCCAGAACGCTAACCACGCCCACGCCCCCCAGCGCCATGCAAGGCCAAGTCAACACATCATCACCGCTCAGCACCGCGATGTCACAGCGCCGCTGCAACTCCGTCAGATGATCCAGCTTCCCCGTCGCGTCCTTCAGCGCGACGACGCTGGAAAACCGCTCCCGGAGACGCACAACGACGTCGTTTCCGAGGTCCACACCGGTGCGAGCGGGCACGTTGTACAAAACGATCGGAAGGTCCGTCGCATCCGCCACGGCGGCAAAATGGTGATACAGCCCCTCCTGATTCGGCCGATTGTAGCTGGGCGTGACCACGAGCGCCGCATCCGCACCACCCGCAGCAGCGCTTTTCGTCCTTTGCACAGCTTCGGCCGTGTTGTTCGACCCGGTTCCGACCAGGACCGGTCGGCGCCCGGCGGATCGGGTGACCACGGCGCTGAGCATGCGGTCACGCTCCTCGAGCGCAAGCGTTGGAGACTCAGCCGTTGTCCCCAGCGCCACGAGCCAGTCCGTTCCGGCGTCGATCTGCCGATCGACAAGGCGATCGACGCAGGGCCAGTCCACCTCGCCGTCTCGAAACGGCGTCACCAGTGCCGTCATCGACCCGCGCATCTCCACCGCGTGCCCCGCTGAATCCACCATCGCGTCGACCTCCATCAGCGTACGACGCTGACCGTTAGCCTCGAACCTCTTGCCTCAAGACCGTACGCCCCCTCGTCAAGAGCGCCGCCTACGCCTGGTATCACCTTCTCTCTGATCACACGACAGTCGGATCAGTTCAATCCACTCACCGGCGCATGGACCGTCAACAGGCGCTTCATCTCTGCGACTGCCTCGCGCATCCCCACGTAAACCGACCGCGCGACAATCGAGTGACCGATGTTGAACTCGCTGAAGCCCGGCAAGCTCGCGATGGTCGAAATATTGCGATACGTCAGCCCGTGACCGCCGTGAACCTCGAGCCCCACTTGACGGCCGACCTCGATGGCGCCCGCCAGATTGGATAGGGCGCCCGACTTCTCCGCGGGCGTCTTCGCATGCGCATAGGCCCCCGTCCACAGCTCGACCGCTCGGAAGCCCGCATCCGCCGAGGCTTTCAATTGATCGGCGATCGGCTCGATGAACGCGCTGAGCACAATCCCCGCCTCGCTGAGCCGCCCCACCGCCGAAGAGACCCGTGCGTGATGCCGGACCACATCGAGCCCGCCTTCCGTCGTGAGTTCCTCCCGCCGCTCCGGCACCAGCGTACACTGTGCGGGCCGAAGCTCGCTCGCGATCGCCACAATCTCGTCCGCGATCGACATCTCCATGTTCAGCTTGACGCCCACCGTCTCGCGCAGCAACCGCGCATCGCGATCGTTGACATGCCGCCGATCTTCTCGGAGATGAAACGTGATCCCATCGGCCCCGCCGAGTTCAGCCTCGACCGCCGCCCAAACCGGATCCGGCTCGTCGGTACGCCGGGCCTGCCGCACCGTGGCCACGTGATCGATATTGACGCCAAGTAGAGCCATCACACTTCGCTCAGAAACGGTTGCTTCTCACACATCGCGCATGTACAGCGCACATGGGCATTATAGATGGCGGGCTACCCCTGTAAACAAGGAGGCCCGGCATCTCGGGACTGCACAAAAAGACAACGCGCGCGGCTCGACCTGCCTCATCGCCCCATCGTTCGCGCACGTTGTTCGAAGATCCGACGTTGCGCGCTACCGGGAGGCAAGCCGTCGATCGCCTTGCTGTACAATCGCAACGCCTCCGCGCGATCGCCTCGCAGATAAACGAGTTCCGCCTTGCACACAAGAACAAGGGGTGCATCGGGCTCCAGTTCCTCCGCGCGAAGCGTCAATCGCCAGGCCTCCTCCAGGTCACCCCCGGTGATTCGCTCGCGCAGGAGCATGGCCAGCTCGATGGTGGTCTGCACACGATCGGCGTCGAGCGAGAGACTCCGGCGGTAGCGATCAATCGCCTCGTCGACCCTGTCCAGAAGCGTCAGCGTCACGGCATATTCCGCGTGCCAGCGCGCGCTCCACTGGAAGTCGTCATCCACCTGCTGCGATCGAATCCGCGCGTCGCGAACACGGCCTAGATCTCGCAGCTTTCGAATCACCGCGATCTGTGCCTCTTCACTGTCGGGATCCGCGGCGGCGACCCGTTCGAGTCGAGTGAGATCATCATCCCGGGCTGAGAGGACCGAACTGACATGCGCCAGTGCCTCGACCGTCGGCAGATGGTCCGGCACCTGCATGTTCGCCATCTGCAAGTGCCACCGTGCGGCATTCAAGTCCCCCCTCGAACGATGCGCATGCCCCAATGCACGGTGCGCATCCGTAAACCCCAGGTCCATCTCGACCGCTCGACGGAGCAGCGACGCCCCGCGTTCCAGGTCTCCCTGCGCGACAAGCCACTGACCGTACAGATGAAGCGGGCCCATCGCATCGGGCTGATCGCGATACGCCGCGGCGTACAGCGTACCGTTGTCACGCCACTCCCCGCAGCGAATCCAGCCGCGAGCGGTCAGAGAAAAACCGATCACGCCCAAAGGTATCCACAACCGTCTGTCGCAGACGTACGGACCCAGCCACCATCCCAAAAGCAGCGCCAACCAGGCAGACGGAAGAAACCAGATCCGCTCGGCAAAGAACACCTGCATCAAAACCAGTGCGTTGGCCGTCGGTAGATAGCTCACCGCCAGTGTCGTAGCCAGCAGCGCAGCGCGACGATCTCCGCGGCGCCAAGCGACGATCGCGCCCGCAGCAAAGGCAACGATCACGCCGAGACCCAACAGAACGTGCGGATCGAGTACGCTACGCGCCAACACGACACCGTTTGCCGAGTACTTGATGCTCAGCACCGCCGGCCACACCGTCTTGGCGATGTACATCCCGACCAGTTGGACGACACCGAGCACCTGCTGCTCCGCCGGCGCGTCGACGAGCACGTTGACCGTCTTGGTGAGTGGCGGCTGCTGGTAGAGTCGACCTTCCAGCGCCTGGGTTCGTAGGACAGAGTAGGCCACCACCGGCACGAGAACATACGCCAATCGGAGCACCGTCCGCCAATCCCACCAGGTGGACCGAGCGGACGACGCACGGGCCGCTCGACACCAATAGGCGTCGAACAACAGGAGGATCGGAACCACGCAAATGGCGCTCTCTTTGGCACCCATCGCCGCGAACGCCGCAAGGGCCGCCATCGCCCGCCACCACGCACGTCGGCTCCCAACAGCAGTTAACGAACGGCGATGCGCCAGCAGCGCCAACAACACGCCGAGCGTCGCCAGCAGATCCGACCTCCCCACAACAGACGCGACAACCTCCGTGTGGATCGGCAACACCGCAAAGCCATACCCCGCAAGTCGGCACGCGGATTCACCACCACCAAGGCGCCGGCAAAAGCGGACAATCAGCGCGCACGAAAACGCATAGAGCAGAAGATTGACGGCGTGCTGCGGAAATGCGGACGGCCCGAAGATCGTGCGTACCAGGCGGTACGAACTGAGCGAGATCGGCCGGTACAGCAAATCGCGGTTCGGGTTGGACCCCCGCGTGGCCGACCAATGATCCGTGGTCCAAACCGCCCCCCACTGACCGGGATCATTGACCTTGACACTGTCTCGAACGATTAAGACGTCGTCGAGACAATAGTCGTTGGGGAGAACGTTCAGAGAGACGACCGCGGCGACGACAGCCACGAGCAACTCGGTCCGCCCCCATCCGGGGATTTCCAGGGTCTCGCGGGTAGGGTTGGCGGAGGTCAGCATCCGCCAACCCGCGCGGATGACGGCACCGCTCGTTGGGCGGCGTCGCAGCGCCGTGCTTTCCGTCCACAACCCATCCACGTAAGATACCCCGCGCGAAACCGCTGGGCGAGTGGCGGAATGGCAGACGCTGGGGATTTAAAATCCTCTGAGGGTAATTCCCTCGTGCGGGTTCGACTCCCGCCTCGCCCAATCGACAACTTCCTTCCAACCAAGAACTTAGGGCTCAGCCGGCGTCGGGGCTGAGTGTAGACCCTTAAACGGAACCGATTCCTGGCGTTGCGATCTTGGTGGCGCCTCGGTAGGATCGCCCGACGAACTGGGCATTCTTGGGGTGCGTGCACGGAGGTGAAACGATGGCGAGTCTTTTGCATCGAACAGGTGTCGGTTTGGTCGTGATACTCATGGCGGGGAGCGTAGCTCCAGCCCGTGGCGACATGGTTCAGTTTACGCTTGGCGGTGTCATCGATACGGCCGATCCACTCGCCGGACCGTTCGATAGCATCACCCCCGGTAGCGCCTTCACCGTGACCTATACGTTCGACACGTTTACACCCGATTCTGATCCACTGGCCACCGTCGGTACCTACGCAGGGGCGATCCAGAGCTTCGACGTTTCTATCGGCAGCGCCGCGCTAAGCGGAACCAAGGGGGACATCGGTATTCGCGACGAGTTTTTCGCCGGCGAGGAAGCGCACCTCGCGAGCTTCAGCGGTGGCCTCTTCTCCGTGAACTCGGATATTTATTTCAATACAGGCACGCTTGCTTCCGACGCGCTGACCGCCAGCCTGAACCCCGCCGACGTCTTCTTCGGCGAGTTTCTCATGTACGAAACCGGCGAAGGGACGCTGGCGATCACCGGCACCTATACCTCGTTCGGCGCCTCACCGATTCCCGCACCCGGCGCCGCACTTCTCGCCGTGGTCGGCCTTGGCGCAGTCGGCATACTGCGACGCAGGATAGGTTAGGCTCGGCTTGCTCTGCAGGGCGCTCGAGATTCCGTCTTGACCGACCGACATACGACGCTAATCTCCGCCGCCGAATTGGCCCAGCACGTGGACGACGTGAACTGGGCGATCGTCGACTGCCGCTACTCACTGACCGACCACGAAAAAGCCCGCGAAGACTACCTGACCGCTCATGTCCCCGGCGCCGTCCACGCCAGACTCAACACAGATCTGGCCGCCCCGGTGATTCCGGGCGTGACCGGCCGACACCCACTGCCCGATGCCGACACGTTTGCACAGACGCTCGGCGCCTGGGGAATCGACGACGACGTTCAGGTCGTGGCCTACGATGACGCCGGTGGAGCGTTTGCGGCTCGCCTTTGGTGGATGCTGCGCTGGATGAGCCATGACGCCGTTGCCGTACTCGACGGCGGTTGGTCGCACTGGCTGAAAGTAGGTGGTGCCGTGCAAACAGGCGAGGAGGTCCGCCCGTCGCGCTCGTTCATCCCCAGCGTCCGCCCCGAGCTTGTTGTCACCACGGCCGAAGTATCCGCGTGGCGCACCGACACCGCATGGC
>JAJDDV010000189.1 GCA_029260135.1 Phycisphaerae bacterium | reverse complement strand
CTCGTCACTCGCAGGGGCCGGCACGTTCAGAGTCGCGGTCCAGCCTTTGTGATCCGACGCGGGGAACACCATCGATTGACCGACCACAACCTTTCCGTCGCCCGAGACGGCCTGTGCCAAGAGAATTGTACTCGGGGGAATCCGGGCCCCCGCGCCAAATTCATCGGCCACAACGAAGACCGTGGCGCGGATTCCGTTCATCACGTCCCACATTTCTTCATGGCCGACGACGATGGTGCCGTCATCCGAGCAGTCGCGCACGGGATGACTTCCCCAGTCCTTGTTTCCGAGCCCCGTCAGAACGCCTCCACGGTGACGAAACCACTCTTTGAGATCGGACGTGCCGTCCAATCCGGAGACACTGTCGCCGAAGATGACCGTTCCATCGGCCGTTACGCTACGGGCAACGCTGAAGAAGGTTCCGCCGGGAAGATCGCCCAGGGGCGTGATGAATCCGTTAGACCAGTGAAATCCCTGGTAGCCCTGAAGCGAGCTGCCGTACCCGACGATGACGGATCCGTCGGCGGAGACGTCGAAGGCTGAGGAGTCGTTGCTGCCACCGGCCAGAAACCCCAGACCGACTATCTGCGTGGTCTGTGTCCATCGAAACGCCTCGTTGAACGTGGCGCTCGCAGCCGCCGATGTGCCCGATCCCACGATCACGGTACCGTTGGCGGAGATCGCCTCGGCATGACTCGTGTTGCCGCCGGGAAGGAATCCCAGCCCTACCATGCCGGTGGCTTGCGTCCAGCGGAACGCCTGCCGTCCGTTCGTTGTGAGCAAGTCGCCGACGACAATGGAGCCGTCGGCGGAGACGCCATAAGCCTGCGCCGCCATCGTCTGACCGGACGGTCCGCGCAGTTCGCTGATGACGCCGTTGTGCCACCGAAATGCCCGAATCGAGGACCCGCCGCCGTCACTGAACCCTACGACGACGCTGCCGTCGCCCGATGCGGCGGTGGGAAAACTGACTGACCGCCCCGGAAGCGCGGGGAGGAATTGGAAGCTCGGTTGAGCGCGCAGCGTGGGCAGTAGACCGAACGTTATCGCGAGAGCTGTCATCAGCGTCGATGGACGCACACCGTTCTCCGGAGTGATCGAGAAGTCGAGTCGACAATCGCGACAGGTACCGCTGAATCCAGAACCTTTCTGTCGGTGGCGGATACAGGCCGTCCCCCTGATTCTAGCCGTTTGACTCGCTCTTTTCCGACAGATGCCGTTACGGAGGGACCGAAAACACCGGACCGCAGGGTGCTCCCGCAGCTGGTGGCCCACTCAGCGCGATAACTCCGGCGCGGTGACGCACAGTCTGCGTTGCAGCGTTCGCCAGGGAGACTACGGAGGGGCTGCGGAAAAGCGCTACGATCCGCGCAGTGTATATTCGTTGGATCGGGCGAGCCGAATCCGGAGACGGTCGTGTTTCGTCTTCGCGCCCATCGCCACGATATGAACGAGCAGAGATTCGCCCTCTTCATGGCAGAACCGCTTGCGCACGTTGAGACCGTTTTCCTTGAACAAGGTCGTGACGCGATCCATCGCGTCTTCCGTGTTGTCGGTCAGGACATGGAAATCCTGAATGTCACGAACGTCGCCGATCCAGTTCTCGACAAGATCAAAAACCAGAAGCGCGATGAGAATCACGACCGTACCCAACGCGCCCAGGGCGATGTGCCCATACCCCGCGGCCATCCCGACCGCGGCAACGGCCCAGATCGTCGACGCCGTCGTCAGTCCAATCACATTCGCGCGGTCACGCAGAATTGCACCCGCGCCGAGGAATCCGATCCCCGTGACAATCTGCGCGGCGATGCGCGTTGTCTCTTCGTCGGGGCCACCCGCCACCACGGACACGATCGTGAAGATGCACGCCCCGACACAGATCAAAATGATCGTACGAAACCCGGCCGGCTTGTCGCGAAGCTCTCGCTCGAGCCCGATCAGCCCGCCGAAGACCATCGCCGCGACGACGCGGACGATATGATCCGCTTCGGGCCACAAGTTCTCGCCGAGGTAGGGTTGTAGCCAGCCAGGCATTTTTCGCGATTCTCGATCCTCAGTTCCTCATTCCTACCATCGTTCCGTGACGCTCTTTCCCTGCAGGAAGAGCTGGAGATAATCGCGTCCACCCGCCTTCGAGTCCGTTCCGGACATGTTGAACCCGCCGAACGGCTGAACGTCGACCAGCGCCCCCGTGCATTTCCGATTGAAATAGAGGTTGCCGACGTGGAAGTCGTGCCGCGCCCGCTCCAACCGCAGTCGGTCATTCGAGTAAAGCGCGCCGGTCAATCCGTACTCCGTACCGTTGGCGATGTCCAGTCCGTCGTCGAAGCTCTTGGCTTTGATGACCGCCAGAACGGGGCCGAAGATTTCCTCCTGAGCGATCCGAGCGTTCGGCGCAATGTCGGCGATGATGGTCGGTGGAATGAAATACCCCTTGTCCGGAACCTTTCCGCCGGACAGCACCGTCCGGCCTTCGCCGCCACCGATCTTGATGTACTCGCTGATCTTCCCGAAGGCGGACTTGTCGATGACGGCGCCCATGAAGACGTTGTCCGCGCAAACGGTGTCACCTATTGTCAGTTCCCGGCTACGTGCCACGATACGGTCCAATAACTCGTCGTAGACGTCGGCGTGGGCGATGAGCCGACTGCAGGCCGAGCATTTCTGCCCCTGAAAACCGAACGCGGCGGCCACGGCACCCTCGGCGGCGGCTTCGACATCCGCCGTTTCGTCCACGACGATGCAGTCTTTTCCGCCCATCTCCAGCACGGTGCGTTTCAGCCAGAGCTGCCCCGGATGAACCTTGGCGGCCTTCTCGAAAATGCCGGTGCCGACTTCGCGCGAGCCTGTGAACGAGACAAACCGTGTCAGGGGGTGACACACGAGGGCGTCGCCGACGCTTCCGCCCGGTCCGGGGAGGAAGTTGAGGACGTTCTTGGGAAGTCCGGCTTCGTGGAGGATCTCGACAAGTTTCGCCGCAACGACCGGAGCGGTACTGGCGGGTTTGAGCACGACGGTGTTTCCGGTGACCAGAGCGGCGGTCGTCATGCCGGCGCAGATGGCCAGCGGGAAGTTCCACGGCGGAATCACGACGCCGACACCGAGGGGCATGTAGCGGAGTTCGTTCTCTTCGCCGGCGAAGGGTGTCACGGGGTGGGCACCCTTGAGGCGCATCATTTCGCGGCCGTAGAAGTCGAGGAAGTCAATCGCCTCGCAGACGTCGGCGTAGGCTTCGAGCCAGCTCTTGCTCTCCTCGTAGCACTGCCAGGCGGCGAGTTCGTACACCCGCCGCTTCATGATGTTGGCGCCTTTGATCAGGATGCGCGCCCGTGCGTCGGGATCGACGCGCGACCAGGTCTTGAAGGTCTCGGCGGCGCTGCGCACGGCCTTTTCGGCGAGGTCGGTGTTGGCTTTGGCCATGGTTCCGATGACCCGATCCGGGTCGGCCGGGCTGGTGGAGTCGAAGGTTTCACCGGTTGTGACGGGTTCACCGTCGATCCAGATGGGGTAGGTCTTGCCTAGCTCGGCCTTTACTTGTTCCAGGGCTGCCAGCATCTTCCGGCGTGGTTCATCCTGGTTGAAATCGACGTAGGGTTCGGGTGAAAACGGGGGCAGCATCGCAGGTTCCTCGCAGTAATAGAGAGACATTCACTCGCCGCGGCGACCGGTGCCGCGCAAACCGGGATCATCTTGCCGGGTTTTTACACGATGGAATCCCGCGTGACCAGTCGATGCCGGAGTAAGTTGGCGATCGGAGATTCGGGCTACAACGGTAGGAACGTCCCGAGGTAGGGCTCGTAGGGCCCGCCGCCGTTGAGGAGGTCGATCAGGCGGAGAATGTCGGCCGGGGCGAGTTTTCCGGACCGGTCGATGTCAATCGTCCAGATCGGCGGATCGCTCACGCCATTGAGCGCGTCGAACAGGACTTGAAGGTCGATTTCCTCGGCGATGCCGTTGCCGTCGCTGTCACCCGGAAGGAAGCCGAGGCTGATCGACGTGCCGCTGGCGGTGTGCGTGACGGTTGTCCAGGCTTTGGGGGTGATTGCGCGGCTCAAAATGACACGAACGGAGCCGTCCAGCGGCGGCGGTGACGGCTTTACCACCAGGGCGAAGGGGGGAGCGCCCACCACGCCCTCCTGAGTCACGGTGAAGTCCGCCGGCGTCAGCGCGGATGTATCTCCGATGAAATCGAGGTCCACCCAGGACCAGCCCTGATCCGCCGGGTCGTCCGGCGTGCGTGGTTGACGGGCATCGATGGCATCGTTGGGCAGCGAACCGGTGCAGATGCGCGGAACGCTAGCCGCAGCGACGACCGCCTGGTGGGCGTTGACCCTTCCGTGGCCGTAGAGCTGGTCCCATCCGGTCGCGCCGCGGTCGTCGGCGGTGCAGGTGAGGATGTCCCAGATTTCCCTGGCGGTTAGCGCGGGATTGTAGGACTTCATCAAGGCTGCGACACCGCTGACCATCGGTGTGGCCATGGAGGTGCCGTTCAGGTAGTGATAGCCGCTCTCTTGCCCGGTGCAATTCCCGCCGTTGCAGTTACCGCCGGTGCAGTTGCCGCCGGTGCAGGATCCATCCGGGCAGTCGTTTGGCGAGCTGCAACCCAGTCCGTCGCGGCTTCCCCCCTGGCATACGCCGGGGCACTGGGATGGGGCCGTGCAGTAGCGGCCGTCGTTGACGCCCCCCTGACAGACGCCGAGGCACTGAACGCCGGACCAGCACACAGACCCGTCGTCGAGACCGCCCTGGCAGACGCCGAGACAATCGGAGGCGGAGGAACAGACGGCCCCGGGATTCGTACCGCCTACGCAGAGGTCGTTGGTCCAGGTGGAGAGAATCGAAGACCCGGGCGCGACGACGTCGAGTTGAGCGCCATAATTGGAGAACCAGGCTCGGACGTCATTTCCGTCGGTAGCGCCGATGGCCATGCTGTTGTTGTACCGTGCTGGGTACGAGATGGCGGGCGATCCCTGGTTTCCCGCGGCGCTGATGACGAGGACGCCGCTGTCGTGGGCGTAATTGACGGCGTCGAGGAACGCGGAAGTACTCGATGGGAATTGCAGGCTGATGTTGCAGATGTCCGCCCCGTTATCGACAGCCCAGCGGATTCCCTGGGCTACGGGGGACGCAGGCCCCTGACAGGGCAACGCACCGGCGAAGACGCGGATCGGCATGATGCTCGCGCCCCACGTGACTCCCGCGACGCCCAGTGCGTTGTTGCCTGAGGCGGCGACGATTCCGGCGACGTGCGTTCCGTGGCGACAGCCGTCGGAGGTATCACTGTTGTCCTGTGCGAAGTTCCATCCGGGGACCATTCGGGCTGCGTACTCGGGGTGCGGGTCGACGCCGGAATCGACGATCGCCACGACGACGGTACCGAGATCGCCGGTGTGAATGTTCCAGGCCTCGGGCGCGTCAATGTCGGCGTCGGGCGTGCCAAACTGCGCTCCAGAGCACACCTGTCCAGGATTGTGCAGGCCGTATTGATCGCAAAAGAGCGGGTCATTCGGTATGAGCTGGGCGATCTGTCCCCAGACATCAAGCTCGACCGACTCGACTTGCCCGCCCAGGTCCGTCAGGGCTGCGACGGCTGCCCCGGGGTCCGAACCGGCGGCCAGTTCAAGAACGAACGTCCGCTGCATTCCGTGCCGTGCGGCCGACTCGGCGTTGAGGGGTTCCGTCTCGTGAAGCGGGCGCAACTGTGTAACGCCACTTCGCACGAGGGTATCGGCGAGGTTGGACTTGAGCTTGGTCGGTGCGATGGACTTGACTCGGGCGGTGCGCCCGGCGCCGGTTCTTGCCTTGGCGTCGCGGGCGAAGAGCGCACGAGGCGGCGCTGCCCCCGGTGCGAACTTCACGATGAGTTGCTCAGGCATTGGTGTGTGGTTGACGCGGAGGTCTGCGCCCGGCACGTTCTGCGCCTGGGCCGATGCGACGGAGCAGACCAGACCGGCGGTCAGCATCGCGACGGTCGTACCTAGCGTTGATCCCACTCGGGATTCACTCGTACGTCTTGTTGACACGGATCTTCCCCCATGAAGGGTCGGTGGGGTGGGATCAGGTCGGCCAATCATCGGCCCCTGTTGGTCTCCCCTTAGGACTCCAGACGCGCGCCGTACGGATCCTCGGGCGGATGGCCTCTAAAGATTCCCCTGCTAGACCCCTGCACCTCATCATAGGGGGGGCGGCGGAGCCGATCAATTGGTGCCCCGTCGTCCCGACGCGATTATCGGGCTAGCGCAAGCGTTTTTTCCCTGTAGCGGTTCGAGGTCAGGTTCTTCCCGGAAGCTGTCTCGAAACGGCTGCACCCCATGGACGAAAACGCTCTAGGTATTCCAGGTGGGGCGGGTGCCGGCGACGAAACGCAGATGATTGAAGAGGTAGTGGCGTTTTCGGACGAGCTCGTGGAGCCGGGAGACGGTTGCCCCGTCGTAGCGCCCGCTGGCGCGCCAGGCGACCAGGTCTTCCTCCAATTCCAGCCAGCGTCGGGTCCCTGCGAGCTTTCTTTTTCTCCGGGTATCTCGCGATCCGAGCAGATTCCGAACTTCCGTCTCGATTCGCTTGAGTTCGATAATCACCGGTCGGGCGCTTCGCTCGCAATCGATGCTCGTCGCGGGTTTGGGCGTCGCGGGATCGTGCGAGGTTGCTGGATCCTCCCCTTCGGAGTCGGTGTCGCTGGTGTCGTCTTTTTCGGCGGTCCGAAGCGCGTGGGAGTCGGCTGCGGCGACGTCCTCGGCATCCACCTCTTCCTGTGACGCTTCCGTTTTGAGGGATCGAGCATCGGGCGTCAGCAGCTCGAGATCGTCTTCTTCCAGGTCGGTATCGGTCGGCGCGTCAGGCGCGTTCGCGTCCTCGATTTCAGGCAGACCGTTCGCTGCCGACGCTGAGGGCTGGTTCTCGGTGCCGTCGGCCTGCGCATCCGGGGAGCTGTCGGATTCTGCGGCGTGCTGTTGCTCTTCGGCTGGTTGACCGGAATGTGTTTCATCGTCCGACATAGTCTCGTGTTCCTTTCGGCGCTTTGATCACGCCGCCGTATGTACCCTGATCGCGGATCGGTCGCAAGGGTGCGCATGAGGTCGAGTAGGGGGGCTGCCTGCCTCGACCTGTCAAAACGGCCTGCCCCCTCCTTTCCGCGATGGCCTACCCCCATAAATCGTTGAAAAACGATCGAAAACAGGGGCTCGGCGGGCGTGGCGGTATGGCACACCTCTTGCGTTCAAGAACCCTGCGTCGTTCGAGAAGAACTCGGCGCCATAGAGACGAGGATCAGAAGGACTTCATGAAAACGGAAAGGAGGTGCCCGATGTTGGCACTACGTTTGAACGGATCGCACCCGATCCACAATGTCACGAGCGATGCACGTCGCCTGCTGGATGTTGCGTTCGAGGGATTCCCGCGAATGGCCTTTGGCACGCGATCATCTCACGCGTTTCCTGCCATCAATGTGTGGGAGGATGCCGAGCGTCTCCACATCGAGGCTGAGCTACCGGGACTTCGGCTGGAGGAATTGGAGATCCTGCTCGCGGGTGACGCGCTGACGATCCAGGGAGAACGGAGGTCCGAACAGGATGAGGAGGCGACCCGTCATCGTGTGGAGCGTATGACCGGGAGTTTTCGTCGCGTGGTTCAGCTCCCGTTCGAGGTCGATGCCGACGCGGTCGAGGCGACCCTGCGGGATGGCGTGTTGCAGTTGATGCTTCCGAAGTCGGCGAGAGTAAAGGCTCGCAGGGTTCCGGTGAAGGCATCGCAGGCGTAGATCGAACCGCCGAACTGTGAATCTCAACGAAACCAAGAGGGAGACAACATCATGACAGCATCATCCATCGAGAGGCCCAACAACGCTGACGTTCAGCGCGTGGAGGGCTCGCCGCGTGACAGGTTGTATCGTCCGGACGTCGACATCGTCGAGCGCAGGGACGAGTGGACCGTTCTGGTAGACATGCCGGGAGTTTGCGCCGACGCCGTCGACATTCAGTTCGAGAAGGGAACGCTGAGCATCGACGGGAAGGTTCAGCCGCGTCATCCCCGGGATGTGGGCTACCTGGTCAAGGAGTACGGCGTCGGCGACTTCCACCGGACGCTTGCGGTGGGTGATGCCATCGACTCGTCACGCATTCGTGCCGACTTCAGTGAAGGCGTCTTGACGCTTCATTTGCCGAAGACCGAGGCGGTCAAGCCCCGAAGGATCTCGGTCGAGGCCAACTAGTATTCTGTTTCAGAAGTCGCGCGACTGAGCGAGCAGGGCGCCATGCCCAAGCCGGAGTCGGGGGCATGCGCTGTAGGGGTGTGATCCACATGGCCGCGCTGCGCTTGGGCTTGGCACCCGACCGATCGTCGTGGAACTTGTGAAACACGGTACTGGACGTTTCGGAGCCGGCCCGGCTCGCTTTGCAGGGTGCGGGGCGAGTCGGGCGCGCGCCGGGCGGCGTTCGGTCCGGGTCCGAAGGGGCGGCGGGGATCGTCTTCCTTCGTTGTCAAAACTGATGTAGAATCGACCGCTCAGGAATCCGCCACGACGTGGCCAGTCACTGGGAGAACGGTTCAATGTCGGTCAGCGCCATCGAGAAGGAATGTGTCGCCAACATGTCCAAGGCCGTGGAGTTTCTCAAGCAGGAGGTTCGCGCCGTGCGAACGGGGCGTGCGCATCCGGGTCTGGTTGAGCACCTCAGGATCGAGGTTTCCAGTTACGGCAGCACGATGGAGCTTCGTGAACTGGCGACGATCTCCGTTCCGGACCCCGGAACGCTGCTCGTGAAGCCCTTCGACCCTGGGACCCTGAAGGACATCGAAAAGGGCCTGCAGACATCGGATCTGGGGATCGCACCACAGAACGACGGGAAAGCCGTCCGCCTTCCGGTGCCCCCGCTGTCGGGGGAGCGCCGCCAACAGATGGTCTTGCAGGTGAAAAAGATGGGCGAGGCACAGAAGGTTGTCGTCCGGAACGCGCGGCGCGATGCGAACAAGGCGGCGGACGCCGCCGAGAAGGCCAAGGAAATCAGTGAGGATCAGTCCAAGGATCTCAAAGACGTCGTCCAGAAGCATACGAAAAAATACGAGGATGAGATTCAGTCCATTCTCACGGCGAAGGCGAAAGAGATCGAGTCCGGCGCCTAAGGGGTACGTTCGTCGGGGTGCTGATCGTTGGCGCACATCGCTTCCATTTGTCATCAAATTCCAGGCGCGATGCGCCGATACGACTTCAGGTGGGTTGCTCCGGGTCCGGGATTGCTGCGCGGTCGTTGAGCCGTTACAACGGGTCCCGGCCACTCTCTCGATGCCGTTCGAGGAGCGTCGGGGTTCGTGCATGGAGGACGATCGTGCGGTTTGCCCTTTCGGTCGGATTTGTCGTTTGCTGGATCGGGATACCCTCGGTTCGCTCGCAGGTGACCGATCCTGCGGAGATTCCGGCGCCGGACGATCAACTCGCCCTCCTCGAACGCTGCCGCGAGGGTCTGGTTGACCCGGAAGCGCGGTCGGTCGAGCGCCGCCGATGGGCAGAGACACTTCTGTCCCTCGGTACCGCTGAAGCCGGGTCCATGGTGATCGAGTTGTTGGGTCCGTCGACCGGCCCTGAGGTTCAACGCGCGCTTTGTGCCGTGATCGCCGATCGCGCCCGCCGCAGCCCGGAGGAGTTGGATCACGGGCTGGTCGCGCCACTGATCGACCGCCTCGGCGCCGAGGCGGAGGACATCCGGGCGATGGCGGCACAGGCCCTTTCGGATTTTTCCGGCTCCGAGGTTCCCGCAGCACTCGGGGCGTTGGCGGCACAGAAGGATGTTCCGGTTCCCAAGCGTCTCGCCGCGGTCAACGCGTTGACACCCAACACCCACCGACGTGAGGTCGTGGCGCAGTTGATTCGCCTGCTCGATGCGGACGTTCCGGAAGTCGCGGAACGAGTGATGGCTGCGCTGGAACCCGTCTTTCCGCAGACCTTCGGACGTGACGTCGTGCAGTGGCGCGCCTGGTGGGAAGCGGAGTCTCATTTGAGTGAAGACGCTTGGCTTTCGCGCCAGCTTCGCATTCATCGGGATCGCTGGCGTCAAGCCGAGGATCGGCTTCAGATGCAGCGGGAGATCGAACGTCTCCTCAGAGAGGCTTTATCGAGTCGGATTGGGGGATTTCAGCGTGAGATCTACCGGTCTCTCAGTCCCGACGATCGCCCGGGCAAGTTGGCGGAGTGGCTTGGGGATCCCATCGCCCAGGTCCATGGAACGGCGCTGGCGATCATCAAGGCGCGTATCGCCGACGAAGGGAAACGCCCGGAGGGTGAGGTTCTGGCGGCCGTACTCGCGCTTCTGGAGAAGGGCTCGCCCGTGATTCGCCGGGATGTTCTCGAGATCGCACAGAACCTCTCGGATCCCGCCGTCGTGGAGGCCATTCTTGCGCAACTGCAGCGGGAAGAGGATACCGCGACGCGCTGTGCGATCTTTGTGGCGTTGGGCAAACTGGACCATCCTGCGGCGGTTCCGGCCATGGTGCACGAAATCGCCGAACCGCAGAGCAAACTGGCCTGCGTTCGCGAGGCGGCGATGGCGCTGGGCAATGTCGCCGCGCACGGAAGCAGGTCATCGGATCAGGCTGCAACGGTCGAGGTCCTTGCCAACCGCTATGCGACGGTTCCGCTGGATCAGGTGTCGCTTCGGGTCGCTCTACTGACTGCGATGGCCGGCGTAGCGGACGCATCCTTCGCAGAGACGTTCTATTCTGCGGTCGAGTCCGATGATTCCACCGTGTTGCGCGAAGCCATACGCGGTCTGCGCGCGATCGGCGATGTCTCGCGGCTTCCTCGTCTGCGGACGCTCGTTGCGCATTCCGATCCGTTTGTTCGTGTGGAAGCGATCGAGACGCTGGGGCGATTTGGTCGCGAAGAGGCGGATCTCGAACGGCTATTGATGAGGCTTCGTCCGGCGGATGAGCCGAATGAACGTGCGCGAGACGCGGCATGGCGGGGATTCCTCGCGTTCGCTGCGCGTCGATCCATCGAAGAGCAGGTGGCGATGGCGCAACGTCTCAGCGATCTACCCGAAATTGAAGCGGCGTATCTTCTTGGGCTGACGGAATCACTCGCTACAGCCAACGGCGACACAACCCAGCGCGAGACGGTTCTCGACCGTCTGGGTGGGGTCCTTTTGGATCTCGATCGCCACGCGGATGCGATCGAGCATTTGCAGGCGCTATGGGATCTTCGACGATCACGCGACGCGGGCGAGGCTTTTCCGATCGGATTGCGTCTCTTGTCGGCCAAGCTGACGAGTCACCACGCGTCCAGGCTTTCGGAATTGGTCCGCCAGTTGGTTGAATCATCGCGTGAACCAGCGGGGAAGGGGCAAGTCGTCGAGCTGATCGCAGCGTACGTCGATGCACCGCACGCGCCCGCCGCCGCCGAACGTGTGCGAGCGGTTCTGGCGGAACTTCAGGCGCTTCCTGATGGGGTCCTTGGCGAAACGAGCCGGGAATCGCTCGAACGTGTGCAGGCTCGCATGGAGTCCGCGTCGACGGAGGCGCCGTCACCCGGTCCCTGAGTTCGAGGTTCAGATGCGTTTGGCGCCCAGCTGCCTCAGTGCCCTGCGTCGACGAGGGCACGTTCACGGCGTGCCAGTTTCATGTCGGCGTCGACCATCCTTCGACAGAGCTGTTGCATGTTGACGGTGGGTTTCCACCCGAGTTTCTCGCGGGCCTTTGAGGCGTCGCCCTCCAACAGGTTGACTTCCGTGGGTCGAAGATATCGGGCATCGAACCGAACGAAGTCTTTCCAGCTCATTTCCAGGTAGGAGAATGCCTCGTCGAGGAAGTCGCGAATACTGTGACACTGACCGGTCGCCACCACATAATCGTCAGGGGCGCCTTGGTCGAGCATCAAACGCATGGCCTCGACGTAGTCACCGGCGAATCCCCAGTCGCGCTTCGCGTCCAGGTTGCCCAGGTAGATCGCCTTCTGCAGGCCCAGTTTGATGCGCGTGGCTGCGCGCGTGATCTTGCGCGTAACGAACGTCTCGCCGCGGCGGGGTGATTCGTGGTTGAAGAGGATTCCATTGCAGGCGAAGAGGTCATAGGCCTCGCGGTGGTTGATGACCTGCCAGTAGGCGTACACCTTTGCGCAGGCGTAGGGGCTTCGCGGGTAGAAGGGGGTCTTTTCGTTCTGGGGGGCGACCTCAGCCTTTCCGAACATCTCGCTGCTGGAGGCCTGGTAAAAGCGGACCTGCTGACCGGTTGCGTCGCGGTGATCGCGAAGGGCTTCGAGCAGGTTGAGCGTTCCGATGGCGACGACTTCAGCGGTGTAAACGGGTTGGTCAAAGCTCGTTCGCACATGCGATTGGGCTGCCAAGTTGTAGACTTCGTCCGGTTTGACCTCGCTCATGATGTGGCGAAGGCCGGCCGCGTCGAGGAGATCGCCGTAGTGCAGGTAGAGACGGACGTTGTCCTCGTGGAGATCGCGATAGAGATGGTCGATTCGCTCGGTCGTGAACACGCTCGAACGGCGAACGACGCCGTGAACGCAGTAGCCCTTTTCAAGCAGCAACTCTGCCAGGTAGGAACCGTCCTGGCCGGTGATTCCCGTGATCAGTGCGACTTTGGACACAGCGTATTCCTAAAGAAGTCGTGCAACGCCGGCGACGTCGGCCGGCGCGGTTGTCTGGAGCCATGGAGTCCGTGCTACGTTACGCGGTTCCTCCGAGCCCCACCAATGGTAGACCGGCAGCGTTGTACACGAGACCACGCGCTTGGCCGTGACCTTTCCGTGGACGGTCGAACAGTTCGCTACGACGACGGCTTCCGCGTTTCGGCTGAGTGCTTCGTCGAGCGGGACAAGCATCAGCCCACGATACCGTCGACCGGCTTTCGCAAAGCGATCATCTCCGATGGCGAGGATGTCGAGGTCCGCCCTCTGCGCCGCGCGAAGGTAAGCATAGACGTTCTTGCCGAGGTCGGCGAGGACAATTCTCCCAACGCCCTGGGCTGCGATCGCGGCCATTTGGCGCTCGATGTATTCCCAGCGAAAGAACCGCTCGACATGGGCGTTGGAGAGCCGCCTGCGCGGGCGGGTCCAGCGCTCCAAGACGCCTCGCCATCGACCGTCGCGGAGGCCGCGACGAAAGGAGGTTCCGTGGCCGTCGTTCTCGGCCAGCCAGGCGTAGCGATGGGTCCAGTCTGAACGGTAGACGTGATGCATCGGCGCCGGTAGATAGCGGGCGGCCACGCGAAGGTTGTTGCGAATGTCGAAGTAGGTCGTTCGTTCGCTCTTGCGCGCCTGATTCGTTTTCTGATGGTCGACGTGCAGATCGTCGAACGCCTGAACTCGCCATCCTGCGCCGACCAGTCGAAACGCGAGGTCATACTCTTCCGCCTGCATGAAGAATGTGCGATCGAGTCCGCCACAATCGCGCAGCGCCTCAGACCGAAACCCCACGCCGCAACCTACAAAGACACCTGGGAGCGCAGCGCCCTCCTCGCCGCCGTCGGGAAGATGGATGGAGAATCCGGCCGCCCCGAGGTCCGGGTCGTTTTGAAAATGCTCCACCATGCGCTGGACGCTGCCCGTCTGCGGACAGGAGTCGTCATCCAGAAAGACGATGTAGCGGCCGGTCGCCGCCGGAACGCCGAACGCCTTGGCGCAACTTCCGGCGTTGCGGTCCAGGGGGATCACTTCGTCACACTGGTCGCGGGCCGCTTCGACGGTGCCGTCCGTGGAGGCATTATCCACGAGGATGATCTGTACGTCGTCGCGATCAAATCCGCAGTGTTGGAGGCGTTCCAGCGTGGGAACGAGGACATCGCGACGATTGTGTGTCGCTAGAACGAAGCTAACATGGTAAGTGTGTTGTGCGACCATGACCCCACGAAGCCAAAACACGACGGCGTACTTCGGGATTATCGGTCGCCAGGGTGACGGGCCTTAAGGTCAGGGCTGTCCGAGCCCTCTGGCGAGCCACCCGGTGTCGTCGGCGGTGGTTCATGGGGCACGGCAGGCTGTTCTTGGGTGGCGAATCGTTGATGCCAACTCGACTTGGACTCTTCGGCGGTAGTTTTGACCCCGTTCACTGCGGGCACTTGATCGTTGCCGGAACGATCGCGGAACGGCTCCACCTGGATCGGGTCATCTTACTTCCGTCCGCGACGCCGCCGCACAAGCACCGCAGGTCTCTTGCCGATCCGGACCTGCGTTCCGCCATGGTTCGGCTGGCCATCGAGAACGAGCCGTTGTTTTCATGGAGTGATTTTGATCTGACGAGGGTCGGGCCGACCTATACGATCGACACCGTCACTCACTTCGCGACGGAAACGTCGCTGGCGGTT
>JAJDDV010000188.1 GCA_029260135.1 Phycisphaerae bacterium | reverse complement strand
CGGCGTCACAAGGAACCAGGCATGGACGATCCGCAGAGCTTCACGAAATTCCCCGAGAACGCCTATCGCGAACTCAAACCAGGCGAGAAGTTCGTTCCAATGGTGCCTCCGGATGCGCAGGTGCCGGAATTGACCGCCCGTGCGATGGTCTTCGGCCTGGCGATGAACATCATCTTCTCCGTCGCGGCCACGTTCCTGGCGCTCAAGGCGGGGCAGGGCATCGAGACGGCCATCCCGATATCGATTCTCGCGGTGGGCATGTCGGGCTTCCTGGTGAAGATGAGTTCGCGGGCCAGCTCGATCCTCGAGAACGTCTACGCCCTGGCGATCAGCACGACGTCCGGCTACGTCGCAGGCGGTACCTGCTTCACGATGCCGGCGATCTACATCCTCAAGCTCAACACCAGCCTGGAGATGAGCAACACGTCGATCTTCTTCCAGATCACGCTGGTCCCGTTTCTGGGGGCGATTCTGGGCATCATCTTCCTGATTCCGTTCCGCCGCTACTTCGTCAAGGAGATGCACGGCAAGCTGCCGTTCCCCGAAGCCACCGCCACCAATGAGATCCTTGTCACCGGAGCATCGGGCAGCACGCACCAGGCATGGATTCTGATCTACTCGTTCCTCTTGTCCGCTGTTTACACGTTTGCAGCGACCGGGCTCAAGCTCTTCAGCGACGTCTTCACGACGGGCAAGGCCGAGCTGCATGCTCTGGGCAAGGAAGTGGTCTATCGCGTCGAGACACTGTCCTTCGGGAGCGTGGGGCTGTTCGCGACACTGACCGCGAAGTTTAAGGCGGTGGTGTCGATGGCTGCGGGTGCCTACTTCCTGGGACTGGGCTTCATCATCGGATTGCGCTACGCGTCGATCATTTGTGCCGGCTCGTTCCTTTCGGTGCTCGTCATTACGCCGCTGCTCGGCAGCCTGGAGCTGGGCCAACTTCAGACGATCAACGCCGCTGTCGCATCGACAGACGCGCACGACATCTGGTACCAGGTACCGCGCGTGATGGGGATCGGCGCGATCTTCACGGCCGGACTCCTTTCGATCCTGAAGATGAGCAAGGTGATTATCACCGCGCTGACGCAGGCGCTGGGCGGGTTGTTGAAATCGAAGGGCGGACCGGTTGTCCATGATCGTACGGACGAAGACATCAGCTATCCGACGATGATGCTGATGGGGGTGTTCGCCGTCGTGGTCATGGCGGTGTTCTTCCGGTATGTGGTGCTCAAGGACATTCCCAACCCCAACTGGATGACCTTCATCTCGGTCGTCCTCGCGCTGGTGATCGCGTTCCTCTTTACGACCGTTTCGGCTTGGGCGATTGCGATGATTTCGGTCACGCCCATCTCCGGCATGACGGTGACGACGATTATCATCTGTGCCGTCGTCATGGCGGCCGCCGGTCTGCCCAAGGGCGATCTCGGGATGATCGCGGTGCTGCTCGTCGGTGGCGTCGTCTGTACGGCGCTGTCTCTTGCGGGCGGTTTGATCACAAACTTCAAGATGGGCTACTGGCTTGGCGCAAGCCCCAAGAAGATCGCCACGCTTGCGCTTGTGGGAGCGCTGGTCTCCGCTGTGTGCGTGTGCGGCACGATCATGATCCTTGACTTCAATCCGGGTTACACGCCGGACAAACCGGATCCGCTACCGGCGCCGCAGGCCAACATGATGGCCGGTGCGCTGCAGAGCTTTCTCGGGACCGGCAGCGTACCGTGGCTGCTTTACGCGATCGGCGTTGTCGTTGCTTTAACCGTAGAACTGGTCGGGATTTCCGCGCTGGCATTCGGTCTGGGTATGTACCTTCCGATGTCAATCAACACGCCGATCCTCGTCGGTGCGTTCGTCGCGATGCTGGTCCAGAAGAGCAGTAAGAACGAGAAGCTGTCGAAGGCGCGCAGTAATAAGGGGATTCTGATCGCGTCCGGTCTGATCGCCGGCGGGGCGATCATGGAGGTTCTGGTCAGCTTTACGGGAGCGGTCGATCAACTCGCCTCGTGGAAGCAGCAGTTGCCGGTCATGGAGTTCACGGACGCTGCGGAAGGCACGGGCGAGATCGTGGAAGGCGCGACGCCGTTTGTCGGAAAGATCATGCCGTTCCTCGATGTCACCGGCCGCATGCTCGACGGTGGCGTCAACCCGCAGACGCTCACGCGGGCCCAAAACTGGCTGGCGTTGATCCTGTTCATGCTGCTCTGCGCCTTTGTCTACTGGGATTGTTGCCGCGCGAAACCGGAGGAAGGCGCGGACCTGACCGGGCATTAGCTTCCGTCGGAAGACGTATACCCAGCAGCGGGTGCCCCGTTGTTGCGCAGCAACGGTGGGGGACGGAATCGGCCCATTGCAGACAAAGCGGATGCCATGCCCAAGCCGAAGGCGCGGGCATGCTCGTATCGGCCCCGGAGGGGCCATAGGCTGTAGCCACGGGTGAAGTCGCCGTAGGCGGACGAAACCCGTGGTCACCGACGCCCCACGCCGACCCGCCCCGGACGGGGCGGAGGAAGGACTGCCGGCGAGCATCTCTCCGACGGCGCGCGCCACAAGACTACATCCAAACCGATCACCCGCGACGTTCTTTAACTAGGAGAACGTGACGTGCGCCCGGATGCACCGTTCCTGGAAAGGAGCGCCTTGAGAGTGCGAGAACACGAAACGAACCCGCCGAATCCGCCTGCCCAACGCACGACCGGGCATCCCGCATCCGCCCTGGCAGGGCCTGGCCGGCAGATTCCTTGCCATGTGTGCCACATAGTGGCACCTACGTGAGAAAAACGTATTTGCGAAACGAACCCAAACGCGCCCGATAATACAGCCCACAGGGGGGGCTCATCCCGGAGGTGCGGGAGACAGTGCGTGCCATGCCCAAGCCGCAGGCGCGGGCATGCTCGTAAGGGCCCCGACGGGTGGCATGGCCAAGCGAAGCGCCGCCATGCGATTCCGTGGCGTCAGACCAGAATGACCGAGTGTTCGGACTTCGGTCTCACCTCGCCGATGACCGCCGCCGCGCGCGTTTCGCGTTGCGAGAGTGCGGCGATGAGGCGATCCTCCTGCTGCTCGGGAATGGCGATCAGCAGGCCGCCGGATGTTTGCGCATCGGCCAACACCTTGACCAGCGTGTCATCGACCTCTTCCACGAGGAACCGCTCGCCGACGTGTTCGACGTTCGATTTGTGCGCGCGCGTGACGATGCCGTCGCGTGCGAGGCCCAATGTTCGATCGAGCAGCGGCACGCGGCCGGCTTCAATCTCCAACGTCACGCCGCTGGCGTCGGCCATTTCGTGGGCGTGTCCGATCAGACCGAACCCGGTGATGTCCGTCGCGGTGCGCGCGCCCGCTTCGATGGCCGCCTCGCAGGCGCCGGCGTTCAGATCGACCATGACCTCGATGGCTTCGGAGAGTTCCCCTTCGGTGATCTTCCCGGCCTTCGCCGCCGACGTCAGCACGCCGCTGCCGATCGGCTTGGTGAGCACGAGCAGATCTCCGGCCCTTGCCTTCCCGTTGGTCAGCATCCGATCGGGATGGACAAGCCCGGTGATCGCCAGCCCGTATTTGACCTCGGAATCGCGAACGCTGTGGCCGCCCGCGATGACCGCGCCGCCGGCCTCGACCCGCTCGGATCCGCCGCGAAGGATCTCGCTGAGAATCTCGACCGGCAGGTCCTTGTCGGGGAATCCGACGATGTTGAGGGCCGTCAGCGGTCGCCCGCCCATGGCGTAGATGTCGGACAGGCTGTTGGCCGCGGCGATCCGCCCGAAGGTGAAGGGGTCGTCCACCAGCGGGGGGAAGAAATCCAGCGTGGTGACCAGTGCCGTCGACGCGTCGAGCTTGTAGACCCCGGCGTCGTCGAGATGGTTCATTCCGACGAGCAGATTCGGGTCGGTGGGTAAGGGTAGATCGCGCAGAACCTGCGCCATGGCCCCCGCGGGGAGCTTCCCCGCTCACCCGGCACAACTGGCGTAGTCGGTCAGTCGGATTTTTCGTGACGGTGTCATGGCCGGGAGTATATCGATTCTCCCGCTTTGGGCCATTTTGCCGCGGTACCGGTCAAGGCCTGCAATCCTCAGAACCGATGCAGAGAAGTACGCCGCAGGTCGCGTTGCCAGCGGGATGAAGCCCAAAGATGTGCAGGCCGGCTGCAACTTCCCCCTCGGCGGCGGGTATCATAGGTGGGGTCCCCTGACCGGACCCCCTGTGTAGCCTGACAGCGACCCTGGACGAACGGTCGGCTTTCGGGAACAATGAGGCTGCGAGCGGATGGAGGAGCCTCAGTTCAAACAGTACCCGGATCGTACGAACCTGATGCGAATCACTGGCTATTCTTTCGTTGTTGCTGCGTGTTTGACGGCGGCTTTGGCACGTTCCTCGGCGGCTGCGCCGATCCCCGGCCTGCGGGCCGAGCTTCGACCCGTCTCGTTTCGCGTGCCGCAAGGCCTGCCCGTTTGGGTCCGGTTTTCGGTGGAAAACACTACGGCCGACCCGATCACGCTGACGGTCCCCGGGAGTGCGCCCGGGCTTCCGTCTCCCCAGGCCGGTTTGCCCCTGTCTCACGTGTTCAGTGGTGGTTCGGTATCGAGCGTCTCCGTGACGACGCCTGCGGGTCGTCGCTGGGACGAGCCGACCGGGTATCACGTCTCGGTTGAGGCGCCGATTCTCGTGATTGCCCCGCACGCCAGTGCGGGCGTCACGGTCGACCTTCGCGAGTATTATCCAACGCTCCGTGGTGCGGGTCAGTTCCGTATAACGTGGCAGCCCTACGCCGGGGCAGTGGGCGCTGAGACCGTGATGGTGCAGGTCGCCCCGCTCAAGCGTGCCCAGATCGTCACGGACGATGGAACCATGACCGTCCGGTTCTTCTACGGCGACGCCCCGAATCATGTGGCGAACTTCATGGATCTCGTCGATTCCGGGTTCTACAACGGCAAGACGTTTCACCGCGTCGAAGCGGGATATCTTCTTCAGGGTGGTTGCCCGCGTGGCGACGGCACGGGGATTCGACCGGACGGTCGCCGACTGCCCGCCGAGTTCAACAGCAATGTCGTGCGAAAGGGCAGCGTCGCGATGGCCTTGCTCGATGACGATCCCGATTCCGCCAGTTGTCAGTTCTTCATCTGTAACACCAGGCAGAAGGACTGGGACGGGCGTTACACGGTCTTCGGCGAGCTGGTCGGCGAAGAGTCGTTTACGACGCTCGAGCGCCTGATGGCAACCTCGTCCGATGACTCAGGCCGCCCGCTTCGACCGGTCTTCATGCGAACGATGCGTTTGATCGACGCCCCGCTCGACGACCTACCGTAGGCGTTTCGCTAGCGGAAGCACGACCGGTAGGACATTCTCCGCGAACCGTTCGCAACCCTCGTGCGTCAGGTGGCAGATGTCGTTGAAGTGCAGTCCCTTCTTGCCGATCAACGCTTCCTGATCGACCAGGCGTGCCCCCTCGTAGCGGGAAGCCACCGATCGCACGGCGTCGTTGTGCGCTCTTAGGCCCGCGACCACGCACTCGGGCTTGCCCCATAGCTCGGTGGACAGCCTGTGCGTCGAGTAATCGAGCGCGCGATCGTCGAAACGAGCTTCGGTGTAATCGTCGGGCAGATGATACGCAAACGTCATCAGCACGACCGGTTGCCGCCTCTCGCCCGCCAGTTGAAGAATGGAATCCAGATTGCCCCGAAAGCTGTCCGCCGTCTTTACTTCGCAGCCATACGCCACGGATTCCGGCGTCGGGCGATGCGTTGGCAACGTGTCGGACCAGCCCAGTCGATCCGCCGCCTTTGATGAAATGAACTTGATCGTATAGGGCAGCGCAAACCACCTCGAGTCCGCATGCCGTTCAAAGTCGTTGATCAGACGATACCACGACAGGTGGCTGTAGTCGTCGCGATACTGATCGGCCGTGCAATTGTTCGCACGGATCTCGTTGATCCCGTGATAGACCAGCACGAGGTCGAAGTCATAGCCGTCGAGGTGTTTGTACTTGTAGAGGCTGTCGAGGGTCGTGTGCGCCGGCGCCGCGAGATTGTGGATCCGCACACAGCGCCGAGTTGCTCGGATCAACCGCTCGCGAAGAACGTGTTCGATGTCCCCATAGTCCTCGTGAAGCGCCGAGCCGCCGAGCAGGAGAATGTCGAAACAGCCCTCGCTGTCGTCTTCGTGGAATTGGCGTTCCACGACTGCCAGGCCGGGATAGAACGAGCGGTAGATGCGCCGCGGTGCCGATAGGAAGGGCACACCGCGTGCGCTCCAAACCAGTCGGGCCCCGCATTCCAGGGGAAGCAACGGGAGCAAACCGAGCACGATCCGGAACAGGATCGGCTTTAGCCGCCGCTTGCGATCCGCCTCACCGGATTCTCCCTCACTCGTCGCCAAAACAAGACCTCCCGTGGCTCAACTCAGACTCGGCGCCCGTTACATCGTTTCACAAGTGCTTCCATTTCATGCACGCATACGCAGGTCGGTTCGATGCGTCAAGGGGTGAACGGCTGGCGGTCACGGCGCCGCCACGATAAAAAGAGTCGGAATGAGCGTTACGAGTCAATCTACTGCGCCGGTCGAGGTCGCCCGTACCCGCGTGGCGCCGATTGCGCTGGCTGGCGGCTGGCGAGGGTCGCTCTTTCGCTCGGAGGAAAACGCCGCCAAGACCGGCGCACTTGATCCGAGTCGGCTCACGCCGGAGCAGTGGCGGTCGATTCTCGAGCAGCTCACGGAGAATCCCGACGCATTTCCAGGCCACGCGGTGTTGAAGTACGCCGCCGACGCCGAGATCATTCGCGTGCAGCCCCAGGTTCAAGGAACCGCTATCGATCTTGTCTGTCGGCGCAGCCAATCTCGCGGGCTGCTCCGCTACATCCGGAACCGCCTCGGGCTCGGCCGGAACCATGCGATCGTAAGTGGTGCGCAATCGCTCCATCAAGCCGGGATCAACACCGCCCGCCCGCTGGCGCTCATCGAGTCGAGCGGGGTCTCGTTCGACGCCTGGCTGGTGATGGAGTACGTACCCAACGTCGTCGACCTGGATCAGGTTGCGTTGCGGCTTCTGCCGCGCGTCGCCACGCATCGTCATCGGCGCATCAAAGACGCCCTTCTGGCCACGATCGTCGAGTGCTTTGTCGCGTTGGAACGCAGTGGTCTGGCGCATCGGGATCTCAAAGCGTCCAACATTCTGTTGGGAAACTGGAGCTTCGACAGTTCACCGCCCACTGTTTGGATCCTCGATTTGGAAGGCCTGCGCCGATCGTCGCGCCGACGCGAGGCCCGCCGACTCAAGCCGCTGATGCGCCTGGCCTCAAGCCTCCTCGGCTATGCATCCGTCACTCGAACGGACCACGCCCGGTTCCTGATGGCGTATCTGGAAAGTGTTGGAGAGCAAGAGCCGCGCTGGAGACCGCTCTATCGGCAGCTCGCAGGGGAAGCCGGCGAGTACGGTCAACGGTCTCGAAGCCGAAAAACTCACAAGCTCGACGGCTATGTCGAGGACACGCACCACGGCTCGTGACGCGATTGCTTCTTTCAACACAGCCCGGTGTAGCCTAGAATCTCGCTCGGAATGAGTCTCCGCATACTGCACGTTGTAGAATCCATGGAACCCAGCGCCGGGTCGGTGGCGGTTTCTCTGGGTGGGCTGTTTGACGCATTGTACACACAGGGCGTCGAGTCGCAGACCCTTGCGCTCTGCGATTGCGCTCCCGCCAACCGAGACGCGGCCGTTTCAACGGTCGAGAAGGCCGACATCGTCCACTTCCACGGCTGGGGCGACCGACGGGCAAGAATGCTGGCGACCGCCGCCCGAGCCGCCTCTCGACCCTATCTGATCGCGCCGCACGGCGCGCTGAGTCGCGGTGCATACGGAAAGAGGAACATCAAGGAGCGACTTCGTGCCGCCTGGGCAGGCCGATCCGTCCTCCGCCACGCCGCGACGGTCGTGGCCGTCAATGGGCAAGAGCTTCGTGAACTCACGGCCAGACGCGTCCACGCGAACATCACCACGCTTTCCTACGGCGTGAGCGTGGCCGACTACAACGGTTCGACGCCTGCGCCCGACGATCTTCCCGAACCACCGGATGGGAACATCGCGCTCGTGCTCGCTCCCGTACACCCTATCGAAGGTGTCGTTCCCTTGCTCAAAGCCTTCGCCGAGCTGGGCCCCCTCGCCGATGGATGGTGCATCGTCTTCGCCGGAACCGACGTTGGAGACTGGCGCAAGATGCTGGAGGCGGCTGTACGGAGGAAGGGCGGAGAGAACCGCGTTTTGTTCGCATCCGCCGCCGACGTCGCCACGCAGCGGGCATGGTTGTCCCGTGCGTCTCTGCTGGTCTCACCGCGGTTACACACCGGCGTCGGTTCCGCCGTGCTCCAAGCCGTCGTGTCCGGCGTTCCGGCGATCGCCTCATTTCGCGTGACACCGCCCGCCCTCGTCGATCTGGTCGACGTCTGCGGACCCGAGCGCCACGAACTCAAACGAGCGCTTCGCAAGTTCTTCGAACGCTCCAACGCCGATCGCCGGTCCGCCGCCGATCTCGCACGGCAGGCCGCCCGGCAGCGCGTCGATTGGCCTGTTCTCGTCGAGGGCTACATACGCCTTTATCGATCTCTGGTGTAGCACACGATCCATGAACCACACCGTCAGCTCCATCGGCGCCCAGGCAAACACCCAGCCCGCCCGCTTTCGGGCAAAACATTTTCGGCGAATGGTCGCGCTCGCCTGCCGAAGACGTGCCCTGCTGGCGGTGGGGCTCTTGGCGACGGTTGTCTTCGCCTGCCTTCATACCGTCAGCATCGGCGCGGCCTTTCCCGTCTTCAAGATTCTCTTGGAAGATGAAGGTCTGCGAGGCTGGTCGAATCGAACCGTTGCCGGTCAGCGACTCGGGCTGGTTCTTGCAACGCCGTCCGAAGCCGAGACGTTGCTGGTCACGAAAGTCGGTGCCGAAACCCCCGCCGCCGAGGCAGGACTTCGCGCGGGCGATCGCATCCAGGACGGATCGGCGCGATCGATTCAACGGTTGTTGCACGATCTCGCCCATGTGGACGTAGGCACCGCCGTTCCCATTCGCGTCACAGCCGCGGGAGAGGGCAATGCGCCCAAGGTCATCCAGTCGCATCCGGACGAGTTGGATCGGTCGATGTGGTGGCTTCGCTGGGCGACTTCGTTTGTAGGAGACCAGGCCGAAACGGATCGGATGCACGTTCTGAAGTATCTACTCGTCGGCCTTGTTCTGATCGTCGTGCTGGCCAACATCTTCCGCTACATCGGCGAAGTCTTCATCGCGAAGGCCGTGCTCGAGGCCATGATGCGCCTTCGCGGCGAACTGTATGAGCGCACCCTTCATCTGCCTCTCTCGTTTTTTGCAGGCCAGGCGACGGCCGACCTCGTGGGGCGGTTCGTCCAGGACATCCAGGAGATCCAGCGCGGCATGTTGACGCTGCTCAGCAAGTTCATTCGCGAGCCGCTCCGCGCCGTCTTCGTGCTCGGTCTGGCGTTTGCGCTCGACTGGCGAATGACGATGACGCTCTTGCTGGTTGCACCGCTAACGGGACTGCTCTTCTGGCGCGTGGGCTTGCGCGTCAAACGCTCGAACCGCCGACTCCTTCAGGCCTACGGCGAGATGATCGGCACATTGACCGCAAGCTTGCACAACCTGCGTGTGGTCAAAGCCTACACGGCTGAAGATCGCGAGCGTGAGCGACTCAGGGGTGTCGACGTGCGCGTGATGAATCAGCAGCTCAGGCTCGCCAAGCTGCAGGCGTTTGTCAGTCCTGCCATGGAAACGGTCGTGGTATTCGTGGGAAGCCTGCTGACGGTCTGGCTCGCCAGTCGCGTCCTCGAGCACCAGATGAAGATTTCGACGTTTGCGACGTTGGGAATCGCGTTGACGATGGTTTTCGATCCGCTCCGAAAGTTGACCGACGTCTACGTCCGCGTTCAGCGTTCGACTGCGGGTGCGGAGCGCATCTTCCAGGTGCTCGATCATCCGATCGAGAGTGAAGACCACCCTCGACACACCGACGTCGGCCCACTGCAAAACGCCATCGAGTTCGTCAACGCCACCTACACCTACCCCGGTGCGGACGCTGCGGCGCTCACGGGCGTCAACCTCGCCATCCGAAAAGGAGAGACCGTCGCATTTGTCGGTCCGAACGGATGCGGCAAAACGACACTCGTCAGCATGCTGCCGGGACTGCTGGTCCCTGATGACGGAATGGTGCTCTACGACGGTATAGACCTTCGCGACGCGACGCTCAAGAGCTTGCGAGAGCAGTTCGGCCTTGTCACTCAGGATGCCGTCGTGTTTGCGGGGACACCGGCCGAGAACATCGCCTACGGCCAGACCCACATTGATGAGAGCGCCGTGCGCAACGCGGCCAAGCACGCCTCGGCCGATGAGTTCATCGAGAACATTCCCGGCGGGTTTGGCGCCGCCCTGGCCGAGCGCGGCACGAGCCTCTCCGGCGGGCAGCGACAACGCCTCGCCATCGCCCGCGCCATCTTCCGCGCCGCGCCGATTCTGATCTTTGATGAAGCCACCAGCCAGGTGGATTCCGAATCCGAACTCAAGATTCGAGAGGCGGTTCAGGAGTTCTCGCAGGGTCGAACGACGATCATCATCGCGCACCGTCTCAGCACGATCCAGTTCGCCGATCGCATCGTGGTGATGGACGCCGGCCGCATCATCGATAGCGGAACCCGCAATGAACTCTTTGAACGCTGCACGCTCTTCCGCACGCTCTGCGAGACCCAGTTCGACGGGGGTGCGTCTAGCGAATGAGGTTTCCTGACAAGATGAGACTGAGCTTCGTCAATGCTGCGGATCACTGGTCGGCGAGCACCGGGATGGTCCGATCTCTGCCATGACGACATTCGATGATCTTATTCCTGCCGATGACGAGCTCTTTTATAGCCGCGGCGACCCAAGCGATATTCGATTTGGGGACGTGGTGCGTCGAGACTTGCAGGCATACGCCGAGGCCCATGTCGTCGTTCTGGGATGCCCGCAGGACGAAGGGGTGCGTCGCAATCGAGGTCGGTCCGGCGCTCGGCTGGCGCCTTCTGAGATTCGCAAGGCCCTGTATCGTTATCCAGTAAGTGAGTCTCACCAGCACCTCAGGCTGATCGATGTCGGCAACGTCAAGATTGCGGAGACCCTCGAGGATACGCACGCGACGCTCCGTCAGACCGTGCGTCGGCTTCTGGGCGACGGAAAGAAAGTCGTCGTTCTCGGTGGGGGGAACGATATTTCATACCCGGACTGTCTGGCGCTGTCGAAAGCAGCCACGCGCCCTTTGGTGTTCAATATTGATCGCCACTTGGACGTCCGAGCCGATGTCCCAAGAAACAGCGGTACGCCATACCGCCAGTTGCTGGAAGAGGGAGCCCTTGATCCGAACTTGTTCCACGAGATCGGGATCAACTCTTTTGCGAACTCTCCGAAGTACCGGGAGTACGTGGAGCAAGTCGGTGCGCAGATTCATTACCTGGGCGACCTCCGGACCCAAGGCGTGGGTACGACGATTCGTGCGATCGTTGACGGTAGTGATGCGGACGCGTTGTTCTTCGGCTTTGACATCGACGTCGTACGGGCGGTCGAGGCTCCGGGCGTGAGCGATCCGGGTCCCATGGGGCTCACCGCCCGCGAGATCTGCGAAATTGCTGATGTGGCTGCGGCCGACCCGCGCACACGCGTGATTGAAATCACGGAGGTCAATCCCGAGCATGACAGGGATGGGATCACCAGCAAGCTGGCAGCCAACGTCATCGTCCGAGCGCTTGCACGGGGCTCCCTCTAGCTCCCTGCCCGATTCTTCGCTTTCGTTGAACAATGGGGGACGAATGAACGCCTCTCCTCTCACCGAGACCGCTCGAGGGAGGTCTCACTTCCGTTTCACTGCGAGCACTGAGGGTGTCTAGCGGCTATCCCAAAACCCTGTTCTTAGCGGAGTGCGAGAAGATGGCACATAAGATTCCCCGGCGTTTTGCGAGGTCGCGCGGGCTGAAGCCCGCGGCTCAGGGGTTTTGGGATAGGCTCTAGCGTCTTGGCCGCACTCGCTCGTACTGCTGATGGCTTGAGAGCACCGATCTCGACCCGGCCCGCCTGCCTCTAGCACGGCATTTTCAGGAAGCGCAGCAGTTCTCGAGGGGTTGGAGTAGAGTCGTAGGGGTAGGATGGCCGATTGAAACCGGATGGCTGAGGAATTTTGGATTCGATCGTAAACCGTGTCCTGGAAGCAGCTTAACGCAATTCGCCGCACGCTAGGCCGGCCACTGCTGGGAGAGCTTCTGTTGCTACGGATCTACCACATGTCAACGGTTAGGGATCTGGCTCGAGCCGCGGTCCTCATCGGGGTGGGCGCGCTCCCACCTCTGGCGTTTAGCTGGCCGCAGGATGAACCACCTCCCCCTCCTGACGGCGCCGAGGTCGCCGCGCCAGTCGATGGCGGCGAACGAGACATCGCCGATCTTTCGCTCGAAGAGCTCCTCAATGTGTCTGTTGAAGTCGCCTCCAATCGAGAGAAGCCCCTGCGCGAGCAGCCCGGCGCGGTGACTGTGTTTACTGAAGACGAGATCGAACGATCCGGCGCGCAGAACCTGGCGGACATTCTCAAACTGGTGCCCGGCTTCTGGATTGGTACGGATACGCAACGTGCGCTCGGTGCGAGCTTTCGCGGTATGTGGGGCTTCGAGGGCAAAGTGTTGCTCATCATTGACGGCATCGCGATGAACGAGCTTGCCTTCGGCACGCTGGTCTTGGGCAACCACTACTCGGCCGATCAGATCAAGCAGGTGGAGATCATGCGGGGACCGGGCAGCGTCAGCTACGGCGGCGCGGCAGAGTTGGCGGTCGTCAAGGTGACCACGAAGGGATCCGAACTCAACGGGACAGAGGCTGTCGTATCGGCAAAGATCTCGGAGCACAACCTCTTCAACAACAACTACGTGGTCATGACGGGAGGCGAGTCGGACGACTGGAAGTATTCTCTATCCGGCTTCTACGGGATGGGCGACTTCTCGAACGACGACTTTGGGACGCTCGGAGGCGGCTCGTACCGCCAAAAAGGCAACACGGATACTGAGCCGATCAACCTGAACGTCGGTTTGGCTGTCGAGAACCTCAGCCTGCGTTTCATCTATGACCGTTTCATGTACGAGGAGCGAATTGGTTTCGGTGCTTTGGGCGCATTTTTCCCACCCGAGTTCGCCGTTCTTCAAGACAACTATGACCATTCGTTCGAATCCTTCAACGGTAGCATCCAATACGACTGGCGCGTCAACGACAAGCTACTGATCCGCCCCAAGCTGACACTGTCATGGCAGCATCCGTGGCGCATCCAGCTTCTGGACGGTCGGAATCATCAGAGGGCCCATCGGAGGGTGCAGGCGGAAGTGTCGGCGCTTTGGGACATCACGGAAAACGCCAACTTGCTCGTTGGAACCACATGGTATACCGACCGTGGACGTTTTAGAGAATCCTACCAGTTCGACGCCGATACGTTCTACGGTGGAAGGGACCACGTCACGTACCACGACCTTGCCGGGTACTTCCAGCTCGAGGTCGACACCGACGTGGCGAATTTTACGGTCGGCGGGCGATACGAACACCACAGCTACGCGGGGGGGCAGTTTGTGCCCCGCATCGGCCTGACCAAAGCTTGGGAGAAATGGCACGCCAAGCTCGTCTACAATCAGGCGTTTCGAACACCGCAGATCGACACCATCGCCGCCGCCGGGCAGGCCGGGATTACGATCAGCGGAGAGGAGTCACAGGCGCTCGAAGGTGAGCTGGGGTATCAGCTTTCCGAGTCTCTCTACCTCCAAGGCAACCTATTCTGGATGGAGGTGGATGATTTTATCGTCTACAACCCGACGAAGTTCGCCAATGACAACTCCGGGACCATCAGCACGTATGGCGGCGAGGTGATGTTGCGATTGCAGAAGGATTGGGGTTCGCTCTCCACCGCCTATTCGTACTACCGAACGGACCAAAACAGCGTCGACGTTATGAGCGTTGCCGGGCACAGCGAGGCCACCCTTGGCATTCCCAACCATAAACTCACGGTTCTGGGAACGCTAGACCTCACAGAAACCCAGAGCATCAACGTCAGCGGTACGATCATCGGGCCGCGCTATGCGTGCGTCGGCGATCCTGACTTCGTCTGTGGGACCCCCAAGAGGCTTAACCCGGAGTACGACTTCACGGTCTTCTACACGCGAAAGCTGGACAAGATGACCTACTCCATCGGGGTGGCCAACCTCTTCGACTCGGATGTCGACTACATTGAGCCCTACATGGGTGGCAGTGCGCCGATCCCTGGGCTCGGCCGCTCGTTGTTTCTGAGACTCGCATACCGGTTCTGATCCTGGGCGGGACTTCTGAAGACCGCCCAACTTCTGGCCCCATCGAACCGATGGATCCGGTCCGAGATCAACGCGGACCAACCCAGCGTCGCCGCCATCTCAGTACCTCGGCCACGAGAAGCGACCGAAGACGAACGGAGATCGGCGGCATCCCATCCAAGCACGGCGTTCACGCCCCCGCCCGTCTGAGGAAGAGAAGTCACCTTTCTACCGTACGAGGCTCGTCCCGAGGGTCGGAGCGGAGGGTGTCGTGCGGGCCTGGCACGAGCACCGACCGCGACCCGGTACCCGCGCCCGCCGAGAGCTCTCACACGGATGTACAGAGTGTCCTTACGAATAGCGCACCAGGCTTTAGCGGGAAGTCCCCATCGGAGCGTCGAGTCGCCTGGAAAGGTAGCGGTCAGCCACTCCTATCGTTTCCCTGCACCTATGTGGTTTCCTTTCTTCCCCGTCATCGCCAGGCACAACGATGGAATTCTCGGTGGACACGGTCGTTTTTGATTGGATCGGGTCTGGCGTTCGGTTAGGATGCCCGATCGAGTGTTGGTACGTGGGGAATGTCCGGTTGAACTCGACCGCGCGCCCCACAGTTCTCCTATTGGCTGAGCTGTCGTCGAGGCTGCTTTCTTGGTTTACACATGTTCCGCGGTTCGAACGGAGTTCAAGTGATGAAGAAGCATTGCACGCGAGCGATCTTGCTGATCGGGTTTTCCTGGTGCGCGGTGTGGGCGAACGCGGAGCTGCCGCCGGTCGTGCAGGATGTGGGGCAAGTCGCCCTGCACCCTGACGAAATCCCACCGGAACAGGTGCCGTCGTCGGCGTGCGGCACGATCCTCGCGGAGCGAGATCGAACGGCGATGCGAGCGAATCGTGCGGCGGGGCTCTATGATCTTCCTGTCGGTCGCAGCCCCGGGATCGCCTACGTGCCGCTCTCCTTTCATATCGTTCGTAGAAGTGATGGCACCGGCGGGCTCGACCCGACGGTCTTGTGTGACGCGTTGAAGGCGACCAACACGGCGTACGTGGGTACGGAGATCGAGTTCTACTTCGCCGGGCCCATCGACTATATTGACGACGACCGCTACTTCAACAGCGGTTACTTCGTGGATATTCTGCGGTTCGTCAATTTGGTTCCTGAAACCATCAACATCTACTTCATTCCCAACTTCGGCTACTGCGGAATGTCCTCTTTTTCGTCGAGCGGTGAGGTGGGCATCCTCATGAAGAATTCGTGCCTCCCGCCGGGCAATCCCACGACCCTTCCACACGAGATCGGTCACTACCTGGATCTCTTTCATACTCACGAGACGGCGTTCGGGGATGAGCTGGTGGCTCGCCCGCCCGATCCGACGTCGAACTGCACCGAGGCCGGGGATCTTCTCTGCGATACGCCGGCGGATCCGATGCTCTCCGGATCGGTCGTGACGGACTATCCCGACTGCGCTTACATCGGTACGGAGCAGGATGCGGCGGGCGTTCCCTATGCTCCCGATCCGCTCAACCTGATGTCGTATTCGCGCAAGCTGTGCAGAGACGAGATGTCTGCGGAGCAGCGCAGCGTTGCGCTCGCCACGCTTCTTAACGTCAGGCCCGAGCTGGTACACGGTTTCATCCCTGCCGAAGCGGACTGCAACAGCAACGGTGTGGCGGACATCTGCGACACCGCATCCCAAACGAGTGCCGACTGCAACGGCAACGGCATCCCCGATGAGTGCGTCGTTCTCGAACCGGACTGCGACGGCAGCGGCATCCCCGATGCCTGCGAGTTTGTCGACTGCAACGGGAACTGCGTCGGCGACGATCTGGACATTTCCTCGGGCGCTAGCGACGACTGCAATCTGAACGGTATTCCCGACGAATGCGAGAGCGACTGCAACACCAACGGCGTGGCCGACAGTTGTGATATCTCCGGAGGAACCAGCGAGGATACCGACGAAAACGGTGTTCCTGACGACTGCCAAACCGTTCACCGTGTCCCCGGAACCTATGCCAAGATCCAGACCGCGATCGACGCAGCGGGCGATGGTGACATCGTGCTCGTCAGCCCGGGAACCTACTTCGAGAACCTCGCCATCATCGACAAGACGGTCTCGCTCGTGGCGCGGGTCGCGCCGGCGCCGACGATCGTGGATGGTGGGCAGAAGGGGTCCGTAGTCGCGATGGACCATGCAGGTGACTCAATCGTGTCCGGGTTCAACTTGATCAACGGCTCGGGGACGGTCGTTGGATCGTCTCGTGCAGGCGGTGGGATCAGTTGCCGGGTCAGTGAGCCCATCATTCGAAACTGCCAAATCGATCACAACAGCGTCGACGGTTCCGTCAACAACTATGGCGCCGGAGCGTACTTCTGGCAAAGTCTGCCGACGTTGCGGGGCTGCACCATTCGTGACAACCGGAGCGGCGGATTGAACGGATACGGAGTCGGTGCTTACTTCGTCTACAGTACGGTTGACGTGTCCGATTGCATGATCATTGACAACGAATCCGAGGGGATCTACTCCGGACACGGTGGCGGGATCGGGTTCTGGGGCAGTGGCGGCTCGGTGAAGCACACCACGATCGCCGGAAACGTCGGTTCCGTCGCAGGTGGCATCTTTCTGGGGTCTGGCGACCCGTTGCTGGAACATGTCATCGTTTACGGAAATTCCACGATGCAGCTCTACGGAGACGGAGCGACCATTCGCTACTCGATCATTCCTGGATATCCGGAAGGCGTGGGCAACAGCCACGCCAATCCACGTTTCGTGAATCCGGCGATCGGGGATTATCACCTTGCACCCGATTCGCCCGCGATTGACGCGGGTGATCCTTACTTCGTAGGACCGATGGGCGAGACCGATCTGGACGGCGATCCGCGAGTGCTCGGCGGCATCACCGACATCGGCGCGGACGAATATGCTGCCGACTGCAACAGGAACGGCGTGCCGGACTACGTCGACATCGCCACGGGGACCAGTGCGGACACGGACGGCAATGGCGTTCCCGATACGTGCGAAGACTGCAACGGTAATGGCGTTCCGGATGGAACGGATATCGCTTCGGGCACCAGCCCGGACTGTAACGCTAACGGCGTTCCCGACCCATGTGACCTCGCCGCGATGACCAGCAGCGACTGCAACAGAAACGGTATGCCCGACGAGTGCGAGTTTGCCGACTGCAACGAGAACTGTGTACCGGATTCGACGGACGTGGCAAACGGGACCAGCGACGACTGCAACAGCAACACGGTTCCCGACGAATGTGAAGACTGCAACGCGAACGGAACGGCCGACGAGTGCGACATCGACACCGGTCACTCCGATGATCTGGATGGCAACGGCACGCCCGACGAATGCCAGGCCCATCTGTTCGTTCCCTCCCAGCACGCCACGATCCAGGGTGCGATCGACGCGGCGGAGGATGACACCATCATCGAGGTGGCCGCCGGCACCTACCAGGAAAACCTCCTCATCTTGGGGAAGAGTATCGCGCTGTTCGCGCCGCACGGTCCGTCGTTGACCACGCTCGACGCCGGTCACAACGGAACCGGAGTCTTTATCCGCGGCACGGCGGCGGGCGTTCTGCAGGGGTTCACCATCACCAACGGAACGGGGTACGGTTCGGGTACCCGTGGTCAGGGTGGAGGCATCTACTGCCGCGAGAGCAGCCCGGTGATTCGTGACTGTGTCATTCGTGGGAACACGATGTCCTTCTTTCACAACTACGGCGCAGGCGTTTACCTCAGGGGTGGCAGGCCCACCCTCGACAACTGCGAAATCCGTGATAACACCAACCAGGGCGTGAACGGGTACGGAGTCGGCATCTACTGCCTCGCAAGTTCCGTTGCGCTCCGAAACTCACTGATTGCCGACAATGAGGGCAACGGTACAGGTGGTACATATGGCGGCGGTATGATGCTGATCGGCGCCGGGACGAAGGACGTTCGTAATTGCACGTTCACAGGAAATGTGGCTTCTGACGTCGGCGCCGGCATCTATCAGGGCTCCGGAGCTGTCACGCTGACCAACTCCATCGTCTACGGTAATCTTCCAGCCTCGGTTGCACAAATCGATGCGAGCGCCATCACTGTGGCCTACAGCGACATCGGCGGAGGGTGGACCGGGCTGGGCAACATCGATGCGGACCCGTGGTTCGTCGACCCGGCCGTCGGGGATTATCACATCGACACGGGATCGCCTTGCATCAACACAGGAGACCCCAACCTCGTCGCCGAGCCGGGCGAGACCGACGGCGACGGCGACCCGCGAATCCTCGGCGGACGGGTCGACATGGGATGGGATGAGTCCGTACCGGTGTGTGGTGACTCGTACTGTGAAGGCGAGGAGAACCGCTGCAACTGTTCGATCGACTGCGGGTTGCCGGCCGCGATGGAAAAGCGCCGTGCGACGTGCGACGACGGCATCGACAACGACTGCGACGGCCGCACCGATTGCCTCGACATCGACTGCAAGGGCGATCCTTCGTGCTTCAACCCGATAATCCTGGAGTTTGATAGATAAGGCGGAACGGGCGCTGACGCCGGCTCAATCAGGATGAACACGGTGGATGAATCTGGCGGCAGAACGAGTTGTTTCGGGTGACTGGCGCCGCCTACGTCGAAGTCGGTGAATCGGTGGCGTGAGTCTCGTCGCGCCGGGAGGGCGAGGCTCCTGCCGAACCGTAGGCGTCCTGCCGAACGGGTCTGGAGGCTATCCCAAGTCCCCCTGAGCCGGGGGCTTCAGCCCGCGCGGATCTGCAATGCGCCGCAAGACCCTATGTGCCACGGGCTTGCACTCCGCTGAGAACAGAGATTTGGGATGTAGCGTGTAACGCTCAAGCGCTGCGAGGAGAGTGCCGTGTCTCCCGCGCGGATTCGTTCAGGACGCTACACTCGAATAGAGCTTGCTCTAGCCTCTGGACGTGTCTCGCGCTCGGAGCTGGAATCCCCGCGCCTGTCGACCAGGTCTGGACGGACGGCGTGCAGACTCGCCTCAATGACTGGAGTCCCCGGAGAGGCCACAGACTGTAGCCACGGGTGAAGTTCGCCGAAGGCGTACGAAACCCGTGGGTGCGTGGCCTCGATGAACCGCCCCAGAGGGGCGGAGGAAAACACAATCGACAATCGATCGTGGGGATCGCCAGTGCCATTCGTCAATCCGTCGTACGCATGCGTGATACGATCAACCCAGCAACATCCTCCACCGAACAATCACTCGTATCGATCGTGAAGTCAGAGGCAGCGTCATATCGCGCCTGCCGCTCCGCCATCAGTTGCTCGATCTCAGCCGGCCCGCCACACGCTGTCAGCGCCGGTCGATTCGCCGATGTAGATTCGTCCGATTGAGTGCGCTGAAGCAGAACCTCCGAAGGCGCCGTCAGCCAAACGACCGTCGCGACGACGCGAAGCCGCCACACGTTCTCGTCCTCGAGCACCGCGCCGCCGCCCACGCTGATCACCTCCGGTGGGCTCGACGTGACCTCAGCAATCACCTCGGCCTCGATGCGCCGAAATTCAGCCTCTCCTTCCTCCGCGAAGATCGCCGCGATCGACTTGCCGCTCCGCTCGGCCACGAGTAGGTCGGTGTCGACACACTTCCCCTGAAGGAGATCCGCCAAGGCTGACCCGACGGCCGACTTTCCACTCCCGCGCAGACCGATCAGCGCAACGGACGGCTTGTCGAACGGTGGACGTACCTTCGCCATGTTCACTCAGCCCCACTCGCGAGTAGCGCGTCGCGAACCAGGCGATACCCTGCGCCATGATCCGGTGCGTGGCCCACCCACAACTCGAACTGCATGGCTGCCTGGCGAACGAACATGTCCAGGCCGTTCAGCGACCGCGCCCCAGCCCTCGCGGCGTCGGCGAGAAGCTGCGTTTCCAGCGGATTGTAAATCAGGTCGAACACAAGATCGTATCCACCCAGTGCCTCGGCCGGCATCGGCGAGGCGGAAACGTCAGGCCACATTCCCACGCTCGAGCAGTTGACAAGAACCTTCCCCGTTCCGCTGACCCGTTTATCCCACGATGCGCCACGAACGGAATACTGATCCGCCATCTGCTGCACTTGCGTCGCCGATCGCCCGTACACCGTGACCTGCGCGCCGGCCATCGGCAGGCCGTAGAGCACCGCCCGCGCCGCGCCGCCGGTTCCGAGCACATCGACCGGCAGTCCAGCCAGGCCTCGCTGATCACCACCGAGCGCTTCCGCCAGGGAACGGACACACGCGTGACAGTCGGTGTTATAGCCTTCAACTCTTCCGTCGGTAAAGCAGATCGTGTTGAGCGCGCCGATGTTGTGTGCCATCCGGTCGGCACTCTCTGAAGCCCACGCCAGCGCACGACCCTTGTGCGGCGTCGTGACGCTGAAACCGCCAATGTCAAGCCACGGTCGCTCGCGGCACGCCTCGAGAAAACTCGTCAATTCATCTGCGCCACCCGCAACGCGCAGCGGCAAGTACACCGCGTTGACGTTCTCGTCGTCGAACCAACGATTAAACAGCCGCGGGGACATGGAGTGCGCGACGGGATCGCCAAGAACGCAGAAGAGGCGGGAATTGGGGTTGAGGGAGGTCCACCGATGGTGACAGAGCATGTCACTGATGGTTAGCTGGCCTGGCGCGGTGGGGGCGCAACGTTCTATCGCACAATAGGTTGCGAACGCTCCGAGCTTCTTGGCGAGGATCCTGGTCCAGGCCCCTTCTGCCATGGCGATGGCACTGATGGCGCCGTTGGCCTCGTGCATCCAGTCGAGGGCGGCGAAACTGTCATTGATGTGATCGGCGTGGTAGGCGAGTTTCGGGATCGTTTCGTCCGGTAACTCGTCTCCGTGTTTCAAGAGTGCGGCGATCCTGGGTCGCTGGTGGGGCGGCGCCGGGTGGTCGAAGTCATGGGCGGAGAGGATCAGCCTGCGTTGTGGGCGGCTACAGGCGGGATCGTGGAAGATGTCTGAAACTGTCTGATGCAGTTCTGGCGAGCCGTGCCAGTCGGCGAACTCGATGTCGATGGCCGCCGCCGTGTTCCGGGCTACGGCGCATATTCTATTCACGCGGTGTTGTGCGTCGCCACGGCATCGGCCTCCTTCTTCACGGCTGCGGCAGGTGATGATCCACTTTCGGTCCGGGTTTGCGCGGAGGTGATCGTTTATTCGATCCGGATCGCCCTCAAACGCATCGATCCGGAGTTCGACCGCTTCGGCGCCATTCGCCCAGGCGCTTTCTATTCGGGCCTCCAAGGATTCCCAACTGTCGGCAGCGATCGACGCCACGAGCAAGGTCATTGCTCCATTCTCAGCGGAGAGAACGGATCGTCAACCTGGTTTTCGGCCCCTCGGGTCACTTCATTTCGGGTTGGATCGGATGGCGTGTTGGGCTATCATAGGGTGCGGAGATTCGCTCTGTCCGAGTTATCGGGTGGGGTGGGTGATGGAAGAAGCTCCGCTGGGATGGAAGATGGGGTACTCGATTGGCGATGGTGTCGCCCAAGCGGTGGCGCTGTACGCGCATCGAGTTTGAGGGGTAGGAGCCATGCCCGTACAAAGTGATCATGCGCGAACGAGTCGCTGTCGACGTGCGACGCTGTTTGTGATGGCGGCGGTGGTCGGGATTGTATCCGGTCTGCTGATGAGCGTCGGATCGCCAGAGGTGGCGGCCGCCGAGAGCGATGATTTGGGCGACGCGCGCGCGAAGACGGTTCGATTTGATTCGGATCGCGGGGGCGCTGCCGCGTCGTTTGTTTCCGTCGCCGGCGCTCCGCGCAACGATATGTGCGCCGACGCGATCCTGGTGACGGACGGTCTCACGCCCATCCACAACTTAGGGGCCACGACGGACGGGCCGGATGAACGGATCGCGTGCGCCTTCTTCAGCGAGACGCAAGTCAAGTCGGACGTGTGGTACGAGTACGAAGCTTCGTGTACGGGCGACCTTACGGTGAGTCTGTGCAACTCGCCCGGCTGGGATACGCGTCTGGCCGTTTACGAGGGATGCGGGCGCTGTCCGGCCGAACCCCCTGCGGATGCGTGCAACGACGACCTTTGCGGGCATCAATCTCAAGTTCGTCTTCCGGTTACGTTCGGTACGTGCTATCGGATCCGCGTCGGGGGTTTCGGGGATGATCAGGGCAGCGGAGAGATGGCGATCCAGTGCGAGATTCCTCCGCCGCCTCAGGGTGCGTGCTGCGTTCGCGGATTTTGTGCGGGGACGGTTTCCGAGGCGCAGTGTAGCGCTCTGGGGGGCGGCTGGTTCGAGGGCGAAGACTGTGCGACGTTTGCCTGTCCGCCGCCGGCCCATGATGAGTGCGTCAATGCGATCGAGGTCTTCACGGATACACCGGTCACGGGATCGACGGGCAGTGCGACGGGCGGAGATCTCACTAGTCTCCCTCCGTGCGATGGGGAAGACCTGAACGACGTGTGGCATTACTGGACGGCGGATTGCACGGGCACCGCAACGTTCAGCTTGTGCGGCAGTCCATTCGATTCGACGTTGTCGGTCTTTGATTCTTGCGGAGGAGCGGAAGCGGGCTGCGACGACGACGGTTGCGGATTTCGGTCGGCTTCGAAACTGGCGATGGATGTGACGTCGGGGGTGACGTACACACTCCGCGTGGCCGGGGTCGCGGGTGCGACGGGTGCTTACACACTCAACGTCGAGACCTGTGTTGATCCGACGCCCAGAGCGTGTTGCGGAAACGATTTCAGCGGCGATCCGCTGTGTCTGCTGTTCGATCCGGCATTTTGTGCGAGTCTCTCCGGCGCTACGCCGCAGGGGCCGGGGACGGTTTGCGACGCGAACGAATCGTGCTGTTTCCCGGATGGAAGTTGCCGCGACATGTCGCCTGCGTGCTGCCTGGGTGACGGTGGAACGCCGGGTGGTTTCGGAACGATCTGCGAGGGAGACAACGACGGGACGGGCGTTGATGACGCGTGCGAAGACTTCTTCACGTGGAAAGACCACAACGGTGATACGGTAGGCGGGTACCTGCCGGACTTCGATCAGAATCGCGACTTTGACGATGCGGACGGTGACGGGGACCCGACGACCGATGTCGAGTTGTTCTACGGCGGCGCGGCGGCTGCGGCGGACTTGATCTGGTGGCTCGACCATCGTTATCCCGGATTAAATGTCGTTACCGCGGGTGTCGACGTAGCGACACTGATCCAGGATCTGGGTGCACGTATGGCTACGAACGCGCAGGTACCGAGCCCCTGGGGGCATGTGGTTCCTTGGAACGGCGCATTTGTGGATGACGTTCAAACGGCGCTTCGGTCGTATTTCAACGCGGAAGGCATCGGTACGGTCTTTGATGAGCGGTTGGAGCTCGCGCCGTCGTATACGACGGTGGCGAATGAAATTGTCGGTGACGGGACCGTTGCACTGCTGCTGGGCTTCTACCATGTCGAGTCGGTCGCTTCGATTCCGGGCAGTGGTTTTCGCGTTCAGTGGCGGCGAACGGGCGGACACTATGTGGCGGTCGCGGGTGTGGATTCGGCGACTGAGCGTATCGCGGTAAGTGATCCGGATGATGACGGCGCGGAGAGCGGCCGGGCGGGTGACGTACGCGGTATCGATCACGATCACGACCATGACGCGACTCCGGGGACGTCGTTGCCATTTCGTGATACCGGGTACGATCACGGCAAGCACGAAGTGAAGGACTTCGCGTCACACGACTTCTACGATGCGGTCGGGTTGGTGGAGTCGAGTCCGGGCTCCGGTCGTCCTATCCCGGGGGGGGCGTGGGTGCTCGCCGATGTCGGTGATCCATTGGCGTATGCGGTTCGCGTGGAGCCCTTCCAGATGGATGCCTCGGGCGGTTCGTTTGATGTCGCGGCTCCAACGTTCATGTCCACCACGTTTCTGGTCGACTCGGGCTTTCCGGATCCGGTGGTTTGCCAGACGTATACCGTTGTCGAGGCGGCTGTCATTGTGTCGCCGTCTGCGAACCTTCAAGCGTGCTGCCATGCGGATGGATCCTGCACGGACGTCACAGCGGCGGCGTGTCGTGTGGCTGGGGGAACGTATGTGGGGCCGGGAACGGCGTGTTTGACGGATGTGGACGGTTCGGGCGTGGACGATGTGTGTGAGGCGTGTGCGGCGGCGAGCATTGCCGGCGTCTTTCCCTCGAGTGACACGGTCGACGCTCGTCAGCCGAGCGAGCCGGGTCAGCCGTTGCCGCGACTGGGTATCGGTACGAGTTCGGAGTCGATTCGCGTTGCGCTCGATCCTGGTGTGGAGGGGGCTGCGAGGTGTTTCGCATTGTGCGAATCGGCGGCGGACCCTGCGCTTGGGCCGAACGCGATCGCGGGGGTGACTGATCTTGGAGGCGGCGCGTATGAGATTGTGTTCGAGCACGCGATCGCCGCGGGGGCTGCGACGACGCTTCAGTACGCCGGTGATGCGGGATTCGTCGCGTACATCGCACACCCGGGGAATGTGAGTGGTGATGCTGCGGCGGATGGTGGCGATGTTGTGGACTTCATCGATTGCTGCCTGAACGGGACGTGTGGCGGCGGTTTTGATCTCTATTCGTGCGACGTCGACCGGTCAGGTGTCGTCACGGCTTCCGATATGCTGCGGGTGATTGATCTTCTCAACGGTGCGAGTACGTGGGATGCGTGGCTGGGTACGTTGTTGCCGTCCAGAGGAGTGTGTCCGTAGGGGGGAGCGGAAGCGACGAAGCGACGAAGGGGCGTTGAGGTACACCCTACGCTTGCTGAAGCCGTCAGTTGTCAGTCATCAGTAAAGAAACAGCCCTCCCTCGATCGCCCCTTGGCAAGGGGGGAGCAGAAGCGACGTAGCGACGAAGGGGCATTGAGGTACACCCTACGCTTGCTGAAGCCGTCAGTTGTCGGTCATCAGTTGTCAGTCGTCAGTAAAGAAACAGCCCTCCCTCGATCGCCCCTTGGC